>DATMEB010000029.1:0-3643 GCA_035557095.1 Nocardioidaceae bacterium | reverse complement strand
AGCGCGAGGTCCTCCTCGTCCTCGACGTCGCCCTGCGGCAGCAGCCGGGCTGCCTTCAGGTCGAGCAGCGTGCTCGCGACCAGCAGGAAGTTGGAGGTCTGCTCGAGATCCCAGGACCCGCTGTCGGCGGCGCCCTTCTTGACGTAGGCGATGAACTCGTCGGTCACCGTGGCCAGGGAGACCTCGGTGATGTCGAGCTTGTGCTTGGCGATCAGGCCGAGCAGCAGGTCGAAGGGGCCCTCGAAGTTGTCGAGCCGTACGGCGAACCTCGCCGAGTCGTCGGGTGTGGGCGCTACCGGTTCGGGAGCGATCGTCGCACTCACGTGTCGTTGAGCCGGCGTACGAGCTGCCCGTCGGCGCCGTGCTCGTCGAGGTCGGCCAGTGCCATCGCCACCGCGGCCCGCACCAGCCGGCCGCGGTCGACGGCCGAGCCGAGAGCACGGCGCAACACCAGCCGCGCGTGCTCGAGCTCGAGCAGCTCCTCGGCGGTGATGTAGACGGTCATCTTCTCGTCGTGACGCACCCGTCCGCTGGACGTGCGCTGGGGACGCTGCGTCTCGTCGGCCTCTTCCGCCTCATGCAGCGTGGAGGGTGCGGGCTGCTCCGGCGGTGGCGCGGGCGCGAGCGTCGGCCGGGTCCGATCGTCCCGGTCGTCCCGGTCGGCCTCAGCCTGGGTGACTACTTCGGACGTACGCCGGAACAGCTCGTCGGCGCCGGGCAGGCTCACTCGTCGGGACACCGCACCAGCACCTCTCTGGCCAGCTGCCGGTAGGAGTCCGCGCCCGACGACGACGTGGCGTACGACGTGATCGGCTCGCCCGCGACGGTCGAGTCGGAGAACTTGACCGTGCGCCGGATCACCGTGTGGAACACGGTGTCGCCCCAGGCCTCCACCAGCCGCTGCATGACCTCGCGGCTGTGCAGTGTGCGACCGTCGAACATCGTGCCGAGCAGGCCGTCGACCTGCAGGGTCGGGTTGAGCCGCTCGGTCACCTTGTCGATCGTGTGCTTGAGCAGGGCCACGCCGCGCAGTGCGAAGTACTCGCACTCCAGCGGCACGATCACGCCGTGCGCGGCGGTGAGCGCGTTGATCGTGAGCAGCCCCAGCGAGGGCTGGCAGTCGATCAGGATGACGTCGTAGTCCTTCATCACCGGCGCGAGCACGCGCGCCAGCGTCTGCTCACGGGCCACCTCGCCGACCAGCTGCACCTCGGCGGCCGAGAGGTCGATGTTGGACGGCAGCAGGTCGAGGCCCTCGACACCGCTGGCGTGGATGACGTCGTGGACGTCGGTGTCGTCGGACATCAGCAGGTCGTAGATGGTCAGCTCGAGCTCGTGCGGGTTGAACCCCAGCCCGACCGACAACGAGCCCTGCGGGTCGAAGTCGACGAGCAGCACGCGCCGGCCGTACTCCGCGAGCGAGGCGCCCAGGTTGATCGTGGTGGTGGTCTTGCCGACCCCACCCTTCTGGTTGCACATCGCGATCACGCGCGCGGGCCCGTGCGCCGTGCGCGGCGGCGGCTCGGGCAGGTCCGGAAGCGGCCGACCGGTGGCGCCGATCTCGGCCTTCCCGGACTTGCCGGCCTTCTGGGCGTTGCCGTCCTCCTGGGCCGCCGTATGGGCGTGCACCACCCCGAGCTCAGCCTCGGGTGCGGTGGGGATCACCGGCCGGGGGGGCATCGACGACGCAGCAGCGCCGCCACCGGAGTATCCGCTTGCGGGGAATCCTGTCGACTCGTTCACAACCCGCCTTGCCTCTCCGCTGACACATCTGCAAATCGCCCATCTCGCGCGCGACTCTAGGCGTACCCGAGAAGGCCCAGCAAGGCGCCCCCGATGGGTGTGCACATGGCCGCGCTTACTGTGCACAAGCCTTGCACGCAATGGGGATAAACCTGGGGACGAACCGCCGAGGGCGCGCGTGTTTCGCGAACAGCTCGCGGGTGCCGTTCCAGGGCCTCTTCAGCGGCCTATCCGAGGGCGCGCGGATGCGCCGCGGCGTACACCTCGCGCAGCCGGTCGACGGTCACGAGCGTGTAGACCTGCGTGGTCGTGACCGAGGCGTGCCCGAGCAGCTCCTGCACCACGCGCACGTCGGCACCGCCGTCGAGCAGGTGGGTGGCGAACGAGTGCCGCAACGTGTGCGGAGACACATCACCGTCGACACCGGCACGTTCGGCGGCCGAGCGCAGCACCGACCATGCACTCTGCCGGGAGAGCCGACCGCCCCGTGCGTTCAGGAACAGCGCCGGCGTGCTGCGTCCGACGCCGGAGAGCTGGGGCCGAGCGCGGACCAGGTACGCCGAGACCGCCTCGACGGCGTACGACCCGACCGGGACGGCACGCTGCTTGCTGCCCTTGCCCATCAGGCGCACCGCGCCGGAGTCGAGCTCCACGTCGTCGACGTCGAGGCCGACCGCCTCGGAGATGCGCGCACCGGTGCCGTACAGCAGCTCGAGCAACGCGCGGTCGCGCATCGCGAGCGCCGTGCCGGGCGAGCCGGCCGCGGCGAGGAGCCGCTCCACCGCGTCCAGCGGCAGCGCTTTGGGCAGTCGCTTGGCCGGGCTGGGCGGCTTGACCCCGGCCGCGGGGTCGACGCCGGTGGTCCCTTCGCGCAACAGGAACCGGTGAAGGCCCCGGACCGCGACGACCGCGCGGGCGGCGCTCCCCGCACCCAGCGGCGGATGCTCGTCGTCGCCCTCGCGCAGCCGCATCAGGAACTCGGTGACGTGCTGCTCCTGCACGTCGTCGAAGGTGGGCACACCCGCCGCGGCGAGGAAGTCGACGTAGCGCCGCAGATCGCGTCGGTATGACGACACCGTGTTGTGCGCGAGCCCTCGCTCGACCGTCAGGTGGTCGAGATAGGTCTGGGCCGCGTGCCGCAGCGCGTCGCGGCCGCTCAGGCGAGCACCTCACCCAGTGCGGTGCTGGACATGCCGTGCGCGTTGGCGACCGGCTCGTTGGTGAGGTGGCCCGAGTGAGTGTTGAGACCGAGTGCGAGCGTGGGGTCGTCACGCATCGCCCGCTGCCAGCCCTTGTCCGCCAGCGCGACGGTGTAGGGCAGGGTCACGTTGGTCAACGCGTGCGTGGAGGTGTGCGGCACGGCGCCGGGCATGTTGGCGACGCAGTAGAACACCGAGTTGTGCACGGTGTAGGTCGGGTCGGCGTGGGTGGTGGGCCGCGAGTCCTCGAAGCACCCGCCCTGGTCGATCGAGATGTCGACCAGCACCGAGCCGTCGCGCATCCGCGACACCAGGTCGGTGGACACCAGCGTCGGCGCCTTCGCACCGGGCACCAGCACGGCGCCGATGACCATGTCGGCGTCGGAGACCGCGGACTCGACCTCGAACCGGTTGGACGCCACCGTCTGCAGGTGCCCCTGGTAGATGCGGTCGGCCTCGCGCAGCTTGTCGATGTTCCTGTCGAGCAGCAGCACCTCGGCCTGCATGCCGAGCGCGATCGCGGCGGCGTTCATGCCGGACACGCCCGCGCCGATCACGACGGTCTTGGCCGCGTACACGCCGGAGACGCCGCCCATCAGCACGCCGCGGCCGCCGCCCTGGCGCATGAGGTGATAGGCGCCGACCTGTGGGGCGAGCCGCCCGGCCACCTCGGACATCGGGGCGAGCAGCGGCAACGTGCG
>DATMEB010000028.1:0-49824 GCA_035557095.1 Nocardioidaceae bacterium | reverse complement strand
CGGGCGTCGCCGCCGCGGCGCCACGAGACCCAGAACAGGATGATCGCGAGGATCGGCTGGATGAAGTCGAACGCCAGCGGGAGCCCGATGTTGTCCGGCTGGGTGTTGCCGTCCGCGATCCAGTAGTAGATGTGCCCGCCCGCGTCGCCGAAGAACTGGATCGACAGGATCATCAGCGTCGCAAGCCAGAAGTAGCCGCGGAAGCGCACGCACAGCACGGCGGCGATGCCGATGGCGAGGTCACCCATGGCGTTCTCGAACTGGAAGCCGCCGTTACCGCGGGTGTAGCCGATCTGCTCGGCGATCTGCGCACCGTCGAACAGGTGGAACATCGAACCCACGATCGACCCGAGCCCGATCGACACGACCATCCACCAGACGAACAGCGTGTCGACCGCGAGCCGGTTCTGTCCGCGCTGCCGGCGGATCTGGACGGCGGCGCCGATCAGCGCGATCGCCGCGAACACGATAAACGGCATGTCGACCCCCCGGTCGCTCGGACGCCCCAATGCTCCGGTCGGAGACGACCCAGCGCGTCACTGACCACCAGATCACGGACCATCGCATCGTAAGGGGCATCGCATATCGAACTGACCCACATCGTCTCACCAGATCGCAGCCGGGTCCAGGGACTCCTAGTGCTTAATGTCTACTTGAATAGTAGAGTATTGACATGCACCCGGCCCCCACGCCCGCCGCCGCCGGCCGGATGCCCGACTTCCTCATCGTCGGGGCACCCAAGGCCGGCACCAGCGCGCTGCACGCAGCGCTGTCGCGTCACCCGGACCTGTGGCTGAGCCGGGTCAAGGAGCCGAAATACTTCCTGTGCGGGGACACCCCGCCGCCGGCCTACCGCGGGCCGGGCGACTCGCACAGCTGCCGCGAGTGGACGTGGCAGCGCGACCGGTACAGCGCCCTGTTCGCCGAGGCCACGGGCGACCAGCTCTGCGGCGAGAGCACGCCGTTCTACCTGTACGACGACGACGCGCAGCGCCGCATCGCCGCCCGGCTGCCGGACGTGCGGCTGGTCGCGATCCTGCGCGACCCCGTCGACCGGGCGTACTCCAACTGGATGCACCTGTGGGCCGATGGCCTGGAGCCGCTCGCGGACTTCTCCCAGGCGTGCGCCGCCGAGCCGGCCCGGATCGAGGCCGGCTGGGCGCCGTTCTGGCACTACCGGGCGATGGGGCGCTACGGCAGCCAGCTCAGCGGGCTGTTCGAGCGCTTCGACCGCGACCGCGTCCTGCTTCTCCGCTACCGCGAGCTGGTCGACCAGCCGCAGTCCACCCTCGACCGCGTCTGCCGCTTTCTCGGTGTGCGCGAGGGCGCCGTCGGCACCGTGCCGCCCGACAACTCCCGGCCGTTCGTGCCGGCCGGTCCACGCGCCGCACTTCTGGGTCGGGCCCTGCGGGCAGGAGCGCGCGCCGGTGCCCTGTTCCCGCCGCAGCTATGGCGTCGAGCGAGCCGCCCACTGGTCGACTGGCTGCAGAGCGATCGCGATGCGCACCGGCCGACACTGCCGGCCGAGCTGCGGACCCGGCTGCTCGAACCCCTCCTGGACGATATCGAGCAGCTCGAGCGGGTCACCGGTCAGTCCTTCGACGACTGGCGCGGCCACGTCGACCGTGGCTCGTTCCAGCACCGCGCGCGGCAGAGCACCAAGGTGGCTCAGGGCAGGACCTGAGTGCGCAGGTCGTGCGCGCCGTCCGCGCGGGCGGCCTCGAAGTAGAACCGGGTTCCGCCCTTGCGCAGCGGAACCGCCACCACGTAGCGCAGCGCACCGTCGGAGTACGGCGAGGCCGCCACCGGTCCACCGTCGACCGGCACGAGCTCGCCGTCGACCTCGGTCGCCATGCCTGTGGTCTCGAACCAGTTGGCCTGCGCGGTGGGCCGCCCGTCGTACAGGACGCGCAGCGGCTCGGTCCCCAGCACCGCGGTCACCCGCGCTCCCCTGGCGTCCCACTCCCCTGCGCGACCGGCCAGGACCTCGCGCTGCATCGACCACCGCAGCCCGTCGGTGCTGGTGGCGTACCAGGTGCTCATCCGGTCCTCGGCACCGGCCACGTCGAGCGGGTGGCAGCACACCCACATGTGCCAGCCTCGCGCGTCACGCGTGATCACCGGGTCCTTGACCGCGGACATGTCATCACCGGGAAGCACCATCCGTCGCCGGCCGAACGACAGCGCCTCGGGCCGGGCGGCATCCAGCGCCTCGATCCACCAGTGCTTGCTGCCGGGGGTGGCGCAGCTGAGGTACAGCCGCCAGCCGCCATCGGGCAGCCGCATCAGGGCCGGCCGCTCGAACGAGGCGGCACCCATCGCGTCACGGCGTACCTCGGCGACCGGCACGAAGTTCTCGCCGTCGTCGGAGCGCGCAACGGCGACGGCGACCCCGCGCCCCTCCTCGACCGGCCGCCGAACGCGGTAGGCCATCCAGAAGACGCCGCCATCGAGCACGACGCTGGCCGCACCCGCCCAGTTGCCGGCCCCGGGGGCAGGGGCGGGTACGGCGACTCTGGAGCCCTCGAACCGTGGGAGGGACAGTTCCGTGATCACAGCCATGTATTAAGACTATCAAATTAGTGTTGTTTAGCCCATGCCCTCCGGACGGGCAACGGGCCCGGAAGCAGGACCAAGGAGCGCACGGCGACCGCGACCGGTCGGGGTGACCTTCGACGGCGGGGCCCTCGTCGACGGCCCGGCCGACCACCACACCCGTCCGGAACCGTTCATCCGCGTCGACAAGGAGCGGTGACCGTCGGCGCGAGATGACGCGACGCCGGCCCGCACGGCGCGTGCGGGCCGGCGTGCGCGTCAGTCGTCGGCCCAGGCGCGCCGTGCAGCGGCCCTCGCGGCGTACGCGCCGAACGAGACCGGCGCCCGGCCCGTGACCCGGGTGACGGTGTCGGTGACCTCGGCGTCGCCGTTGGCCGCCAGTGCCTCGAAGGCATCGACCTCCGCAAGCACCTGCCGGCGGTCGAGGCCGAACCCGGTCATCACCTCGACGTAGCGGTCAGCCCCTCCGGAGAAGCGGACCCGGCGGCCGGACACCCGCGCGATGGCGGCCGCGGCGTCGTGGAACGACAGCGCCTGCGGACCGCTGAGCTCGTAGACCCGTCCGTCGTGGCCGTCCTCGACCATCGCGACTGTCACGACCGCGGCGATGTCGTCGGCGTCGTTGAACGCCTGTCTGGTCGCACCCACCGGCAGCACGATCTCGCCGGACAGCACGGAGTCGCGCAGCACGCCCTCGTCGAAGTTCTGGTCGAACCAGTCCGGCCGCACGATCGTCCACTGCAGGGCCGTGGACCGCACCGCCTGCTCCGCGGCCAGCAGACGCTTGTCGCCCATCACCTCGATGCCCTTGCTGGACAGCAGCACGACCCGCTCGACGCCCGCGCTGCCGGCCCGCTGCAGGAAGTCCGGGGCGACCTCCACGCCGTCCGGTGCCATCACGAACGCCGCCTGCACGCCCTCCAGGCACGGGTCCCACGTCGCCGGGTCACCCCAGTCGAACCGCGTTCGTCCCGTCCTCGAGGCGGCGCGCACCGGCGTCGCGCGCTCGCGCAGTCGCCGGGTGACGCGGCTACCGACGATCCCGGTCGCACCCACCACGAGTACCTCTCTGCTACCCATGGCGGCAGCCAACCACCTACCACGGACAACGGCCCCGCGCGGACCTCACGCGCGGTGGTCCGTATGGGTCAGCGACCCGGTTCGCGTGCGACGACGAGGGCGGCGACTCCGTCGAGAATGCGGTCGAGCCCGAAGCGCACGTCCTCCTCGGAGTACTCCTGCGGCCCGTCGAAGGCGCCGGAGTCGACGACCTGCATCAACGCGGGGTAGGCCTGCTCGTCGATGAGGGCACGAAGCAGCCCGCCGTACGACGGCAGCTCCGTGCCCGCGGCCTCCAAGGACTCTTCAGGGGCATCGGCGTCCACTCGGTCGGGCTCCTCCGGCCCGGCTGCGGCCCCGGCGGCCGCCTCGAGCTCGCCCCACAGACGCGCCTCGCTGCGCACGAACCCGGTGACGAGCAGCACGATGCCGACCTTCTCGTCCTCGTCCAGCGGTGTGCCGGACAGCGCCATCAGGCCGGCCTCGAGCCACAGCAGCGACCGCGGCCCGAGCGGAGGTGCACTGACCGGCACCTGCACGATCCACGGGTGCCGGCGCAGCGCGGCGAGGTACTCCCACACCCACCGCTCCAGCGCGGGCCGCCAGTCCTCGTCCGGCTCGGGCTGGGTTGGCTCGGCGACGACGGTGTCGATCATCAGGTCGACGAGCGCGTCCTTGCTGCTCACGTAGCGGTACAGCGACATCGTGGTGAACCCGAGGCGCTTGGCCACCCGGGCCATCGAGACCGCGGCGATGCCTTCGGCATCCGCGATGTCCACGGCAGCACCCACGACGGCCTCGACGGACAGCCCCGGCTTGGGCCCGCGGCGAGAGGACCGCCCGGCGCCCCACAGCAGGGCCAGCCCGGGCGGCAAGGCGCCCGGACCGAGCTCCCCGCCGGTGCTGCGCGAATCGTCCATCCTCACCTGCTGCTCGCTCACGGCCTGGACAGGCCTCGAAGAAACCGTTTATAGTCTACACTAATGCGTGTATGGCATACACAGTATGGGAGGGGACATGATCGTCCAGGCCAGGGGCGTCGAGAAGTCGTTCGGGACACACCGGGTGCTCGAGGGCATCGACCTCGAGGTTCGACGGGGCAGCGTGCACGCGCTGCTCGGTCCCAACGGTGCCGGCAAGACCACGATCGTGCGCATCCTGTCCACGCTGTCACGACCCGACGCGGGCGAGGTCCTGGTCGACGGCTTCGACGTCGTACGCCGGCCCGGCCAGGTGCGCCGCGTCATCGGACTCACCGGACAGTACGCCGCGGTCGACGAGCCGCTGTCGGGTCGCGAGAACCTGCTGACGATGGCCCGCCTGCGCCACCTCTCTCCGCGGCGGGCACGGCAACGCTGCCTCGAGCTGCTCACCCAGTTCGACCTCCTCGACGCCGCGCGACGCCCCGTCTCCACGTACTCCGGCGGCATGCGCCGACGACTCGACCTCGCGGCGAGCCTGGTCGCCCGGCCGCGGCTGATCATCCTCGACGAGCCGACCACCGGTCTCGACCCCGCGAGCCGGCAGACGATGTGGCAAGCCGTGCGCGCACTCGTGTCCGACGGCGCGACCGTACTCCTCACCACCCAGTACCTCGAGGAGGCCGACCAGCTCGCCGACCGGATCACGCTGGTCGACGCCGGCCGGGTCGTCGCGGAGGGCACCGCCAACGAGCTCAAGCGCACCGTCGGCGACGAGCGCGTGCTGCTCGGGTTCGCCGACACCGCGGCGTACGACGCCGCCCGGCACGTGCTCGGAGACCGCGTGCTGGGCGCCGATGTGACGCGGCTCACCGTCGAGGTCCCGACCGACGGCAGTGCCGGCCCTGTCCGCGACCTGCTCGACCACCTCCGCACGAGTGACGTCGCCGTGGCGACGATCGCGCTGCACAAGCCGACGCTCGACGACGTCTTCCTGACCATGACCGGGCGCACAGCGGCCGGCCGCGAGGCCGCCCCTGCGGCGCTGGAGGAGGTCCGATGAGCACGCTCGTGTGGGCCGTGAGCGACTCGGCCACGATGATCCGCAGGAGCGTCCTGCTCAGCATGCGCAGCATCGACGCGCTGCTCATGTCGGTACTGCTGCCGGTGTTGCTCATGCTGGTGTTCGTCTACGTGTTCGGTGGCGCGATCAGCACGCAGGCCGCGCCGGGCGCGCAGAGTACCTCCTACGTCGACTACGTCGTACCCGGGATCATCCTGCTGTGCGCCGGCTACGGCTCGTCCATGACCGCGGTCAGCGTCAACAGCGACATGCGCAACGGCGTGATCGACCGGTTCCAGTCCATGCCGATCGTCAGCTCCGCCGTGCTCACCGGCCATGTGACAGCGGCGCTCCTGCGCAACACCGTCTCGATGCTGCTCGTGGTCGGCACGGCCGCGCTGCTGGGCTTCCGGCCGGAGGCGGGCGTACTCGCCTGGGTGGTCGCAGTCGGGCTGATCTGGTTGTTCATGCTCGCGATCGGCTGGCTCTCGGCCGCGGTCGGCCTGGCCACCAGCAGCGCCGAGGCGGCAGGCGGTGCGACGTTCTTCATGCTGTTCGTGCCGTACCTGAGCAGTGCCTTCGTGCCCACGCAGACGATGCCGTCGGCGCTGCAGTGGGTCTCCGAGAACCTGCCCGTGACGCCGGTGATCGAGACGTTGCGCGGACTGTTGATGGGCACGCCCGTCGGCGCCAGCGGCTGGCAGGCCGTGCTCTGGTGCGGCGGCCTCGCCGTCGTGGGGTACGTCTGGGCGACGTACCTGTTCCGCCGCCGCAGCAGGTGACCACGGTACGGCGTCAGGCCGGGTCCGACGCAGACACCAGCGCCATCGCCCGACGGCGCTCGTCGTCGGTGAGGCGGCGCGACGTACCGGTGGCGGCGTCGCGGAAGACGGTGACCGCGCGGCCGCGCGAGACCAGGCGGCCGTCGGGGGTGTGCAAGGTCTCGGCGAGGGTCATGCTGGACGTGCCCACCCGCTCGATCTCGAACGTGCCTCGCACGGACTCGTCGGCTAGGACGATGCTGCTGACGTAGTCGATCTCGATGCGGGCCAGCACGTAGTCGGCGGGGTTGGCGACGCCGACCACGTGACGGAACCAGCGGGTGCGGGCCTCGTCGAGCAGCGTGAGGTACTCCGCGTGGTAGACGTGCCCGAAGGCGTCGACGTCCCTGAAGCGAAGCGGCAGCCACACCGCGCCGGGGTTGTCGTCCATCAGCACATCCTGCCCGACCGCCCGGTCTCCGCGTGCCCCTGCCGTCAGGGGGCACTCACCTGGTCGCGGTCGTGGTCGGGTCGCGGCTCGCCGCCGACGCGGTCCGGCGGTCGTGCAGGACCACGACGAGCGCGGTGACGCAGGCGGCGGCCGCGGCCAACGCCCATGCCACCTGGGCCCCTGAGATCGCGAGGCCGAGGCGGTCGACCGTGGACGCGGTCAGCAGCAGCGCCGCCACGCCCAGCGCCGTGCCGAGCTGCGCCATGGTGTTGAGGGCACCGGACGCGGCGCCCTGCAGGTCGGTGGGTACGTCCGTGCCGAGAGTCGTCGAGGCTACCGAGGACAGCCCGAGCCCGGCCCCCAGGACACCGACCGCGACCGGGACCAGCCAGACGCCCGTCGCCATCGCGGTCAGCGCCCCCGCGCCTGCCCCGATGCCGGCCAGCCCCAGGCCGAGGACGGTCTGCGGCCGATAGCGGCGCAGCGCCGGGGCCGCAGCCGCCGCCCCCACGACGACGCCGAGGCTGACGGGTAGCAGGTTGAGTCCGGCCGCACTCGGGCTCAGGCCGCCGGACTGCTGCAGCTGCAGGGTCACGAGCGTGACGACGGAGCTGGTCGTGGCGGTGTTGACGAACGCGGTGGCGGCACCGACCCGCAGACGCCGGTCGCGTGCGGCCCGGGCGGGAAGCAGCGGAGCCGGGCACCTGCGCTGGCTGCGGACGAAGACCGGCAGCAGTGCCACCCCGGTCGCCAGTGCCAGCAGCCCCAGCGGACGTGAGGCCTGCTGCTCGACTACCGCGGCGCCGATCACCAGGGCCATGACCGAGCAGGTCAGCAGCAGCGCGCCGGTCACGTCCAAGTGGCCGCCGGAGCGTGCATCGTCGGTCTCGGGTACGGCGCGCAGGACCATGAACACCAGGACCATCGCGAGCGGAACGCCGGCCAGGAAGATCACCCGCCACCCCGCCGTCTGGGTGACCACCCCGCCAACGACGAACCCGCTCGCCCCGGCCGCGGCGCCGGCGGCGCTCCACGCCGCGACCGCGCGTCTGCGGGCCGCCGGCGACGGCGTCACCCACGTCAGCAGCCGTAGCGCGGTGGGCACCGACACCGCCGCCGCGCACCCCTGTAGACAGCGGCCTGCCACCAGCAGCCAGACCGACGCGACGAGGGCGGCCAGCAGCGACGCGACCGCGAACAGGGCCAGGCCGCAAAGCAGCACCCGGCGATGGCCGTAGCGGTCGCCGAGCCTGGCGCCGAACATCAGCAGGCCGCCGAAGAACATCGCGTAACCGGTCATCACCGGACCCGCGGCCGCAGCCGGGGCGTCGAGGTCGTGCAGCATCGACGGCAGCGCGATGACGACCACGGTGACGCCCAGGACGTCGACGAACTGGATCAGGCAGAGCACGCCAACGGCTACCCGGCCCCTGGTCGGGGGTCGGGGCGTCGTCGGCGTACTCCCCATGCTCACCGGGGTGATCATGCCCGCTCGCTCCGACAGCTCTCCCGAGGCTCCCGTGGCGTCAGGAGGCCGGTGACACGCGCAGCAGGAACACGGGGTGGGCCGGCGCCTCCTCGTGCACCTCCTGGTCGGAGGAGTCCGGGCCCACGCCGCCGAAGAACGCGCCGACCTCCCATCGCCACCGCCGCAGGTAGGCGCGCAGGACCGCCACCTTCTCGTCGTCGTCGACCTCGGTCGCCGTGAACGCGTGCACGCGTCGCCCCACCCGCAGCTCACCGCCGCCGGCGGCTCGCAGGTTGCGCACCCACTGTGTCTCCCCGCGGGCGGCGACGAGGTAGTGGGCACCCCCGAAGGTGAGCAGGTTGACCGGGGTCTCGCGCCAGTGGCCGGACGTGCGTCCGCGCACGCGCAGGATGCGTGACCCCAGCACGCTCACCCCGGCCCGGGTCAGCGCCTTGACCAGGGGGTTGAACACGTGCCGGGTGACCCAGTCGGGCTCCCGGTATGCCGGCCGGCTCTCCACCAGGCCAGCATCGCGCACTTCCCCTCGGCGGGGGCAGTGCCCTGGGCCGTCGCCCTCGGCTACCGCGGTGGGTCGACATTCACGGTGGGTGTGCCGCCTCCGGCGCGGGCGATCACCGCCACCGAGGGCCGGTCGGTGGGGTTGCTCTCCCGGTGCACGGTGAACGCCGGTACGTGGATGAAGTCGCCGGGACCGGCGTCGAGGTGGCCGTCGTGGCCCTCGAACTCCAGCCGCAGAACCCCGGACACGACGTACAGGCTGGTCTCGTTGAGGTCGTGGTGGTGCCAGCCGGAGACGGCTCCGGGCGCGGTCTCGACCTGCCCGGCCCAGAGCACGGGCCGCTCGAACGCGCGGCTTCGCCGCATCCCCGGGGTCGGGTCGGCATCGACCAGATCGCTGCTGCTGTACACGCGGATGGGCTCGCTCATGAGCACAGTCTGCCGTGGCACACCGGGGCGCCGCACGCGAGTACGGACTGACGGAAGGTGTCACGGCGGGCACGGGTGAGTTCACGGGTTGGGTCATTGCACCCGCTGCCGGGGACCGCGATGCTCGCACCTACGCAGAGGGCGAGGCGAGCGGCATGTCTTGCGCACAGCGACGAATCCCTCCGGATCCGACGGTCCGGGCTGTGCCGCTCCGGTCGAAGGACTCTTGCATGACGACATCACGCACCGACGGCACCGACGTCAGCCCGGAGCCGGCAGGGATCGACGCTGCCGGGGCGACCTCGGCCCCACCGCGGCGCAAGCAGTCCATCGCCATCGCGATGTTCGCCGTGCTGCTGCTCTCCTACGTCGTCAACGCGATGGACCGCCAGCTGTACCCCGTGATCGCGCCGGAGGTCGGCGCGGAGTTCGGCTTCACGCTGCCGCAGCTGGGGCTGCAGTCGACCATCTTCACGCTCGGCATGGGCGTGGCCGGCATCCCCACCGGGATCCTGCTGGCGCGTGCCTCGCGCCGGCTCGTGGCGCTCACCGGGCTGGCGATCTTCTCCGCGGCGACGTTCCTGACCGCGTACGCCACCGGCTTCTGGGACCTCCTGGCGTACCGCTTCACCTCTGGTGTCGGCGAGGCCATGCAGCTCACGGCACTGCTGGCGATCGCGGCCGGCTACTTCGTGCACCACCGCGCGTTCGCGGTCGGAGCCGTCAACTTCACGTTCGGTGTCGGCACCCTCATCGGCCCGAACCTGGGTGCGGCGCTGAGCGAGTCGGGCGGCTGGCGGCTTCCGCTGATCGTGTTCGGGGTGATCGGCTTCGTGATCCTGGTGCTGGTCGCGATCGTGGTGCGTCCGTGGCTGACCGAGGCACGCACCGAGCCCGTGCAGAACCATTCCGTCGCCGACGCCGGGGCGGAGCGGCTGCTCTCCCGCAACCCTCTGCTGCTCGCCTCCTCCACGGTGTTCGCCGGGCTGGCGATCTACGCGTACCTGGGGCTGTACCCGACCTACCTGCAGGACGAGCTCGGCTACTCGGCGCAGCAGTCAGGGCTGGCGCTGAGCATGTACGGCATGGGTGCACTGTTCTCGCTGCTCGGCGGCTGGCTGGGCGACCGCTTCGACTTCCGCCGGCTGCTCGCGATCGCGATGGGCCTGTCCGCGGTGACCGGCTACCTGCTGTTCAGCGGCATCAGCAGCATCGCCGCGCACATGGCTCTCTCGCTGGTGTTCGGCGCCGTCATCAGCGGTGTGGTCTACGCGAACCTGGCCGCCGGCCTCGTCAAGTCGTTCAAGCAGGGCAACGCGGGCAAGGGCTCGGGGCTGTTCGTGGCCTCGCTGTACATCCCCGCCGCGTTCGCGGGGTACCTGCTCGGCGGCCTTGTCGAGTGGACCGGCTGGACCGCCGGTGCCCTGATCCAGATCTCCGCGTTCTGCGTCGTCGCGGCGGTGCTGGCGCTGCTCGTCCGTCGCCCGGAGCGGGTCTGACGCCGCACGGGGTCGTGCACGACGAGCCGGGCCGCGGCGCCAGCCTGGTCCGAGCGGGCTTGGGTAGGTTGGCTGCGTGAGCACCACGCAGGCCGGTGACTCGCCTACCCACGAGGAGCCGGCCCAGGAACTGCCGCCCTGGGCGGTCGACGCGATCGCCGCCGCGCACTTGGACGCGCTCTGCGACGACATCATCCAGCGCTGCACGAGGGCGGCCTTCGCCGACTACCAGCACGACACGGCGTTCACCGAGGCGTTGCGCGCCAGCGTGCACGAGAACGTGCACGCCTTGCGTGACGTGCTGTGCGGCCGGCTCGCCCTCGACCGGGTCGAGCTCAGGCACCGACTTGCCTTCGCGGACGTGCAGGCGCAGCTGCGGATCCCGCAGTCGTCGCTGCAGCACTCCTACCGGATCAGCTTCGCCCTGCAGTGGGAGTCCTGGATGCGCCTCCTTCGCGCCGCGGCGCTGGGAGTCGACGCGCCCAGGGACGACGCGCTGCAGGCGTCGGCCACGCTGACCCGGGTGGTGTTGGCCTACCAGAACCAGGTCGTCTCGCAGGTGGCGGAGAAGTTCGGCCGGCTCGAGGACGCGTTCAACAGGTCGCGTGCGCACATCCGGCAACGCCTGGTCCGCGACGTCCTGCGCGGTGAGGACGAGGCGCTGTCGCCCGCCGACCTGGTGACCATCGACTACGACTTCGACACGTCCCATGTGGCGGTGCTGCTGCCGACAACACCGCAGGCTGCTGCTGCTCCGGTGGTCTCCGGCCTGCAGTCGTCGCTTCGCCCGCGGGGGGTGCTGGTCTACCCGCCCACGATGGGGAGCACGACCGTCTGGCTCGCAGTGGGCGACACCGCCAGCGACGAGGCGGTGGACGCGACCTTTGCGGCCCTGCAGGCGTCGGGAGTGCCGGCCTCGGTGAGCGAGGTGCAGCCGGGCCTGGACGGCCTGCGCGGCACGTTCGGGCAGACCATGCAGGTCGAGAGCTTCCGCGCGGCGTTCGGGCCGGCCGACGTCATCCGCTACTCCGACCTGCGGCTGGAGCTGCTGCTCCTGCAGAACCGTGAGCTCGCACAGACGTTCGTCACCAGCGAGCTCGGCACCCTGTCGGGCACGACCGCGGAGGCGGCAAAGATGCGTGAGACGCTGGCCGCCTCGTTCCGCTACGGCAGCCACGTGGCGGCCGCCGAGCACCTTCGTCTGCACGAACACACCGTGCGCAACCGGCTGCAGAAGGTGGAGGCGCAGCTGGGTGTCGCGCCCCGCGACCGCCGTACCGAGCTGGAGGTCGCACTCCGGCTGCACCGGTTGCTCACCGCCGGTAGCCCGCCGGCTCGCGGGTAGGGACCGCCTCTCGACGGTGTCCCGAGCGCGAACGCGGCGCGTCAGTCGACAGCGGGCCCGACGTCCAGGTCGCTCAACCGTGGGCCGTCCTCCGGGGGCGGCGTCCGCGCCACGTTCATCACCATCGCGAGGGTCGTGTAGTAGCCGACACCGGCCACGACCTCGATGACGCCCCGCTCCCCCACCATCGCGACGGCCGCCGCGTAGTGCTCGTCGGTGACCTCCCGGCTGCTGTGCAGGTCGTGCACGAGGTCCCAGACCGCGGCCGCGGCGTCGTCCATGTCGCTGGGGCGTCGGGCCGCCGCGATCGCGTCCACGACCGTGCCGGCGAGCCCAGCCTCCCGAGCCAGCGGCTCGTGGAACGCCCACTCGAACTGCTGGTTCCAGTGCCTGGCCACCAGCAGCACGGTCATCTCGAACAGCCGCCGGTCCAGCGTGCTCTGGAACCGCAGGAACTCACCGGTCTGCTGCACGCACGTCATCAGCTCGGGGCTGTGCAGCAACGGCCCGAACGGGCCGACCAGCGCCCCTCGCGGTCCTGCCGAGATCCGGTCGACAGCCAGCCGCTGCTCCGTGGTCATCTCCTCCGCGCGCGGCGCGGGCAGCCGCTCCTCCGGCTCGGGCATCCGGTCGTCCTCTTTCTCGTCACGTCGACGGATAGCCCGTCCGGTCGACTCGTCTAGTCGTCGGCGGCCTGACCCGTGTGCGCGTTGACCTGCGGCATGACCTTGGTCGCCATCAGCTCCATGGAACGCTGCGCCAGCTCGGGGTCGACCCAGTCCATGCCGGCGTACACGAGCTCGCCGAACTCGCCGGTCTCCTCCTGGAACTCCAGAATCTGCTCGGTCACCGACTCCGGAGTCCCCGCGATCACCAGCTGGTCCATCACGGAGTCGAGCGTAACCTCGTCGTCCGGCTGCTCGCGGTGCGTCTTGAACAGCTCGAGGCGGCCGATCGTGGTCATCTTCTTCAGCATCTGCGCGTAGTAGAAGCGATACGGGCTGTTGGCGTCCTCCAGGCCGTACCTGCGCGCCACGTTCTCGTCGTCGGCGACGAACACCGTGCGGGCGACCCGCCAGTCCCGGGGGGTCGCCTCGGCACCCGCAGACTCCTTGCCCTCGACGTACTTGCCCCAGTGCGTGGCGACCCACTGCGGGAGCAGGAAGTTGGCCGACAGGGGGTGGAAGTCGCGCGCGCCCATCGCGATGACGCCCTTGGAGAACGGCGCCACCACCGTGCCCACGATCTCCGGCCGGGGCGACTGCAGCGGGCGCTGCACGATGCCGACACCGAGGTCCCGGTCGATCGTCCTCTCGGTGGTCACGGTCCAGTGCTTGCCGCCCGGCAGCGAGTACGGCGCCTCCGCCTCCCACAGGCCGGTGATCACGTCGATGGCCTCGGCGAACATCCCGTTGCGGTCCTCGTCGAGGATCCCGAGGATCTCGGCGTCGGAGGGGAGTGCACCGGGGCTCACACCCAGGATGAACCTGCCGCCGCTCAGGTGGTCGAACATCGCCGAGTGGACGGCGACCAGCACGGGGTGCAGGTGGGACAGGTTGGTGGTGCCCGTGCCCAGCCTGATCTGCGAGGTTTCCGGGATCAGGGTGCCGAGGAACAGCAGGCTGTTGGTGATGGTCTCGTACTGGTCGGTGATGTGCTCGCCGATGAACGCGTCGTGGAAGCCGAGCCGGTCGGCGAGGATCACCGCCTCGCGGTCCTCGCGCAGCGTGTCCGCCCACTCGCGTTCGGGCGGGTGCATCGGCATAGAGAAGTAGCCCAGTCTCATCCGGAGCCTCCAGGACGGCGTCGATCGGTCTTGCCAGTCAAGACGGTGACTCCCGCCGATGCACTGGCGTCGTTCGTCAGTGCGCCCGCTCGTGCATGACGTGGCCCGTGAACCCGCGGCCCGCGGTGACCCGCCGCCGCACCGGGCTGACGGCATCCGGCATCTCCGCCGCGACCTCCTCACGCCCCCCAGCAGTGCCCACGCACCGCGGATGTGGTTGTAATCGAGGGGAGACAGCGATCGAGAGGAGGCAGCCGTGCCGGGACCAGGCGCTCCGGTCGACTCCGGCGTGGACGCTCGCAGCTTCCGCGACGTCGTCGGTCATCTGACCAGTGGGGTCACGGTCGTGACGACCCGGACCGCGCAAGCGCAGCACGGGCTGACGGCGAGCTCCGTGACGTCGCTGTCCGTAGAGCCGCCGATGATGCTCGCCTGCGTCAACAACGCCGCGCCGACGTCCGCGGCGATCGACGAGGCCGGCTGCTACGCCGTCAACATCCTCGGGCAGGACCAGGCCCACGTCGCCCAGCAGTTCGCGGCACCGAGCCACGACAAGTTCCGCGCCATCGCGCTCACCGAGGGCGTGCTCGGCGCGCCCCTGCTCGTCGGCGCGCTCGCGCATATCGAGTGCAAGGTCGTCGAGCGGGTGACCGGCGGGACGCACACGATCTTCCTCGGCGAGGTCGTGCACGCGTCGGCGCAGGCCGGGCACCCGCTGACCTACTTTCGCGGCGACTTCGGCCGATTCGAGTTCGCCCGCGACGACGCGGCGTACGAGGAGGCCCGCATGCGCGTGCTCAACCGCGCCTACCCTGCCGGCGCGGTTCTCACGCTGTCACAGCTAGCGGCCGACCTGGGCGTGGAGGAGTCGGCGGCGTTCTACGCGCTGACGCGGATGTCGACCGACGGCCTGGTGCAGCGCGACCCCGGCCGCGGGTACGTGATCGTCCCGTTCGACGAGTCGGTGTCCGACGAGGCCTTCGACGCGAGGTGCGCGATCGAGCTCGGCGTCATCAGCACCGCCATGGAGCACGTGACCGACGCGGAGGTCCAGGACCTGCGCGAGCGCTTCGAGGTGATGGCCACCCTGCTCGTCGACGGCATGTTCGTGGACTTCGACGGCTACCTCGAGGCCAACTACCGCTTCCACGAGGCGGTCGTCGCGCTGGGCCACAACCAGGCGCTGCTGGCGAGCTTCGGCCGGCTGGGGATCAAGGGAGTGATGACTCGCAGCTTCGGGTCCACGCGTCAGAGCTCACAGCGGTTCATCGACGTACAGCGGCGCGTCGTGGAGGCGTTCGAGGCCCGCGACGCGGCGTCGGCCCGCGCCGCCACCATCGACTACTGCGAGTCGGCCAAGGAGCGCGTCCGGGAGATCCTCGCCGGGACCGGCGGCCATCTGTAGGCCGCAGGGTGTTGCCGCCGGCGCCCCGCACGCCGCAGGCTTGGGGCTGTAGCCGACGCACCGGGAGGGGCGATGAGCGAGCAGGCGCAACCCACGGTCGACCCGACCTTCTACCGCAGCCCGGCCGAGGCGGTGGTCGCGCCGCCGGAGCGGCTCGCGTACGTCGTCGCCTTCGACCGGACCGGCGAGAGCGCCGACGCCCTCGCCACGGTCGACGTGGACCCGGCATCGGACAGCTACGCCCGCGTGGTCGGGTGGAGCGAGCTGCCGACCCGCGGTGACGAGCTGCACCACTTCGGATGGAACGCGTGCAGCAGCGCCCTGGCGCACGAGGGCCACTCGATGGACGGTCTGCAGCGCCGGTTCCTGCTGCTGCCGGGTCTGCGTTCGTCGAACATCCACGTCTTCGACACCCTCCCCGACCCGACGCAGCCCACGCTGCACAAGACCATCGACGCCGCCGAGCTCGCGGCGAAGGCCGGCTACTCCCGGCCGCACACGCTGCACTGCGGCCCGGACGGCGTCTACCTCACGTGTCTGGGCGGGGCCGACGGCGCCGACGGGCCCGGCGGCATCGCGGTCCTCGACCACGACTCGTTCGACGTCGTGGGGCGCTGGGAGAAGGACCGCGGCCCGCAGTACCTCGCCTACGACGCCTGGTGGCACCTCAACCAGAACACCCTGATCAGCAGCGAGTGGGGTACGCCGTCGATGGTCGAGAACGGCATCGACCCGGCCCTGCTCCTCGGCAACCACTACGGCCACCAGCTGCACTTCTGGGACCTGGCCGAGGGCCGGCACGTGCAGCACGTCGACCTCGGCGCTGAGCACCAGATGGTGCTCGAGCTGCGACCGTCGCACGACCCGGAGGCCACCTGGGGGTTCGTCGGCGTCGTGGTCAGCACCGAGGACCTCTCGGCGTCGATCTGGCGCTGGCACCGCGACGACGGCCAGTGGAGTGCCGACAAGGTCATCACGATCCCCGCGGAGCCGGCGGAGGCCGACGACCTGCCGCCGGCGCTGCAGCCCTTCGCCGCCGTGCCCCCGCTGGTCACCGACATCGACCTGTCGGTCGACGACCGCTTCCTCTACGTCTCCTCCTGGGGAACCGGCGAGCTCAAGCAGTACGACGTCTCCGACCCGGCCCATCCGCGCGAGACCGGATCCGTGCGGCTCGGCGGGATCGTGCGGCGTACGGTGCACCCGGCGCGGCCGGGCCAGCAGCTCGCGGGCGCCCCGCAGATGGTCGAGGTGAGCCGCGACGGCCGCCGGATCTACCTGACCAACTCGCTGTACGGCGCGTGGGACGACCAGTTCTACCCCGACGGCGTGGGCGCCTGGATGGCCAAGGTCGACACCGACCCCGATGCGGGCGGAGGCATGCGGCTAGACGAGGCGTTCTTCCTGGAGGGTGAGGACTTCCGCGGCCGCCGGGCCCATCAGGTCCGCCTGCAGGGCGGCGACGCGTCGTCCGACTCGTACTGTCACCGCTAGGACGTGAGGGCGCCTCGCTGCGTTGCAGCCGCTCGACGTACAACCCCGGTATGCCTTGCGCCTGTGCCTTGCGAGGCATCCCGTGGATGGAACGCTCGCGACGGCCGACCGCTTACCAACACGCCCTTAGGCGCGCTCGACCAGCAGCGCGGTCGCGGCGTCGCCGGCCCGGGTGAGCACGATGGTCGCGGGCCGGCTGCCGCGCAGAGCCAGGCGGCGGCGCAGCGTCTCCGGCGAGATGTCGATGCCGCGCTTCTTGATCGTCAGCGTCCCCACGTCGCGGGCACGCAGCGCGGCGCGAAGCTGCTTCTCCCGGTACGGCAGCTGCTCGACGACCGCGTAGCGACGGGCGAACGGCGTCTCCACGGCCTGCTCGGCGGTCAGGTACGCGATCCGCGGGTCCAGCAGGCAGGCGCCGAGCTGCTCGGCCAGCTCGCCCACGAGCCCGGCGCGGATCACCGCCCCGTCGGGCTCGTAGAGGACCGCGCCCACCGGTGCCGTCGCAGCCCGTACCCCCGTCGCGGCCAGCGTCGCGCCGCCCGGCAGCAGGGTGGCCCGCCGCTGCGTGCCGGCCAGTGACCCGGACCACAGTGCGGCCTCCTTCACCTCGCCGCGGTCGCTGACCCACTCGGCCTCCACCCCGGAGGGGACCAGGCGATGCGGGATGGCCGGGGAGATCTTCACGCACGTGGTGCGACTCGCGAGCAGGCCCTCGACGAACCCCCACGGCGGGGAGTACGCCGCCGGGTCGAACACCCGGCCACGCACGTCACGCCTGGCCGGGTCGGCGAAGACCAGGTCGAACTCCGACAGGTCGGTGTCCTCGGCGCTGCCCACCCGCACCCGGCCGGGGAGCGTCAGCGCCGCCAGGTTGGCCCGTGCCAGCTCCGCACGCAGCGGGTCGCGCTCCACGCCGGTGACGTCGAGGCCCGCGCGGGCGGCCGCCACCAGGTCGCTGCCGATCCCGCAGCCGAGGTCGACCAGGCTGGTCCGCCCCGAGGTCGCCAGGCGGCGGGCGCGGTGCTCGGCGACCGCGTGCGGTGTGGCCTGCTCCAGGGCCTCCGGGGTGAAGTACATCCGGGCGGCGTCGTCGCCGAACTTGGCCGTCGCCTTGCGCCGGAGCTCCAGCTGGGACAGGGCCGCGGCGACGAGGTCGGGGTCGTGCCACCGGCGCAGCCGCGACCCCAGCGCCAGCGCGTCCGACCCGTCGTACTCGCGGGCTGCCCGGGCGAGCAGGTCCTGGCCCTGGCCGGACAGCAGGGCGTGAAGGGTCTCGAGACGCACAGTGCATTGTGGGGCATTGTGGCCCGGCCGGCAGCGGGCGATCGGTGCCCCGGTCAGATCCACGCGGCCCCTGCGCGCAAGTGGTCTGGCACTCAGGTTGACCGAGTGCTAATCACCGCATAGATTTGCCATTGGCACTCTCACCCTGAGGGTGCCAGCGCGATCAGGTCCACGGCACCCGCGACGACGTGCGTCCGGATCGTCACCGCAATCACAACCTCTCTCGTCCCTTGAAAGGGGAGGTCGACAAGTGTCGGTCAGCATCAAGCCGCTCGAGGACCGGATCGTCGTCAGGACGCTCGAGGCCGAGCAGACCACGGCATCCGGACTCGTCATTCCGGACACCGCCAAGGAGAAGCCCCAGGAGGGCGAGGTCCTCGCTGTGGGTCCCGGGCGCTTCAACGACGAAGGCGACCAGCGCATCCCGCTCGACGTGTCGGTGGGCGACAAGGTCATCTACAGCAAGTACGGCGGCACCGAGGTCAGCGTCGAGGGCGAGGACTACCTCATCCTCTCCGCGCGCGACGTCCTCGCAGTCATCTCGAAGTGATCTCCGGGTGAGGCGACGCCAAGCCGTTCGAGCCGTTCGCGGCCACGTCCGCGTCGTCCCGCCCATCTCCACCGCAAGCAACTGACACCGCCCCGGGCGGCCTCCGTCATCCCTGGG
This sequence comes from Nocardioidaceae bacterium, assembly GCA_035557095.1. Lineage (GTDB taxonomy): Bacteria > Actinomycetota > Actinomycetes > Propionibacteriales > Nocardioidaceae > JALZDI01. Next base: position 31,118 of record DATMEB010000028.1, on the reverse strand, counting down.
GCCCTCGGGGCGATGTCGTGAAGGGAAAGCAACCCTCATGCCCAAGATCCTTGAGTTCGACGAGGACGCCCGCCGCGCGCTCGAGCGCGGCGTCGACGCCCTCGCCAACACCGTCAAGGTGACGCTCGGCCCCAGGGGCCGCTACGTCGTCCTCGACAAGAAGTGGGGCGCCCCGACCATCACCAACGACGGCGTGACCGTCGCGCGTGAGGTCGAGCTGGACGACCCGTTCGAGAACCTCGGCGCACAGCTGGCCAAGGAGGTCGCCACCAAGACCAACGACATCGCCGGCGACGGCACCACGACGGCGACCGTGCTGGCGCAGGCAATGGTCCACGAGGGCCTGCGTGCGGTCGCGGCCGGCGCCAACCCGGTGGGCCTCAAGCGCGGCATCGACGCCGCCGTCGAGGCCGTCTCGCAGCGGCTGCTCGAGATCGCCCGCGAGGTCGACAGCACCGACGACATGGCCAAGGTGGCCACGATCTCGGCGCGCGACTCCCACATCGGCAACCTGATCTCGCAGGCCTTCGACAAGGTCGGCAAGGACGGCGTGATCACGGTCGAGGAGTCCAACACGCTCGGTACCGAGCTCGAGTTCACCGAGGGGATGCAGTTCGACAAGGGCTACATCTCGCCGTACATGGTGACCGACGCCGAGCGGATGGAGGCCGTCCTCGACGACCCGTACATCCTGCTCGTGCAGGGCAAGATCTCCTCCATCAACGAGCTGCTCCCGCTCGTGGAGAAGGTCGTCCAGGCCGGCAAGCCGCTGTTCATCATCGCCGAGGACGTCGAGGGCGAGGCGCTCTCGACCCTGGTCGTGAACAAGATCCGCGGCACCTTCACCTCGGTCGCGGTCAAGGCCCCGGCCTTCGGCGACCGCCGCAAGGCCATGCTGCAGGACATCGCCACGCTGACCGGCGCGCAGGTCGTGTCGCCCGAGGTCGGGCTCAAGCTCGACCAGGTGGGCCTCGAGGTGCTCGGCAGCTCACGGCGGGTCACCGTCACCAAGGACGACACCACGCTCGTCGAGGGTGCCGGCAAGCCCGACGAGGTCGACGCCCGCGTCGCCCAGATCAAGGCCGAGATCGAGAACACCGACTCCGACTGGGATCGCGAGAAGCTGCAGGAGCGGCTGGCCAAGCTGGCCGGTGGCGTGTGCGTGATCAACGTCGGCGCGGCCACCGAGGTCGAGCTCAAGGAGAAGAAGCACCGCATCGAGGACGCCGTCTCCGCGACGCGCGCCGCGATCGAGGAGGGCATCGTCCCCGGCGGTGGCTCCGCGCTCGTGCACTCCGCGACCGCGCTCGACGACCTCGGTCTCACCGGTGACGAGGCCATCGGCGTCAACATCGTCCGCAAGGCCGTCGACGAGCCGCTGCGCTGGATCGCCGAGAACGGCGGCGTGCAGGGCTACGTCGTGGTCTCCAAGGTGCGTGAGGCCGGCGAGGGCAAGGGCTACAACGCCGCCACCGAGGAGTACGGCGACCTGGTCGCGGCCGGCGTGCTCGACCCGGTGAAGGTGACCCGTTCCGCGGTCGCCAACGCCGCGTCGATCGCGGCCATGCTGCTGACGACCGAGACCCTGGTCGTCGACAAGCCGGCCGAGGAGGACGAGGCTGCGGCCGGTGGCCACGGCCACGGGCACGGTCACTGAGCGAACACGCACGTCCCGCGAGCGGACGAGTTTGCGTTCCGGTCTCGTAAACGGAGACCATCCGAGCAGGAAAACGCAGACTTGTCCGCTCGTGGCGTTCGCGGCGGTGATGGGGGACTCTTCGACCCCATCGTTGACACTGCCGCCATATCAGCCACAATGACGGGAATTGACTCCTGGTCCGCACCGCCGTGGAGGCCATGTATGACACTGCCTGCCGTGGGCGCCCAGTCGGCAACCGACCTCAGCGCGGTCGCCGTACTCGCCCGGCACGGTGACAGCGACGCGACCGAGCTCCTGCTCGAACGTGTACGCGCGATCGCGCACCGTTACTGCCGGGCCCGCCTGGCGACCTACCCCTCCGGCCAGCAGCTCGCCGACGACGTGGCGCAGGACGTCTGCATCGCGGTGCTGTCCGCGCTGCCGCGCTACAAGAGCCGCGGCAAGCCGTTCGAGGCGTTCGTGCACGGGATCGCCGCCAACAAGGTGGCCGACGCCCAGCGCAGCATCGCCCGCGCCGACCGGCCGACCGACGCCGTGCCCGACGACGTCGACGAGCGGCCGACTCCGGAGGAGGAGGCGGTCAACGCCGCCGACCTCAAGGAGGCGGTGAACCTGCTCGAGGAGCTGCCGGAGAGGCTGCGCGAGGTCGTGGTCCTGCGCGTGGCCGCGGGCATGTCGGCGGAGGAGACCGGGCGCTCGCTGGGGATGACCCCGGGCGCCGTGCGGGTGGCGCAGCACCGTGCGCTGACCAAGCTGCGCAAGATGGCCAAGGCGTCGGAGGGATCGCATCGTGCATGATCTCGACGACGTGTGGCGCGACGACCAGCTGATCGAGGCGCTGGCCAACGGGGAACCGGTCGACACGACCGACCCCGCGGTCGCCCCCCTGCGCGCCCTGACCGGCCTGGTGGACGCCGAGCCCATCCCCGACTACGACATCCGCGGCCTCGAGAACATCGTGATGCTCGACACGGGCCGCAGTCGGCGCCTCGCCGTACGCTCGCTCGCGGTGGCGCTCACGGCGGTCGCGACGCTGTCGACCAGCGGAGTCGCGGCCGTGGTCACCGGCGACCCGTTCCAGCCGGCGAAGGTCGTGTGGCACCAGATCCAGGAGCGCGCCGGGGACCGCTGGGGTGTCGACCCGGCCTCCGACGAGGACCGCCTCGACTCCGGCAGCGCGGTCGCCGGTGACACCGGATACTCCGGCACTACCGGTGACGTTGAAGACGCCGGCGACGCCGGCGACTCCGGCAGCACCGAGACCTCGACACAGGCCGCGCTCTTCGAGGCCGCCCGGCAGCGGGCCGGCGACGGACCTCCCCGGCTGCAGCGGGTCGACCTCACCCGCGCCTCGCGGGACGGTCTGAAGGCCCAGCAGCCGGCGCCGTCGCAGGACCGTGCGGTGGCCGAGGCCGACGCGACCGCCGAGCCGCAGACGGCCGAGCCGTCGCCCTCGCCGCAGGAGGACACCGCTGCCGAGGAGCAGCAGGCCCGGCAGGAGGAACGGGCCTCCGGCACCGCGGCGAGCGAGGACACAGCGCAGCAGCGCGAGGACTCAGCGCAGCAGCGCGAGGACTCAGCGCAGCAGCGCGAGGATGCCCAGCGCTCCCAGGAAGAGCAGGAGGCGCAGGACTCGCGGCGTTCTGACCAGCCGGAGGAGGACGAGCAGGAGCCGACGCCGGATGCGCCTGCCGAGGACCTCGACCCCCGGGTTGTTCCGGACGGCCCGGACGAGTACCCAGGCGACGACTACGGCTCGATGCCTTCGACCGAGGAGGGCACCGAGGATTCCGACGAATCCGAGGACGACGCCGAGGAGTCCGACGGGGCCACGATCACCGAGCCGGCTCCCGACGAGGACACCCCGAGCACCGAGGAGCCCGCTGCGGAGGAGTCCGAGGACGACGAACCGTGGACGAGCCTGGACGTCCAGCAGCGTGCCGGAAGCACCGACGAGACGGTTGCGCCGCCGAGGCTGAACCGATAGCACACCGCTAGGATGGGCCCACTCCCGCCCGCTCGTCCATCCTGCGGTTCGGCGGACCCGCGGCGGCGAGACCTGCGACCGACGCGAAGAGGTGCCATGGAACTCACGCCGGCCGGCGTTCCCGAGAAGTTCGCGCCGCTGGGGCTCACCTTCGACGACGTGCTGCTGCTGCCCGGGCAGTCCGACGTCCTGCCGAGCGAGGCCGACACCTCCAGCAGGCTGACGCGCAACATCAGCGTGACGATGCCGCTGGTGTCGAGTGCGATGGACACCGTGACCGAGGCGCGGATGGCGATCGCGATGGCGCGCCAGGGCGGCATGGGCGTGCTGCACCGCAACCTCTCGATCGAGGACCAGGCGCAGCAGGTCGACATCGTGAAGCGCTCCGAGGCCGGCATGGTCGCCCATCCGGTGACGATCAGCCCGCAGGCGACGATCGCCGACGCCGACGCGGTCTGCGCGCGCTACCGCATCTCCGGCGTTCCCGTCGTCGACGAGCAGCGCGTGCTGCTGGGCATCGTGACCAACCGCGACATGCGCTTCGAGGGCGACCGCTCCCGCCTGGTCGACCAGGTGATGACCCCGATGCCGCTGGTCACCGGGCGCGCGGGCATCGCGCCCGACGAGGCGATGGGGCTGCTGCAGCGACACAAGATCGAGAAGCTTCCGCTGGTCGACGACTCCGGGCGGCTCACCGGCCTGATCACGCTGAAGGACTTCGTCAAGCGCGAGGAGTTCCCCGGCGCGACCAAGGACTCCGCCGGCCGGCTGGTGGTCGGGGCCGCCGTCGGCTTCTACGACGACGCCTGGAAGCGGGCGATGACGCTGGTCGAGGCCGGGGCCGACGTCCTGGTGGTCGACACGGCACACGGGCACACCGGCGGCGTGGTCGACATGATCCGCCGGCTCAAGGCCGAGCCCGGCGCCGCGCACATCGACGTGGTGGGCGGCAACGTCGCCACCCGCGAGGGCGCGCAGGCGCTGATCGACGCCGGTGTCGACGGGGTGAAGGTCGGGGTCGGCCCCGGCTCGATCTGTACGACCCGGGTGGTGGCCGGGATCGGCGTACCCCAGGTGACCGCGATCTACGACGCGGCGCTGGCGTGCCACGCGGCCGGCGTACCCGTGATCGGCGACGGCGGTCTGCAGTACTCCGGCGACATCGCCAAGGCGATCGCGGCCGGCGCCGACACCGTGATGCTCGGGTCGCTGCTCGCCGGCTGCGAGGAGAGCCCGGGTGAGCTGGTGTTCATCAACGGCAAGCAGTTCAAAAGCTACCGCGGGATGGGCTCGCTGGCTGCGATGCAGTCCCGGGGCAAGGGCCGGTCGTACTCCAAGGACCGTTACTTCCAGGGCGACGTCGCGCAGGACGACCACATCGTGCCCGAGGGGATCGAGGGGCAGGTCGCCTACCGCGGGCCGCTCGCGGCGGTCGCGCACCAGCTCGTCGGCGGGCTGCGCCAGTCGATGTTCTACTGCGGCGCCCACACGATCGACGAGCTCAAGAACGACGGGAAGTTCGTGCGCATCACCTCCGCGGGACTCAAGGAGAGCCATCCGCACGACATCCAGATGACCGTCGAGGCCCCCAACTACTCCTCCCGCTGAGCCGGTCGCACGCGCCGCTCGGCGCCGCGGGACCGGCACGCCTACCGCGAAGGAACCCATGGAGATCGAGATCGGGCGCGCCAAGCGCGGACGCCGTGCGTACTGGTTCGACGACATCGCCGTCGTGCCCAGCCGTCGTACCCGCGACCCCGAGGAGGTGTCGACCGCCTGGCAGATCGACGCCTACCGGTTCGAGATCCCGGTGCTGGCCGCACCGATGGACAGCGTCATGTCGCCGCAGACCGCGATCGAGTTCGGCCGGCACGGCGGGCTCGGAGTCCTCGACCTCGAGGGGCTGTGGACGCGCTACGACGACCCGCAGCCGCTGCTCGACCAGGTCGCCGGGCTGCGCGGGCACGAGGCCACCTCGCGGCTGCAGCAGATCTACGCCGAGCCGGTCAAGGGCGAGCTGATCGCGCAGCGGCTGCAGGAGATCCGCGCCGGCGGCGTCACCGTGGCCGGCTCGCTGTCGCCCCAGCGCACCAAGCAGTTCGCGAAGACCGTGGTCGACTCCGGGGTCGAGATGTTCGTGATCCGGGGTACGACGGTGTCGGCCGAGCACGTCTCCGGGCAGGTGGAGCCGCTCAACCTCAAGGAGTTCATCTACGAGCTCGACGTGCCCGTGATCGTCGGCGGCTGCGCGACGTACCAGGCGGCGTTGCACCTCATGCGCACCGGCGCGGCCGGCGTGCTCGTCGGTTTCGGCGGCGGCTCGGCGCACACCACCCGGACCGTCCTCGGCGTCTCGGTGCCCATGGCCTCGGCCGTGGCCGACGTGGCCGCGGCCCGGCGTGACTACCTCGACGAGTCCGGCGGCCGTTACGTGCACGTGATCGCCGACGGCTCGGTGGGCCGCTCCGGCGACGTGTCCAAGGCGATCGCCTGCGGCGCCGACGCGGTGATGGTGGGCTCGCCGCTGGCCCGGGCCGCGGAGGCGCCCGGGCGGGGCTTCCACTGGGGTGCGGAGGCCTGGCACCCCGACCTGCCGCGCGGCGAACGCGTCGAGATCGGGACCGTCGGGAGCCTCGCGGAGATCCTCTTCGGGCCCTCGCGGGTCTCCGACGGGACCATGAACCTGATCGGCGCGCTGCGCCGGGCGATGGCCACGACCGGCTACACCGAGCTCAAGGAGTTCCAGCGCGTCGAGGTCGTCGTGCAGTGACCCCTCCCCGGTGACGCGCCGGTTCTTCCTCCCGTGACGCGCCGGGTCGGCGCGAGCACCAATCAATGTGACATCGTCGGTGTCTCATTTTAGGTGTCACCCTCTGGTCAGGGCGCGTTCGGCTTTCGTACCCTCCGTACATGACTGCACAGCACGGGCACTCCGGCACGCCCCTGACCGGTCCGGCCGACCCCGAGCACGACCCGTCGGCGACGTACGCGCTCGACCCGGCCCTGGCCCGCAGGCTCACCGGACGCATCCTGTCCACCTCCGGCGAGACCGTCACGTCTACGGCGCCGTTCACCGGCCAGCCGATCGCGGCGATCCCGCGCTCCAGCGTCGAGGATGTCGACGCCGCCTTCGAGCGGGCCCGGCGGGCTCAGCAGCGATGGTCACGGGTGCCGCTCGAGCAGCGCGCGGAGGCGCTGCTGCGGCTGCACGACCTGGTCCTGGACCGGCAGCAGCAGATCATGGACCTGGTGCAGTGGGAGTCGGGGAAGGTCCGCAAGCACGCGTTCGAGGAGATCGCGCACGTCGCGATGACCGCCCGATACTACGCGCGCACGGCGAAGCGCCACCTGGCGCCGAGCCGCCGCGTCGGCGTCTACCCCGTGCTCACCCGCGTCGAGGTCAACCGCGTCCCCAAGGGCGTCGTCGGGGTCATCTCGCCGTGGAACTACCCGTTCACGATGGCCCTGTCGGACGGGCTGCCCGCGGTACTCGCCGGCAACGCGGTCGTGCACAAGCCCGACTCGCAGACGCCGCTGACCGCGCTGCTCGGCGTGGAGCTGCTGGAGGAGGCCGGCATCCCGGCCGACGTCTGGCAGACGGTGTACGGCGCCGGGGCGGTCGTCGGCGGTGCGATCATCGACCGGGCCGACTACGTCTGCTTCACCGGCTCGACCGCGACGGGCCGCCGGGTCGCGCAGCAGGCCGCGCAGCGTCTGATCGGCTGCTCGCTCGAGCTCGGCGGCAAGAACCCCATGCTGGTCCTGCGTGACGCCGACCTCGACCGCGCCGCCGAGGGCGCGGTGCGCGGCTGCTTCTCCTCCGCCGGCCAGCTGTGCGTCTCGATGGAGCGGCTGTACGTCGCGGACGCGGTCTACGACCGGTTCGTGCAGAAGTTCCTCAAGCGGGTCCAGGCGATGCGCCTGTCGGTGGCGATGGACTTCACCGGCGACATGGGGTCGCTGATCTCGCAGGCGCAGCTCGAGACCGTCACGACGCACGTCGACGACGCGCGGGCGAAGGGCGCGCGGGTACTCACCGGCGGACAACCGCGCCCCGACGTCGGCCCGCTGTTCTACGACCCCACCGTGCTGGAGGGGGTCGCGCCGGGCATGACCTGCTTCGGCGACGAGACGTTCGGGCCGGTGGTCTCGCTGTACCGCTTCGCCGACGAGGCCGACGCGGTCGCCCGCGCGAACGAGGGGTCGTACGGCCTCAACGCCAGCATCTACACCCGCGACGGCCGGCGCGGCCGCGCGATCGCGTCCGAGCTGATGTGCGGCACCGTCAACGTCAACGAGCCGTTCGGGGCGTCGTTCGGCAGCGTCGACAGCCCCATGGGCGGCATGCGCGACTCGGGGCTCGGGCGACGCCAGGGCGCGGACGGCGTACACCGCTACACCGAGCCGCAGACGGTCGCCACCCAGCGGGTGCTGCCGATCGCGCCGACGGCCGGGATGGGCGACAAGACGTTCGCCCGGGTGCTCACCGGCACGCTGCGGCTGCTGAAGCGGACCGGCCGCCCATGAGCCGCGACTTCGACGTCCTGGTGATCGGGTCCGGGTTCGGCGGCAGCGTCACTGCGCTGCGGCTGAGCGAGAAGGGCTACCGCGTCGGCGTGCTCGAGGCCGGCGCCCGGTTCGAGGACGACGACCTGCCCGCGACGTCGTGGGACGCGAGGAAGTTCCTGTTCGCCCCGCGGGTCGGGATGTACGGCATCCAGCGCATCGACATGCTCAAGGACTGCCTCATCCTGTCCGGTGCCGGAGTCGGCGGCGGGTCGCTGGTCTACGCCAACACGCTGTACGAGCCGCTCGACGCCTTCTACCGCGATCCCGCCTGGAGCCACATCACCGACTGGCGCACCGAGCTCGCGCCGCACTTCGACCAGGCCAAGCGCATGCTCGGCGTGGTCGAGAACCCGCTGCGCACGCCGGCGGACAAGGTGATGAAGCAGGTCGCCGACGAGATGGGGGTCTCCGAGAGCTTCCATCCGACGCCGGTCGGCGTCTTCTTCGGCACGACGGCGGGAGAGCGGGTCGAGGACCCGTACTTCGGCGGCGCCGGGCCGGCCCGCAATACCTGCCTGGCCTGCGGCGAGTGCATGACCGGCTGCCGGCACAACGCCAAGAACACGCTGGTCAAGAACTACCTCTACCTCGCCGAGCAGGGCGGCGCGCAGGTGCTCCCGCTGACCACGGTGACCGCCGTGCGCCCGCTGGCCGGAGGCGGGTACGAGGTCGTGACCCGGCCGACCGACCGGCGGCTGCGTGGGCGGCGCACGCTCACCGCCGACCAGGTGGTGTTCGCGGCCAGCGCGCTGGGCACCCAGCGGCTCCTGCACCGCATGCGCGACCGGGGGATCCTCGGACGGGTCTCGGACCGTCTCGGCCACCTCACCCGCACCAACTCCGAGTCGATCCTCGGCGCGATCGCGCCCGACACCGCGGTCGACTACAGCGAGGGCATCGCGATCACGTCGTCGTTCCACCCCGACGAGTGGACCCACGTGGAGCCGGTCCGCTACGGCAAGGGCAGCAACGCGATGTCGTTCCTGCAGACGGTGCTCACCGACGACGACGAGCCGCGGCCCCGGTGGCGCACCTGGCTGCGCGAGATGTGGCGGCAGCGCCGGCACGTGGGCGCCTTCTACGACGTCCGACACTGGTCGGAGCGCACGATCGTGGCGCTCGTCATGCAGACCCTCGACAACTCGATCACGACCTACACCCGGCGCGGCCGGTTCACCCGGCGCCGGCGGCTGACCTCGCGACAGGGTCACGGCGCCCCCAACCCCACCTGGATCCCCGTGGGCAACGAGGCGGTACGCCGGATGGCACGGGTTCTCGGCGGTACCGCCGGCGGCTCGATCGGCGAGCCGTTCAACCGGCCGCTGACCGCGCACTTCATCGGCGGCTGCACGATCGGCGACTCCGCCCGGACCGGCGTGATCGACCCGTGGCACCGGATGTACGGCCACGACGGCCTGCACGTCGTGGACGGGTCGGCGATCTCGGCCAACCTCGGCGTGAACCCCTCATTGACGATCACCGCGCAAGCCGAGCGGGCGATGGCGTACTGGCCGAACAAGGGCGAGCCCGACCCGCGGCCCAGCCTGGGGTCGACGTACGCCCCCGTCGCGCCGGTGGCGCCCCGGCACCCGGCCGTGCCGGCCGACGCGCCCGGTGCGCTGCGGCTGCCGGTCGTCGAGGTGCGCTGAGTCGAGGTGCGCTGAGTCGAGGTGCGCTGAGCGGCGGGCCCCCCGAGAGCCCGCTCGCTTTCCGCCTTCCGGAAACTCCACGAGAAACGACCCAGGGCCCGACCGGGAGGGAGTTGGCCGGGCCCTGGGTCCCCCGAGACACCCGAGGTCTCGTGGTGTGGGGTCCGACCGGGGAGGGAGCAGGTTGGTCGGACCCACCCCGCACAACGACGCCCTCTGAGGCGGGGTTACGGGGTGTTCGGGAAGAAAATTCAATGAAATCGCCGGCGCCCGGCCAGGGGCTCCGCGCCCAGGCCGCGGAGATAAACTCGGCGGGTCCCCGCCAGCCACTCCAGACCACCCCAGACCCGTCCCGCCAAGCGGAAGGCCCTCGGTGACCGCGGAATCCCACGACCTTGTGCTCGTCGTCGACTTCGGCGCGCAGTACGCCCAGCTGATCGCCCGCCGGGTACGGGAGGCGCGGGTCTACTCCGAGATCGTGCCGCACACCCTCGCGGTCGAGGAGATCCTGGCCCGCCGGCCCAAGGCGATCGTGCTCTCCGGCGGGCCGCAGTCGGTCTACGCGCCGGGGGCGCCGCAGCTCGGCCCGGCACTGTTCGAGGCCGGCGTGCCCGTGTTCGGGATCTGCTACGGCTTCCAGGCGATGGCGCAGGCGCTCGGCGGCGACGTCCGGCGTACCGGCCTGTCGGAGTTCGGCCGCACCGAGGTCACGGTCACCCGGCAGGGCACACTGCTCGCCGGGATCCCGCAGGCGCACCGGGTGTGGATGAGCCACTCCGACGCGGTCGCGGCGGCCCCGGCCGGGTTCACGACCCTCGCGGCGACCGGCGGTGCTGCCGTGGCGGCGTTCGAGGACACCGAGCGAGGGCTGGCCGGGGTGCAGTGGCACCCCGAGGTGCTGCACACCGAGCACGGCCAGCAGGTGCTGTCGCACTTCCTGCTGGAGATCGCCGGGTGCCGGCCGACCTGGACGATGGTCAACATCGTCGACGAGGCGGTCGAGGACATCCGACGCACCGTCGGCGACAAGCGGGTGCTGTGCGGGCTGTCCGGTGGGGTTGACTCCGCGGTCGCCGCGGCGCTGGTGCAGCGGGCGGTCGGCGACCAGCTCACCTGCGTGTTCGTCGACCACGGGCTGCTGCGCAAGGGCGAGGCCGAGCAGGTCGAGGCCGACTACGTCGCCGCGACCGGGGTCTCGCTCAAGGTCGTCGAGGCGTCCGAGAGGTTCCTGGACGCGCTGGCCGACGTCCGCGACCCGGAGGAGAAGCGCAAGATCATCGGCCGCGAGTTCATCCGGGTCTTCGAGGCCGCCGAGCGCGAGGTCGTGGCCGACGCCGGCGCGCACGGTGAGCAGGTCGAGTTCCTGGTTCAGGGCACGCTCTACCCCGACGTCGTGGAGTCCGGCGGCGGTGAGGGCGCGGCGAACATCAAGTCACACCACAACGTCGGCGGCCTGCCCGAGGACCTGCAGTTCACGCTGGTCGAGCCGCTGCGCACGCTGTTCAAGGACGAGGTCCGGCTCGTCGGCGAGCAGCTCGGCCTGCCCACCGAGATGGTCTGGCGGCACCCGTTCCCCGGGCCCGGCCTGGCGATCCGTATCGTCGGCGACGTCACCAGAGACCGCCTCGAGGTGCTGCGCGACGCCGATGCGATCGCGCGCGAGGAGGTCACCCGCGCGGGCCTGGACCGCGACATCTGGCAGTTCCCGGTCGTGCTGCTGGCCGACGTGCGCTCCGTGGGCGTGCAGGGCGACGGGCGCACCTACGGACACCCGGTCGTGCTTCGCCCGGTGACCAGCGAGGACGCGATGACCGCCGACTGGGCCCGGCTGCCGTACGACGTGCTCGAGCGCATCTCCACCCGCATCACCAACGAGGTCCGCGAGGTCAACCGGGTCGTGCTCGACGTGACCAGCAAGCCGCCCGGCACGATCGAGTGGGAGTAAGCCACCCACTCCGACCTGCGCAAACACCGCCCGCCATCGACTGTGGTTGATGAAGGGTGCCCGCTACTCTGCTGCCGTGAACCGAGAGGAGCCGCTCGGCACGGCCATCAGGGCGAGATGGAGAGGCGGACCAACATGGGTTCAGGCGCGAGTGCCGGTTCCTGGCGCAACCGTGACAGGGACCTCCGATGAGAGACGCGAACCTGATCGACAGGATCTACAACTGGGTCGGCACGGTGTTCGTGCTGCTCGTCATCCCGGTGAATATCTGCTGGTGGATGGGCGTGTCCCCGCTGTGGGGGCTGGCTGCCCCCTTCGTCCTCGGCCTGATGCCATGGCTGCATCCGTACTGGTTCGGCCCGTACGGCTACGGCCCTGGACAGCGTAAGCGTAAGCGTGAGCGGGAGCAGCAGGAGCAGGAAGTCGTCTGATGGAGTGGGGCGGGCTGGCGTTCATGTTCCCCATCGTCGTCATGCTCACCCTGTGGCTCGACCGGGGGCTCTGGCCCCGGGTGCAGCGGATCTCGATGGTGACGTACGGGTTGGCGATCGGTGTGCTCGATCCGCACGAGTGGGAGTAGCGTCAGGCCGGTGTCGTCGCCTGGTCGGCGAGCTGCTCGACGGGTGCGAACGCATGGTCGAGACCGAACGCCGCAGGGCCGAACGTGGCCAGGGCCGCTGGAGTGCGCATCAAGCCGGGAGTGGAGATCCCGACCACCCGAACCCGCTGGCCGTACCGGAGGCCCTCCGTCGTGATGGGCTCGGCGCTCTCGGCGTCTAGGACACAGATGAGGTCGGGCACGATGCAGCGCACCTCGCCATCCACCATCGCGACGAGGTTCTCGTTCTGGAAGGTGACCTCCATCGTCGACTCGCGGCTCGCCGACTCGAACCGCGCACGTCCGCGGGCGAACCCGTCGACGGTGCGCCGCTCGACGTCGACCACCTTGCCCGCGAAGAGCAGGCGCAGGTGGCTGTAGCCGGTGGGGGCCAGGGTCTCTGCCAGCGCCGTCACGGGGTCGCGGTTCTCGGTCCGGGCTTCGCGAATGGCCACGCCGATGGCCAGCGCGAGCGACAGCGTGCGGGGGACGGCGGTGTCGCGGACCTGGCGACCACTCATGGGGTACTCGGCGATGTGGCCGACACCGCCGGTCCGGATCGTGACCCCACGAGCCAGCCACTCCAGCCGGCGGTTGTCCGAACCGGTGTCGATCACCGCCACCTCATTGTTCTCCCCAGCCAGGGCAAGGGGTGAGCCCGGCACGCCGTAGACGGAGAACGTCTCCATCTGCAGCTCGGGGAAGGCGCGCCCCATCCCGTCGGCGTCGACGACGGGCAGCCCGGTACGCGCGCCGACGATGAGCGGGATCATGGAGTTGATGCCTCCGCACTCGATGGGCATGGTGGCGTCGGCGTCGCGACCCAGGTGAGCCTCCAGCGCCCGAAGGGCGGCTACCGGCTCGGTCCCGCGGGGGATCTTCTCGATCATCACCGTGGGAGCGCCCATCTGCGCGGTGGGGATGACCAGTGCGTCGTCGGCCACCTCGTCGGGATCGAGAACCGTGATCGGCCCGAACTCGGCAATCGCCTGCTGGACGAGGAGCCGGCCGATGAACGGGTCGCCGCCACCGCCCGTGCCCAGGACCGCGGCGCCCCGGGCCAGGTCGGTGAGCTGGTCTGCGTGCAGGGTCCAGCTCATGAGGTCCCCGCAGGCGTGCCGAAGACGGAGGGCTCCATGTCGTAGCCGAAGTAGCGTGGGCCTACCAGGTCGATTCCGCCGCTGGTGTGCCAGCGAGGGTCCGCCGGGGACGTGACCACACGAACGCGCTGCCCGTAGCGCAACGACTCCGTCGTCACCGCCTCGCCGGTGTCAGTCTCGAGTACGACGATGAGGTCCGGGGTGGTGACCACGGGGACGTCATCGCGCTCTGCGACGAGGTGTTCGTTCTGGAAGCGCAGGACCAGCCGGTGGTCGCTGTCGGGACCGGTGCCGTGCAGTGTCGCCTCGCCGCGGGCGAAGCCGGTCGCGGTGCGGCGTGCCACGTCGACGACCTTGCCCGCGAAGACGACCTGGCCTCCGAGGCGTTCGACCACCGCGTCGACCGGATCCTGGTTGGCGGTGCGGGCCGACGCCAGGCCCTCGCCGAGGTCGCGGCAGAGGCTGAGCGTGCCGGGGACGAAGGAGCGACGGCACTCTGCCCCCGACATGGCGTACAGCGACACGATGACCGAGCACCCCATGTCTACCGTGGCGGACCGGGCGAGACGCTCCGCCCAACCGTTGTCGATCGTGTCGAAGACACCGTGGTTGCCCTTCTCGTCGGCGATGGCCATCGGAGTGGCACGCACGCCATTGAGGGTGGGGAGCACCATCTGCAGCTCGGGGAACGCCCGGCCCATGGCGTCGCCGTCCACCAGCGGGAGACCCAGCTCGGCGGCGGCGATGAATGGCACCGTCGAGTTGACACCGCCGGCCTCGATGCACGCGATGTGGGTGGGCTCCACGTTCAGGTAGCGCGCCAGCGACCGCACGGCCTCGGAGACCTGCTCGGTCGACGGCAGCTTCTCGACCATGACTGTGGGTGCGCCCATCATCGCCACCGGCAGGACGACGGCGTCGTCGGGCAGGCTCTCCAGGGGCGCCAGGGTCACTCGGCCGTGGCTGCGCATCGCTTGCTGGGCGAGCAGGCGGCCGATGTGGGGGTCCCCTCCGCCGCCGGTGCCGAGGATGGCCGCCCCTCTTGCCAGGTCCGACAGACCCTCGACGTCGACCACGGCCGTCATGACACCTCCAGGCTCAGGTCGCCTACGGCCTTGCACCGGATGCGAGTCGCGTTTCCTGGAAGGTAAGGGATCGGAACCTCGTCGAACTCCACGACCTCGACGCTGTCGGGTTGTGCGCCGGCCGCCACCGCGCGGTCCACCGCCTCCTGTCGTGCCTCGTCGACGACACTCTGACGATCCCCCGGGGTGATGGCGTAGACGCGGTCCACCTCTCCACCGACCTGGGCTATCGCCGCCCCGATGGCGTTGGCCACCGAGAAGTGCTCGGGACGATGTACGTCACCCAGGTCGCCCAGCTGGTCCGGCAGCAGCACCGAACCGCCGCCGACCGCCACCACCGGAAGCGGATCCGGCGAGGTGCGCATGCGTTCGACCACGTCGGCGACATCAGCGGCGATCCGGCCGAGTGCCCGCTCGACCACTGCGGGGTCGACGTCCGCGACGGCGGCAGCGTCTCCGATCGGTGCGCGGCCGGCTGCGACCGCTACGTCGGTGGCGGTCAGCGTGTGACCACCGAACACCCGGGCCTGTCTCGTCAACTCGTAGCCAACGGAGTCCGGGCCCACACGCGCACCTTCATCGTGCACGCGGCTGCCGCCGCCGAGGCCGATGCTGAGCACATCGGGCATACGGAAGTTGGTGCGGACACCAGCCACCGTCACCTCGGTCGTCGCCTCCCGTGGGAACCCGTTCACCAGGATGCCCACGTCGGTGGTGGTACCGCCGATGTCGACGACTGCACACGTGCCCAGACCGGACAGCACGGCTGCCCCCCGCATGGAGTTGGTCGGCCCGGAGGCGAACGTCGCCACCGGGTAGCGGCGGGCGTACTCCAGATCCATCAGCGTGCCGTCGTTCTGGCTCAGGTACAGGGGTGCGACGATCCCGTGCCCGGCGACGGAGGAGGCGAGCCCGCCGACAATGCGCTCCGCGAGCTCCCGCAGCGCCGCATTGACGATGGTCGCGTTCTCCCGCTCCAGCAGGCCGATGCGCCCGATCTCGTGAGAGAGCGAGACGGGCATGTCTGGGCCCAGCTCCTTGGCGACGATCTCCGCGGCCCGCAGCTCGAACTCGTTGCTCACCGGACTGAACACCGAAGAGATGGCGACGCTGCGTACGCCGTGCTCCGCCATGTCGGCGGTATGCCGGCGTAGCTCGTCCTCGTCGAGTGGTGCGATCGGTCGGCCGTCGAACTCGTGCCCGCCATGCGCCAGGTAGCCGCGTCCGGCGATGGCCTGGACCAGCCGCTCGGGCCAGTCCACCATCGGAGGCAGCGAGGCCGTCGCCGGCAGCCCCAGACGCAGGGCGGCCGTCGGAGCCAGACGGTCGGCCTCCACCAGGGCGTTGATGAAGTGTGTCGTGCCGATCATCACCGCATCCACAGCAGTCGGCTCGAACTGCCGCTGCTCCTGCAGGCCGTCCAGGGCCTGCACGATGCCCGACGTGACGTCACTGCTGGTGGCCCGCTTGACAGCAGCGACGACGGTCGGCCCGTCCATGAGCACTGCGTCGGTGTTGGTGCCGCCGACGTCGATACCTATGCGCACGATGTGCCTCCGGGGAGTGAGAACGTGGGGGTCAGGAACGAGCCAGCTCTGCGCGCGCCTCGCGAGCCGCCTCGGAGAGGTCCCGGGTGCGACTCACGCCGACCCCCTGCACCAGCCCGATCTTGCCGGCGAGGACGTACAGCACAACGGCGAGCAGCAGCGAGTTGATCGACGGCAGGCCCCAGGTGACGAACTTGCCGACCAGCGCTGCGGCCAGCCAGATCAAGAGAGTCGCGGGCACCCACGTGGGTGCCGACTCGGGCAGCCGACCGGAGTCGCGGCTGGCATCGAGGTCTCCACGCCACTTCCGGACGATGAAGTACTCGGCCACCATGATCCCGGCAATCGGCGGGAAGGCGACGCCGAGCAGGATCAGGAAGTCGGTGAAGCGCTGCAGAATGCCGGCTGCTGCCAGGACGCTGCCGACCACACCGACAACGAGGGTCACCATGGCCCGGTTGACATGCCGGCCGAACACCGTGCCGATGAAGTTGACGATTCCCAACCCAGAGCTGTAGAGGTTCCAGTCGTTGATCTTGATGGTGCCCAGGATGATCACCATCGTGCCGACCCACCCGACCGACGAGGTGATGATCGCGACGATGTCGTCCGACCCGATGGCATGGGCGAGCAGGACGCCGGACAGGCCGATGACGTACTCGCCGAGGGTGATGCCGAGCAGTGTCTGCTTGACGACGTCCGCGGTGGAGCGGTTGAACCGGGTCATGTCCGGCGTGATGACCGCACCCACGATGAACCCGCCGGCCACCAGGGTGGTGCCCTGGACCAGGGTGAGCTCCGGACCCGGAGGGGCCGAGGACACCAGGGTCCCGAGGTCGTGGCGAGTGAGCTCGGACACGATCGACCAGCCGACCAGGAGCAGGAACGCCGGGACGGTGACGTTGGCCACCCACTGCATGGAGTGGAAGCCCCAGAGGACGACGCCCGTCACGGCCAGCCCGAACAGCAACGACCAGGTCCACACCGGGAATGTCCCCAGCAGCGAGGCCAGGCCCTCGGCGGACACCGCCGACTGGATGCCGAACCAGCCGATGAGGCTGATCCCGATGGCCAACCCGATCAGGGACGACCCGGCCTGCCCGAAACCGGTCCAGCGAGTGATCACCGACGTCTGCAGTCCCTCTCGCATCCCGATGACGCCGACGAAGATGGCGACGACCTCGAGGATCACAGCGCCCAGCGTCAACGCCAGGAATGCGTCCCAGAACTCCATCCCGAAGCCGAGTGTGGCGCCGAGCAGAAACTGGCTCAAGGCCGAGATCTGCCCGAACCGCTGCACTGCCACCGAGAACCATGAGTAGCGCGCTGACTTCGGTACGCGGCTGAGCGCGTAGTCGTCGACTCCGACGGATGCCCCGGCCATGACGGCCTCCCGTGAGGTGTGGATGAAATGCCAACGAGGTTAAGCACCGCCCGACAGCGTGTCGATGGACGGTGTGCCGGAAGGACTTCGGCCGTCTCGTCCTTGCCGGGGCACTAGCCTCGGCGCCATGACCGCTGAGCCCGCCGCCACCGGCACGCACGGCCACGCCGACGACCCGCGCAACCGCGACGTGCAGATCCACGTCAACGGCGAACTCGTACATCGCGACCGCGCGGTCGTCTCGGTGTTCGACGCCGGCTTCGTGCTCGGCGACGGCGTCTGGGAGGGGCTGCGGGTCGCCGGCGGGCACCCGGTGTTCCTCGAGGCGCACCTCGACCGGCTCTACGAGGGGGCCAAGGCGATCGCGCTGGACATCGGGCTCTCGCGTGCGGAGCTCACCGAGGCGCTCTACCGCACGCTGGCCGCCAACGCGATGACCGACGGGGTCCACGTGCGCCTGATGGTCACCCGCGGGCCGAAGTCCACGCCGTACCAGGACCCGCGGATGTCCGCGGGCCCCGCGACGGTCGTGATGATCCCCGAGTACAAGACGCCCACGAGCGACACCGTCGAGCGTGGGATCCGGCTGTTCACCACGCATGTGCGCCGCGGCACCCCGGACGTGCTCGACCCCAAGCTCAACGCGCACAGCAAGCTCAACGACATCACCGCCTGCATCCAGGCCGCCAACGCCGGCGCCGACGAGGCGCTCATGCTCGACCCGCAGGGCTTCGTGGCGACCTGCAACTCGACGCACTTCTTCATCGTCCGGCGCGGTGAGGTCTGGACGTCGTCGGGGATGTACTGCCTGGGCGGCATCACCCGCTCGAACGTGCTCCGCATCTGCGAGCACGCCGGCATCATCGCGCGGGAGAAGAGCTTCAGCCTGACCGACGTCTACGGCGCGGACGAGGCGTTCGTGACCGGCACCTTCGCCGGCATCAGCCCCGTGCGCGAGGTCGACGGCCGCGCGATCTCCGACGGCCGTGGACCGGTGGTGCGGCGGTTGCAGCAGGAGTACGCCGACCTCGTCGCCCGCGACGTCGCGGACCGCGACGCCCGCGCGGCCCCGCCGCGGCCATGACCACCCGGCCCGTACGGCTCGCGATGTGGTCGGGCCCGCGCAACATCTCCACCGCGATGATGCGCTCCTGGGAGAACCGGCCGGACTGCGTGGTCGTCGACGAACCGCTCTACGCCTACTACCTGCACGAGACCGGCATCGACCACCCCGTGCGCGAGCAGGTGATCGCGAGCATGCCCCGCGACCTGAGCGCCGCCGTCGACGCGCTGCTGGCGCCGCTGCCCGAGGGCGTCGCGGTCTTCTACCAGAAGCACATGACCCATCACCTGCTGCCCGAGACCGACCGGACCTGGGTCGGCGCGCTGACCAACGTGCTGCTGATCCGCGACCCCCGCGAGGTCGCGGCCTCCTACATCCGATCCCGTGAGCAGATCGAGCCCGCCGACATCGGCGTACACCAGCAGGTCGAGCTGTACGCCCTCCTCAGCCGGATGGGCGACCCCCCGCCGGTGATCGACGCCGCGGACTTCCTGCGGGCGCCGGAGCGGCACCTGCGGTGGCTGTGCACCTGGCTGGGACTCGACTTCACGCCCCGGATGCTGTCGTGGCCCGCGGGCCCGCGCGACAGCGACGGCGTGTGGGCCCCCCACTGGTACGACGCCGTCGTGCGCTCGACCGGGTTCGAGCCGTGGCGGCCGCGCAACCCACGCCTCGAGGGCAAGGCCGCCGAGGTCGCCGCAGAGTGCGCGGACGGTTACCGGTTCCTGCACGGGCGGCGCCTCGCCCTCTGAGCCCACACGGGCTGCCCAAGGAGCGCCACGGGTTTCACGATCGTGTTGCAGGACAGGACGAACCTGGCATTCAGCGAGTGACAAGTCCCCCTCAGACACCAGGAACCCCCATGAAGCCCGTCGGCTCCTCCTCCTTCGGCCGCGCCGCCGATTTCGGTCCGCTGTTCCTGCGACTCGGACTCGGCACCGTGTTCGCCTGGCACGGCTGGCAGAAGCTGGACGGCGGAGTGGACGCCTACGCCGGCTTCCTCGGGTCGCTCGACATCCCCGCTCCCGAGCTCATGGCGTGGCTGCAGATCGCCGCCGAGGGCATCGGTGGGCTGCTGCTCATCGCGGGCCTATTCACCCGGTTCGTCACACTGCCGCTGATCGTGGTGATGGTCGGCGCGATCTGGCTGGTCAAGGCCGAGGTCGGGTTCATCGTCGCCGACATCGCCGGCTTCGAGCTCGAGGTCACGATCCTGTCGGGCCTGTTCGGCCTGCTGTTCATGGGCCCCGGCCGGATCTCGCTCGACGGCATCCTCGGCATGGAGGCCAGCGCCCAGCACCTCGAGGGCGGCCAGCACCGGGCCGTCCCGGCCTGACTCCGGCCTGGCTCCGGCCTGACCCGGCACTGCCGTGACGCGCCGTTCCCACTGGGCGTGAGGCGTCGGCCCGGCACGGACGTGAGGGACGGGCCAGGGGACATCCCGATGGTTTCCAGGGCAGGTGCGACAGCAGCCTGGACGTAACGGCATCCGGTCGAGGGTGCCCGCGGACGGGACGGGGGCAGGCGTGGGCAATGGCGTGGTCGATGGCGTGGTCGATGCCGTACTCGCGCTCCTGGCGGACCTGGCCGGGTCACCGTGGGTGTACGCGCTGGTCTTCGGCGCAGTCGTCCTCGACGCGTTCCTGCCGCTCGTACCGAGCGAGACCGTGGTGATCACCGCCGGCGTCTTCGCCACCGGCGGGGCACCGGACGCCCTTCTGGTCATCGCCGTGGCGGCAGGCGCAGCCTTCGTCGGCGATCTCGTGGGCTACCGCATCGGACAAGGCGCCGGCCGGCTGGGCGCCCGCCTGGCCGCCCGGCTGGGCACCGCCCACCGCGGACGCCCTCCGCTGGCTTGGGCCGAGCGCCAGCTGCGCGAACGCGGCGGGGTGCTGCTCGTCGGCTCCCGGTTCGTTCCAGGAGGACGCACCGCCACCACGCTCGCCGCCGGGGTGCTGGGCTATCCCCGCCGACGCTTCGCCGCGGCGGTCGCACTGGCCTCCGTCGCCTGGGCCGTGTACGCCACGTCGCTCGGTCTGCTGGGCGCCGCCTTGCTCGACGACCGGCCGGGCGTGGCGATCCTGGTCGGGCTCGGCGTCGCCGCTACGGTCACCGTGGTCGCCGAGACCTGGCGCCGGACGGGAGTACGCCGGCAACGGCGCGACGCCGCCGCTGCTCAGCCGGCACCCGACCCCGAACCGGAGCCGGTGACTCAGCCGGCCGAACGTGCGACGCCGTCGCCGTGCCACGACTCCCACAACGAGGCGTAGGAGCCGCCGGCGCGTACCAGCTCGTCGTGGCTGCCGATCTCGCTCACCAGCCCGTCCTCGACCACCGCGACCCGGTCGGCGTCGTGCGCGGTCTGCAGCCGGTGCGCGATCGCGATCACGGTGCGACCGTCGAGGACCGCCGCCAGCGAGCGCTCCAGGTGCCGGGCAGCGCGCGGGTCGAGCAGCGAGGTCGCCTCGTCGAGCACCAGCGTGTGCGGGTCGGCGAGCACCAGCCGCGCCAGCGCCACCTGCTGCGCCTGGGCCGGCGACAACGTCATGCCGCCGGAGCCCACCCGGGTGTCCAGCCGCTGGGGCAGCGCCTGCACCCAGGTCCAGGCGTCGACGGCCTCCAGCGCGGCCCGCAGCCGTGCGTCGGCGGCGTCCCCCTGGAGTACGTCGTCGACGGTCAGTGCGAGGTTGTCGCGCAGCGTGCCGACGAACACGTGATGCTCCTGCGTCACCAGCGCCACGTGCCCGCGCAGCTCGTCGAGCGGCAGCTCGCTGAGTCCCACGTCGCCGATCGTCACCGAGCCCGCACGCGGCGGATGGATGCCCGCCAGCAGCCGGCCCAGCGTGGACTTGCCCGCTCCCGACGGCCCGACCACGGCCAGCCGCTCGCCCGGACTCACCTGGACCCCGATGCCGTGCAGCACGTCTCGGCCATCCACGTAGGAGAACCGGACGTCGCGGGCGGCCAGCTGTTCGTCCAGCGGGAGCCGTCCGGTGGGCGTGCGGTCGTCGGGCACCTTGGCCACACCCAGCAGCCGGGCGAGCGCGGCACCGCCGACCTGCAGCTCGTCGAGCCAGGAGATCAGCCTGTCGACGGGGTCGACCAGCTGCTGTACGTACAGCGCCGCGGCCGTGACGTCGCCGAGCGAGACGTTCCCGGCGGCGTACAGCCAGCCACCGATCAGCAGCGTCGACACCGTCGGCACCAGGTAGCCCACCTCCATCGTGGGGAACCAGACCGAGCGCAGACGCAGCGTGTAGCGCTCGGCGTCGTAGGAGTCGCGGATGTCGGCGTCGGTCCGGCGGATGCGCGCGTCCTCCAGCCGCAGTGCCTCGACGGTGCGCGCGCCCGCGACCGTCTCGGCGATCGAGGCGTTGATCTGCGCGTACGCCGCGTTCTCCCGCAGATAGCCGTCCTTCGCGCGGCGCAGGTACCAGCGGGTGCCGACCCACAGCGTCGGCACGCCGAGCAGCAACGCCACCGCGACCCACGGGCCCACCAGCAGGCAGGCGCCGATCGTGAACAGGGTCGTGACGAACGCGATGATCGTCTCCGGCACCGCGAACCGCACCGACCAGCCCAGCGCGTCGACGTCGCGCGAGGTCCGGGTCAGCAGGTCGCCGGTCCCCGCGCGCTCGACCACACCGACCGGCAGCGTCAGCGCGTTCTCGACGAAGTTCTCGCGCAGCTCGGCCAGCACCGTCTCGCCCAGCGTGAACGAGCGCAGCCGGGCGTACCTCGTGAGCACGGTCTGCGCCAGCAGGAACACGGCGATCAGCGCGATCGTCCGGTCGACGACGGCCAGCGAGGTGCCCTTCTCGACCGACTCGACCAGGTCGCCGATCAGGCGCGGTGCTGCCAGGCCGGCCATCGCCGCCAGGCAGTGCAGCACGACGGCGACGGCCAGCTCGCGGGGGTGGCGACGCGCCAGCGCCCGCGCGTAGCGGCTCACCTCGGCGGCGCCGGCCACCGGCAGGATCTGGCGCATCAGTCCTCCTCCCCACGGGTCACGGCGCGTCGGTAGAGCGCCTCGGTCGCCAGCAGCTCGCGATGGGTCCCCTCGGCGACCACCAGGTCCTCGTGCACGAACACCACGTGGTCGACCCGGTCGAGCAGTAGCGGGCTGGCCGTGACGACCGCGGTCGTACGCCCCGCCCGGTGCGCGGCCAGCCGCTCGGCGATCCGCGCCTCGGTGTGCGCGTCGACCGCGGACGTCGGCTCGACCAGCACCAGTACGTCCGGGTCGACGGCCAGGGCGCGCGCCAGCGCCAGCCGCTGCCGCTGGCCGCCCGAGAACGACCGGCCGCGCTCCTCGACCTCGGCGTCCAGCCCGCCGGACAGCGCGTCGAGCACGTCGCCCGCCGAGGCTGTGTGCACCGCACGGGCGAGCTCGCTCTCGGCGACCGAGCGGTCGGCCGCGAGCTCGTCGCGCAGGACGCCGGAGAACAGCGTGGCTACCGGCTCGCTGACCAGCACGCGGCGGCGCACGACCTCGCGCGGCAGCGCACCCAGGGGTACGCCGGCAAGCGTCACCCCGTCGGCAGCGGCACCGTCGTACCGGCCGAGCCGGTCGGCGACCGCCGCGGACACGTCCGGCTGCTCGCACACGATCGCGGTGAACCGTCCGGGCTCGACGACGACGCCGCTGACGTGGTCGACCAGCGCACCGGGGCCCGGCTCCGAGGCCGGACGCTCCGGGTCGGCGACGTCGCTGGCGAGGTCGAGCACGCGGCAGATGCGGCGCGCCGCCACCCGCGCACGGATGTACTTGTTGGCGAACTCCGTCGCCGCGCGCAACGGCAGCACCAGGAACGCCGAGTAGCCGTAGAACGCGACCAGCTCGCCGACGCTGATGTCGTCACGCAGCGCCAGCCGGGCACCCAGCCACACCACGACCACCACGAACAGCCCGGGCAGCAGCACCTGCAGCGCGTCCAGCACCGACTGCAGCCGCCCCACCTCGACACCGGCGCGGCGCACGCGCTGCGACTCGCGCACGTAGCGGTGGTGGAACACCTCCTCGCCGCCGACACCGCGCAGCACGCGCAGTCCGGCCACGATGTCGCCGGCCAGCGTGTTCAGCTCGCCGGTCAGGTCGCGGTGGGCGACGTTGCGGTGCGACAGCGGCCGCAGCAGCGGCCCGATCGCGACCAGCAGCAGCGGTACGCCGAGCAGCACGACCAGCCCGAGCGTGACCGAGGTGTTGAGCAGCAGGACGGCCACGACGACGAAGGACACGACCGCGCCGCAGAGCCGGCCGATGACCTCCATGCAGTTGCCGATGTGCGCGAGGTCGGTGGCACCGATGCTGACGACCTCGCCGGTGGAGATCCTCTTGGGCAGCGTCGCGCCCAGCTCGGTGGCACGGCGCGCGACCAGCTGCACGCTGCGGTAGGCGGCGGCCAGCCAGTTGGTGACGTCGAACCGGTGCCCGAGGATGCCCGCCGTGGCCTGTACGACACCCACGGCCAGCAGCAGGCCGGTCCAGCGGAGCAGCGCCGTGGTGTCCTGCGCGGCGACCCCGGCGTCGATCGCGCGGCCGATCACCGCGGGCATCAGCGACTGGGCCACCATCCACACGATGCCGAAGCACGCGGCGCCCAGCAGGGTCGCCCGCTGCCCCCGCGCGACCCACCAGAGGTAGCGGGAGGGCGTGCGGGTGTCGGCGGACCCGGGATGGGCCAGGGGCAGCTTCAGCATGGCCTGACCACGGTATTGAGGCGGGCCCGGCTGCTGCCATCGAATTTAGGCGCGCACGCCGCCCGAGACGGCGGCCGCGACGCGCCCGCGTGAACAGACCGTGACAGGCGGTGGTGCGAATGTCTAACGTCGGTTCAGCCGGCGTTCTCACAGCAGCCGCGGACACGCCACCTGGTTCGATTGGAGTAGTCGCGATGAACCTCCTCACCCGCCGAGTGCGCAGCGGAGTCGTGCTGATGGCTGCTTCCCTGACCGGTTCTCTCATGTCCGGACTGCTCGCGTTCCCGCCGACGGCCACCGCGGCCGGCCCTGTGGTCGGCGACCCCGACCAGCAGGTGTCGTCGCGGACCGGGCCGCGGCCCTCCACCGGTCACGACCTGCCCCTGGTGATCGCGCACCGCGGCGCGAGCGGCTACCGGCCCGAGCACACCCTGGGGGCATACCGGCTGGCGATCCGGATGGGTGCCGACTACGTCGAGCCCGACCTGGTGTCGACCAAGGACGGCGTGCTCGTCGCGCGGCACGAGAACGAGATCTCCGGCACCACCGACGTGGCCTCCCACCCGGAGTTCGCCGACCGCCGGACGACCAAGACCATCGACGGGCAGCGGGTCACGGGGTGGTTCACCGAGGACTTCACGCTGGCGGAGCTGAAGACGCTGCGGGCCAGGGAGCGGCTGCCCGACGTACGCCCCGACAACACCCGCTACGACGGCCGCTTCGAGGTGCCGACGCTGCACGAGGTGCTCGAGCTGGTCGAGCAGGAGAGCCGCCGGCGTGGCCAGGTCGTCGGCGTCTACCCCGAGACCAAACACCCGACGTACTTCGACTCGATCGGGCTGTCGCTGGAGGAGCCGCTCGTCGAGACGCTGCGCCGCCACGGCCTGAACCGGCCCAACGCCCAGGTCTTCGTGCAGTCGTTCGAGACCGGCAACCTGCGCGAGCTGGACCGGAGGCTGCGCGTGCCGATCGTGCAGCTGATCGCGATCTCCGGTGCGCCGTACGACCTCGTGGCCTCCGGCGACGACCGCACCTACGACGACCTCGTCACTCCGGCCGGGCTGCGCGAGATCTCGACCTACGCCGACGCGATCGGTCCGGACAAGAACCGGGTCATCCCGCTGGACGTAGACGGTTTCATGACCGACCCGACGTCGCTGGTCGACGACGCGCACCGCGCCGGGCTGAAGGTGCACCCTTACACGTTCCGTGACGAGAACCAGTTCCTGCCCGCGGACTGCCGACGGGGCTCGGACCCGAACGCGAAGGGCGACGCGTTCTGCGAGTACGACGCGTTCTTCGACGCCGGCGTCGACGGGGTGTTCAGCGACTACGCCGACACCGCGCTCGAGGCCCGCGCGTTCTGGCAGGCCCGGCAGCAGCGGACCCGCCCGCAGAGAACCGGCGCATCACCGCGGTGATGCGCCGGTCCTTCCTGCACTGACGCGTCAGTCCCCCTCGCGGTGACGCGCCGGCTCGTGTTGCTGTGAGGAGTCAGCCCGCCTCGGGGATGAGGATCCAGCCGACGATGTAGGCGATCAGCAGCGTCCCGAAGCCGAGCACGGTGAGTACGACGACGAGGATGCGGACCAGCGTCGAGTCGACTCCGAAGTACTCCGCGAGGCCGCCGCACACGCCGGAGATCATCCGGTCGTCGCGACTGCGCGTGAGTCGCTTCTGCGGGGTGGTGCTGGGTCCGGACGGCTGCTCGGTCATCGTGGCGCTCCTGGCTGGTTGCGGTCATCGGTGTCGTCGGCGTCGTCCGCGTGGTCCGCGTGGTCCGCGTCGACGGGGTGGTCGGCTGGGTTGCCCGAGTCAGTGGGGTTGTCGGCCGGGTGGCCGGGGGCGTCGTCCGGGTCGCGGAGCTCGGTCGCCGTCGTGTCCTCGCTCGGCACGGCGTACCCGGTGGTCGCGGTGTCGTCGAGCCTCTCGTCGGTCCCGGTCGGCCACGGAGCACCGATCGGCGCCGTCACGTACATGTTCTCGTACCGGCGACGAGTGCGCCGGTCTTTCGTCGCCGCGAGCACGATGCCCAGGGCGCCGGCGGTGATCAGCACGATCGGCAGGATCCAGGCGGCGTCCGCACCGCTGACCAGGTCGAGCTGGAACAGCCCCCACGCGACCACGATGCCGAGGAAGATCAGCCCGAACACCAGCGGGGCGATCTCGAGAGGGTGCCGGAGGTAGGTCTGTCGGTCGCTCATGGTGTGCTCACTCTCGCGTTGCCGAACCCGAGGTCCAGGTTGATCTGCAGGTCCGGCGCGGTGGTCTGCGCCGTGGCCTGGTCGTTGGTGATCGCGCGGCCCTCCTCGACGGCGCCGAGCACGTCGAGTCGTCCGCCCTGCGCGGTGCCGTGCACGTCGACGTCCAGGCCCTCGGGCAGCTCCACGATCACCTCACCGGCACGCATGCTCAGGTCGAGCGTGCGACCGTCGAGCTGGTCGAGGTCCTGCACGTCGGTCAGGTCGAGGCGGACACTGCCGGCGGTGTAGGCGTACTGGTCCTCGACGGCGGCGGCAGAGGTCGGGTGCGAGTCCAGATCGCCGAACGTCAGCTCGGGAGCCCACACCGCGACCGCCAGGACACCGGAGGCCAGCAGCCCCATGAACACCAGCCCGGTCACCCGGCCGAGGAACGCCCCGGTCAACAGGGCCACGCCGATCACGGCCAGTGCGGTCGCGGGGTAGACCGCCCACGGCAGCGGCGTGACAGCAAGCTCGAGCACCGCGACGGCGCCGACAGCCAGCAGCACGAACGCCATCGTGAAGCCGAACAGGCTCCGCGGTCGTGGCGGCTTCACCGGTGGCTGCGGGGGCGGTGGCGGCAGGTACGCGGGTGCGTTCGGCGGCGGGGGAGGAGTCATCGCCCACCCGCCGGAGGGCGGAGGGATGTCGTGGCCCGGGGGCGCCGGCGGCGGTTCCGCCGGGTCGCCCACCGAGGTGTCGGAGGCGCTCCCCGGTGCCGGAGCCGCGACGGACGACGAGGTGTACGAGGTCGGGGGGTACGGCTGCGGTGGATGCGGGGGACCGCCGGGCGGACTGCCGTGCGCTCTGTTGCCGCCCACCTGACCGCGATGCCGCAGGACCAGCCACACCACCACGGCGACCAGCAGGACCGGCAGCAGCGGCGGCGGCCAGCCGGCGCCGAAGCCCATCCACCAGCCGTCGCTGACCAGCAGCAGGGCCGCGACGACCAGCGCGCCGATGAGAACGGCGGTGCGGGTCTCCGGGCTGGTGCCGATCGGTGCGGCGTCGCTGCCGTCCTCGGGGACGAACAGCCACATCGCGCCGTAGATCAGCAGACCCGCGCCGCCGAAGAACACCAGCACCACCAGCAGCACGCGGATGATCGTCGGGTCGACGTCGAGGTGTCGGCCGAGACCGCCGGCGACACCGGCGATCTTGCGGTCAGTGGTGCTGCGGCGCAGCCGGTTGACGTCGCGCATCTGCGACGGGGACACCCGGGGCCCCTGGCTCCCGGGGTCGTTGGTCTCGTGCTGGGTCTCGGTCATATCTCGATCCTGTGCCGCCGACGGCGTACACACCATCGGGGAGCACCCTGATCTTCGCGTGCGGGCCGGCGTAGGCGGTCAGGGGCGGCTCAGGGGGCGGCCAGGGTGCGGATCGATGGAAACGCACCGGGGCGCGTGTGACGATTGAGCCACATGGAACCCCACGCCGAGACCGCCGGGCCGGCGGACGCGCTGACCCCGCGACGGGCCACCCGCAGCGCCGAGGAGCGCTACCTGGGTGGCGTCGCGGGTGGTCTTGCCGCGCATCTGGGTTTGCCGGTGCTCTGGGTACGCGGGGCGTTCGTGCTGCTCACCGTCCTGAGCGGGTTCGGCGTCGTGCTGTACGCCGGGCTGTGGCTGATGCTCCCGCTCGAGCACGAGGTCGAGGAGGCTCCGCAGGGGATCGCCGCGGCGACGCGACAGGGCAAGCGCACCTCCCGGCTGCCGCGCAGGCTCGACGACATGGGGCCCATGGTCGCGCTGGCCGCGCTGGCAGTCGGCGCCCTCTTGCTGCTGCGTCAGCTCGGCATCGGCTTCGGCTCCGGGTTCTTCTGGCCGCTGCTGTTGGCCACTGTCGGCGTCGCCCTGCTGTGGCGGCAGGCCGACGAGGCGCAGCGGGCACGCTGGGCCAGCTCGTCGGCCCGGGTCAACCCCCTGCAGGCCGTCCTCGGCGGCGGTGGCGTGGCCTCGGCCGTACGCATCTTCGTCGGCATCGCCCTACTGGTGTCCGCGATCGGTGCGCTGGTCGCCCAGTCGGGCAACGTCAGCCTGCTCGACGACGTGGCGGTGACGACCGCGCTCGGCCTGGTCGGCGTGGGCCTCATCGTGTGGCCGTGGGTCTACCGGCTGACCAGCGACCTCACCGACGAACGACGCGCGCGCATCCGTTCCCAGGAACGCGCCGACGTGGCCGCGCACCTGCACGACTCGGTGCTGCAGACACTCGCCCTGATCCAGAAGCAGGCCGACGACCCGCGCATGGTGGCGACGCTGGCGCGTGCGCAGGAGAGGGACCTGCGGTCGTGGCTGTACGACGACCCCGGTCGCACGGTGGACACGCTGTCGGCGGCGCTGCGCGCGGCGGCGGCCGAGGTCGAGGACAGCCACGGCGTACCCGTCGAGGTCGTCACGGTCGGCGACCGGTCGCTGAGCCCTGACGTCGACGCGCTGGCCAAGGCCGCGCGCGAGGCGATGGTCAACGCGGCCCGGCACTCCGGCGCCGACAAGGTCGACGTATTCGCCGAGGCCGGACCGGAAGCGGTCGAGGTGTTCGTGCGCGACCGCGGTCACGGCTTCGACCCCGGCGACGTGTCCTCGGACCGGCTCGGCGTCCGCAACAGCATCATCGGCCGCATGCAACGACACGGCGGCGAGGCCGACGTACGCTCCGTGAACGGCGAGGGGACCGAGATCCGGCTGTCGCTGAACCGGCCCGCAGGAGAGGACGCCAGATGAACAGCAGGCGCAGGGTCGTGATCGTCGACGACCACGCGATGTTCCGCACGGGGGTGCGCGCCGAGCTCGGCAACCACGTGGAGATCGTGGGCGAGGCTGCCGACGTCGACGAGGCCGTAGCGGTCGTACGCCGCACTTCGCCCGACGTCGTGCTGCTCGACGTGCATCTGCCGGGCGGCGGTGGCGCCGAGGTGCTGCGCCGGGTCCACACCCACGCGCCGAACACGCGGTTCCTCGCACTGAGCGTGTCGGACGCGGCCGAGGACGTGATCGGCGCGATCCGGGGAGGCGCCCGCGGCTACGTCACCAAGACCATCACGGGACCCGAGCTGGTGGAGGCGATCGGGCGCGTGGCCGACGGCGACGCGGTGTTCTCGCCACGGTTGGCGGGGTTCGTGCTGGACGCCTTCGCGGGGACGATCGAGGTCGCGCAGATCGACGAGGACCTCGACCGGCTGACCGAGCGCGAACGCGAGGTGATGCGGCTGATCGCGCGCGGCTACGCGTACAAGGAGGTCGCCAAGGAGCTGTTCATCTCGATCAAGACGGTCGAGACGCACGTGTCCAGCGTGCTGCGCAAGCTGCAGTTGTCGTCACGGCACGAGCTGTCCCGCTGGGCGAACGACCGCCGGCTGATCTGAGCTCGCGGTCGCGCTCGTCGAGATCGGCAGAACTCACCTTCCGGGCGTCGTCGTTGGTGAGTTCCGCCCATCTCGGCGGCTAGGGTGGCGGCGAACGCCGCAGGCGGAAGCAGCCCGCCTGGAGCTCGAGGGGACCGCAGATGGACTTCGTGTTGGATGCGCTCGTGTTCTTGCACCTGCTCGGCATGGCCTCGTTGTTCGGCGGCGCCTTCGTGCAGATCCGGTCACCCCAGCGGGTCGTCAACAACGCGATGCTGCACGGGATCCTCACCCAGGTGATCACCGGGCTGCTGATCGTCGGGGTCCTCGAGTCCGGCACCGACCCGGTCAACCACGTCAAGGTCGGCGTGAAGTTCGCGCTCGCGGTGATCATCGGCGTCCTCGTGATCGTCAACCGCAAGAAGCCGTCGATCCCGAACGGCCTCTACTTCGGCCTGCTCGGGCTCACCGTGGCCACCGTCGGCGTGGCCGTGTTCTGGAACTGAGCGCCGGACCGAACGCACGCCGAAGAGGGCGCCCGCGCAGTCAGCCGGTCGAGACCACGAAGAACGCCTCGGCCAGGCTGCCCTCGGCCATCCCGGCGTTGCGCGCATTGGCGCCGAACGCCGCGCGCAGCCGCGCCCGCAGCGACTCGGGGTCCGCGTGCTGGCTCTCGTGGGTGAAGATGGCGGCGAGCTTGCGGTCGAACGCCGCGGTGACGTCGACCGCGTGGTTGCTGCCCGGGTGCGCCATCAGCCAGGTGTCGGCCACGGTCCACGGCTCCAGCCCCTCCTCGAGCAGCTCCGGGAACGCGAACGGGTTGCGCGCGGCGGGGTAGACGGCGTCGAGGGCTGCCTTGCCGGCCGCGAGGTGGTCGGGGTGGCTGGCCTGGATCCGGTTGTAGTCGCGTTCGGGGCTCGGGATCACCATCCGCTGCGGTCGCACCTCGCGGACCACTCGCGTGATGTCGCCCACCAGCGCGCGGGTCGGCTCCAGCTCGCCGTCGGTGTAGCCCAGGAAGCGGAGGTCCTCGACGCCGACGTGCGCGGCGGCCTCGCGCTGCTCCTTGTGGCGTACGACGACGATCTCCTCCCGGGGAACGGCGGGGTCGAACCCGCCGGCCTGGCCGTCGGTGACGATGCAGTACGTCACCTCTACGCCGGCGTCGGTCCACGTCGCCACGCTGCCGGCGGCCGCGAAGTCGACGTCGTCGGGATGGGCGGAGACCACGAGGACGCGGGCGAC
>DATMEB010000027.1:0-4372 GCA_035557095.1 Nocardioidaceae bacterium | reverse complement strand
GCGGCCCTGATCGCCTTGAGTCTCAACGTCGCCGGCTACGCGGCGGAGGTCATCCGGTCGGCGATCCTGGCGGTCCCGAAGGGGCAGTTCGAGGCGGCCGCGACGATCGGGCTCGACTACACGCGCACGCTACGCCGGATCGTCCTTCCGCAGGCCACCAGAACGGCGGTGCCGCCGTTGTCCAACACCCTGCTCTCACTGCTGAAGGACACCTCGCTGGCCTCGGTGGTGCTGCTGACCGAGCTGTTCCGCGAGTCGCAGCTCGCGGCCGCCGAGAGCAACGAGTTCCTCGCCCTGTACGCCTTCGCCGGGCTGTACTACTGGGTGATCTGCGTCGGGCTCTCCGCGGCGCAGAAACGACTGGAGATCCGACTGGACAGGTATGTGGCCAAATGACTGACACGACGACGAACGCCGCGCCCACTCGCATTCGCGTCCACGGGCTCGAGAAGTCCTTCGGCGCCAACCGGGTGCTGCGCGGCATCGACTTCGAGTCCCGCCGCGGCACCTCGACCGTCCTGTTGGGACCGTCCGGGTCGGGCAAGACCACGGTGCTGCGCTCGCTCAACGCCCTGGAGATCCCCGAACGCGGCGTCGTCGCGATCGACGACGTCGAGGTCGACTTCGCCACGCTGCCGCCGGGCAAGGCCGGTCGCAGGGAGAGTGCCCGGCTGCGCGCACAGAGCGGGATGGTGTTCCAGTCCCACAACCTCTTCCCGCACCGCACGGTCCTGGAGAACATCATCGAGGGCCCGGTCGTCGCGCAGAAACGACCCCACGAGGAGGCCGTCGCCGACGCGAAGACGCTGCTGGATCAGGTGGGCCTCGGCGACAAGGCCGACGTCTACCCGTTCCAGCTCTCCGGCGGGCAGCAGCAGCGCGTCGGGATCGCGCGGGCGCTGGCGCTCAAGCCGCGCGTGGTGCTGTTCGACGAGCCCACGTCGTCGCTGGACCCCGAGCTGGTCGGCGAGGTGCTCGCGGTGATCAAGGACCTGGCCGCGGAAGGCTGGACGATGGTGATCGTCACCCACGAGATCCACTTCGCCGAGCGCGTCGCCGACCAGGTCATGTTCCTGGACGGCGGCGTCATCGTCGAGCAGGGGCCGAGCGCCCAGGTGATCGGCGACCCGCAGGAGGAGCGGACCCGGCGTTTCCTCAAGCGCATCCTGGACCCTGGCTGAAGACCGTCGGTGAGTCGTCGCTTGTGGGAGCCGTCGGCGCGCACGATCCAGAGGTCGGTGTGGAAGCCCGGCTCGTCCGGGAACTGCGTGGAGGCGTTGAAGGCGATCCTCTGCCCGTCCGGTGACCAGTCGGAGAAGAAGCTGGGCACATGGATGAGCCGCCGCTGGTGCGTGCCGTCGGGGTTGGCCGCACAGATCGTCGGCGGCATCCTGGCCGGCCTGTGGAATATGTGACCTTGACTTTCTGGACAGCTGTCCATAATTTATGGACAGCTGTCCAGAAACCTTGAGGAGATCAAGATGGCTGTTGTCGCGACCGTGCTGGTGATCCTGGTGGCCGTCCTGCACGCGTACTTCCTGGTGCTGGAGATGTTCCTGTGGGACCGCGGACCAGGGCTTCGGCTCTCGGGGTTCGACGCGAAGACGGCCTCGGTGACCAAGCCGTTGGCGGCCAACCAGGGGCTGTACAACGGTTTCCTGGCCGCCGGGCTGGTTTGGGGACTGGTCGCCGGCGACCCGGTGGGCCCGGCCGCCCAGGTCTTCTTCTTGGTGTGCGTGGTCGTCGCGGGCGTGTACGGCGGTGTCACCACGAACCGGAGGATCCTGGCCGCCCAGGCGGCGCCCGCCGCGCTCGCCCTGGCCGCCGTTCTCGCCGCTGGATGACCGCCTCGGCCGGCGACCCCCGCGCAGCCCGCACCCGGACCAAGCTGCGCAGGGCGTTGCTCGACGAGTGTGCGGACCGACCGCTGGAGGAGGTCAGCGTCTCCGCGCTGGTGCGCCGGGCGGGCGTGAGCCGGGCGACGTTCTACCTGCACTACGGCGATCTGCGGGCGGTGGCCGTCGACGCCTGCGCCGAGGTGGTCCGCGACGCTGTGGACGCGTTGCACGCCTGGCGCGGCACACCCGACCCCGCCTTCCCACCCCCGGCGCTGACCGCGTTCTTCGTCGACATCACCCCTCACATCCCGCTGTACCGCACGCTGCTGCGGCCTGGGGGCAGCGGGCCGCTCGGCGAGCTGCTGCATCGGGAGCTGCGTGAGCGCAGCCGTGCCGAGCGCGCGCTGGCCGGTGCCCCGGATCCGGAGCTGGTCGCGTCCGCGGTGGCCGCGGCCTTCGCGGGTGTGCTGGCCGACTGGCTGCACGCGCTGGTCGAGGGCGACCCGCAGCACATCGCCGCCCGGCTCTGGCGGCTGCTCGTGGCGCTGCACCGCACTCCGCTCGAGCCGTTCCACTAACGGGTGGTCTTTCGTAGCAGGGCCAAAGAGGTCGTAACGGGCAGCGCGCCAACCACGAGTTACGAACCGTTGTGCCGGTGCGGGGATCGGCTTTCCGCGATCGCAAATGGAGAGCGTTCCTCATGAAGCTGCCTCGCATCGCCACCCTCGGATTGGCCGTCGCCGCGGCCCTGCTCGTCGTGCCGTCCGCGGCCGTCGCCGCGCCGCCCGACTCCAGCGCTGTCTCGGTCAGCCCCACCTCGATCGACCGGGGCGCGACCTTCACCGTCACGCAGGAGGTGTACAACCCCAGGGACTTCACGATCGTCGGCGCGCGGCCGACCCTGATCGGGATCGGCGACGTCGCCGAGATCGTGTCCTGCGACGGCAGTCTGCTCCCCTGCAACGACTTCCTCGGCGGTTTCCGCTCGTACGTCGGTGACCTCGTACCGGACGCCGGCCGCACGGTCACCTGGACGCTGCGGATCAAGGACGACGCCCCCCTCGGGGACGTGCGGCTCAAGCACTCGCTCGACGGCGAGAACTTCGGCTTCCCGACACTGGACGGGCCGCTGCTGACGATCACCTCGCCGGACGCCGATCTCGGCGTGACGATCACCGCCACGCCGCGCGGGGTCCTCACCTCGCGAATCGAGTACTCGATCACCGTGCGGAACGACGGCCCCGCGGACGCGACCGACATCCGGCTCGTCGCGACATACGCCGCCGGGCTGCAGTTCGCCGGCTCGACCAGCTGCGCCCGGGTCGGCACCACCCGGATGGTCGGCTGCGACCTCGCCGCGCTGGCCGCGGGCACCAGCCGGACCGTCAAGTTCGCCGCTCGCGCCGGGTTGCTCACCATCGGCTCGCTGACCACCACGGTCCAGCGAGAGCAGAGCACGCCGACCGACCCCGAGGCGGCCAACGACCACGCGAGTATGACGTGCGCGGCCCTCACCGGTCTGCTCGTGCGCTGCTGACGACTGCCGATCAGGCCAACGATCTTCGGCAGTTGGCAGCGATGCGGCGAGCGGCCAGGCTGGACATCCAGAGCGCGATCACCATCGAGTAGTCGCTGCGGGTTGCGCGAACCCGGCCCGAACGGGTGCGGAGCGCTGCCATAGTGCGTGGCATGACGAGGATGGTCGCGTTGGGTGCCGGCGTCGCGCTGCTCGCCGCGTTCGCCTCTCCCGGCATCGCCGCCGCGCAGAACGACGGCGAACGCATGACCAGCTACGTGGCCTGGGCGGAGGTCGGCACCGACGGGACGCTGTCGGTCACCGAGCAGATCTCGTACCGCTTCGACCGGCCGGGGCAGGGCGACTTCCGGATCCTGCCCCGGTGGTACTCGCTGGTGGCACCGGAGACGACGACCGACCGCGTGCGCGCGGTGGATGTCGACTACGACGCGGCCGAGGTGGATGGCCGGCCGGTGTCGTTCGCGATGCAGCGGTCGGAGTCTCCCGGGGCCGTCATGCTGCGGGTGGGCGACGCGGCGGACACGATG
This sequence comes from Nocardioidaceae bacterium, assembly GCA_035557095.1. GTDB lineage: Bacteria > Actinomycetota > Actinomycetes > Propionibacteriales > Nocardioidaceae > JALZDI01. The sequence goes on along the minus strand of DATMEB010000027.1, from coordinate 470 downwards.
ACCGGCGAGCACGACTTCGAGCTGCGGTACCGCATCCGTGGGCTGGTCATCGATCCGGAGGGCCGTCGCGAGCTGTACTGGGAGACCTCCGACTCCCGCGAGGAGGTCCCGGTCGACCGCGCCGAGGTGTCCGTCACCGTGCCGGGGCCGGTCGGTGAGGTCCGTTGTGTCACCACGGATCCAGGGGTCGGTCGCCAACGTGACCACGACGTCCCGTGCGCGACCGCGCGAGCCAACGGGTACACCGCTCGGTTCGCCGAGGACGACATCGCCGCGTACGACGAGCTGAAGATCACCGTGGAGCTGCCCGGCAACGTCGCCGTCGCGAAGGAGAAGATCGAGAAGCTGCCCGAGTTCCCCGTCCCCGAGCAGGGCGGCGGCCTGGGTATCCCGCTGTCCGGGACGACGCTGGTGCTCCTCGTCGGTGTCGGCGGCGCGGCCGCGTGGCTCGCGCGCCAGGTGCTGCGGCG
>DATMEB010000026.1:0-14469 GCA_035557095.1 Nocardioidaceae bacterium | reverse complement strand
GAGCTCACGGGTGGGGTCGCGGTACGAGGGGGCGGGACATGGTTGCGTTGTCCGTCTCCTCGCGCGTCGAGAAGGGTCATGCCGTGGCCGAGCTCGTCGGCGACGTCGACATCTTCACCGCAGCCAAGTGCCGCAAGGCCCTTGCCGACCTCATCGACGCCGGGCACGTCCACCTCGTGGTCGACCTGGAGCGACTCGACTTCCTGGACTCCAGCGGGCTGGGGGTGCTCGTCGGGATGCTGCGCAAGGCACGCTCGCACGGCGGTTCGCTGCGCCTGGTCTGCGTCCGTCCGAACATGCTCAGGCTGTTCGGTACCACGGGGCTGGGCAACGTCTTCGCCATCTACCCCGCCCGGGGCGTGGTCCAGCAGGCCTGACCGCCCGGCTGCCCGGCGCGGCCGGGCCAACTGCCCGCGCTACTCCGGCGGCTCGTCGCCCAGCAGCACCGCTGCCGCCGCCTTCGCGTCCTGCGCGTATGCCTCGGCCTCACCGACCCAGGACTCCGGCAGCCTGCCCAGCGACTGGTTGGCCCGGACCAGGCTTGCCGCGGCTGCCGTCGCCCCCTGCACGAGCAGCGCCGCAGCCTGGGCGTCGGCTGCCAGGCTCGGGTTCCCCTCCCGAACCAGGCGGGCAGCCAGCGCCCCCACCTGCGAACCCGCTCTCGCGATGCGCAAGGGGATCTCGGTGGCCCTTTCCAGCGCGCGGTCGATCTCCTCCCGCCGCTGCGGCTGCGAGCGCGGAAGCCGCAAGGCTTCGAGTACGGCGCCGTAGGCCTCTCCGTCGGCCTCGCCGAGTGCGAGCACCTCCTCGCGTACCCGCTCCGCCTCCGCAACGGACCCGTCGCCGTCGCCGCCGTGCTCGTCCTGCGCGAACCTGGCCGCCATCGCGACCAGGGACGCGGCCGACGCGACGGTCACGGCCGTCACCGCTCCGGCTGCCGGTGCAGGGGTACGGGCCGCAACCCCGTCCAGGAACTGCCCCAGCGTGGTGTCGGACACCTCGCTCATGAGAGTCCGACGATCTCGCCGTCGTCGTCGATGTCGATGCCGGCCGCAGCCGGTGTGCTGCCGAGCCCCGGCATCGTGCGCATGTCGCCGCAGATCGGGTAGACGAACCCGGCCCCGACGGAGGCCCGGACCTCACGGACCGGGAGCGTCCAGCCGGTGGGCGCGCCCTTCAGCTTCGGGTCGTGCGAGATCGACAGGTGCGTCTTGGCGATGCAGATCGGCAGACCGCCGAAGCCGGCGCGCTCGTAGGTCTCGAGCTGCCGCAGCGCCTGCGCGGAGTACTCCACGTCCTGGGCGCCGTAGACGCGAGTGGCGACGGTCTCGATCTTCTCCTTCAGACCCGCCTGCTCCGGGTACAGGAACCGGAAGTCCGTCGGTTCGTCCGCAGCCTCCGCGACCGCCTCCGCGAGCTCGGTGGCTCCCCTGCCGCCGTCGGCGAAGTGGGTGCAGACGGCGGCGCGGACACCCATGCTCTCCGCGACCTGCCGGATCGCCTCGTGCTCCGACGCGTGGTCGTCGGGGAAGGCGTTGATCGCCACCACCGGCGAGACGCCGTGCAGCTGGATGTTCTCGATCTGCTTGCGCAGATTGGCCGCACCGGCCAGGACGTCGTCCGGACTCTCCTGCAGCATCTCCGGCGGCAGCGGCTTGCCGGCGACGACCCGGTACTTGCCGGAGTGCAGCTTCAGCGCACGGACCGTGGCCACGACCACCGCAGCGTCCGGGGACAGCCCCGACGTGCGGCATTTCAGGTTGAAGAACCGCTCGGCTCCCATGTCGGCGCCGAAGCCGGCCTCGGTGACGAGGTAGTCGCCGGCCCTGATGCCGATCAGGTCGGCGACCACGGAGGAGTTGCCGGTCGCGATGTTGCCGAACGGTCCCGCGTGCACGAGCACCGGCGTGTTCTCCAGCGTCTGCAGCAGGTTGGGCTTGACCGCCTCACGAAGCATGACCGTCATCGACCCGGCCATCTGGAGTGCCTCCGCAGTCACCGGCGCGCCGTCGTTGTCGTAGCCGACGACGACCCGGCCCAGGCGCTCGCGCAGGTCTTGCAAGGAGGTGGTCAGCGCGAGCGCCGCCATGACCTCCGAGGCCGCGGTGATGTCGAAGCCGGTCTGCCTGGGCACCCCGTCGCCACGACCGCCCAGCCCGACGATGACGTTGCGCAATGCGCGGTCGTTGACGTCGAGGACCCGGCGCCAGGTGACGTTGTGCTGGTCGAGGCCGAGCCGGTTGCCCTGGTAGAAGTGGTTGTCGATGGCCGCCGAGAGCAGGTTGTGCGCAGCCGTGACCGCATGCATGTCACCGGTGAGGTGCAGGTTGAGCAGCTCCATCGGGATGACCTGGCTGTAGCCGCCGCCGGCGGCACCGCCCTTGATCCCGAACGTCGGACCCATCGAGGGCTGCCGGATCGCCACGGTGGCGCGCTTTCCGATGTGGCTGAACGCCTGACCCAGCCCTACCGTGGTCGTCGTCTTGCCCTCACCCAGCGGGGTCGGGGTGATCGCGCTGACGACCACGTACTTCGCCTTCGGCCGGTCGCCCAGGTCGTCGATCGCGCCCAGCCGGACCTTCATCACGTCACGGCCGTACGGCTCGAGCTCATGGGCCGGGAGGCCCATCTCTGCCGCGATGTCGTCGAGCGGCTTGTACGCCGCCCCGCGGGCGATCTCGAGGTCACTCGGGAAGGCCATGGTCTGTTCTCCTCGGAGGCGGAGTGATGTCGGGCACCCGTCGCTCTCGATCGCGAGCACTCCTCGCATCGAGTCTGACACCGGCAACGTACCCGCCCAACGCGGTCCGCAGTCCAGCGGCGCCGAGTGCTCCCGGTCCGCTCAGCCTCGGCGCCGGCGGCCGCTGCCCTTGTCGAGCTCGAGATCGAGGATCTTGGGGCGACGGCCGCGGCTGATCAGCGCCGCACCGGCCGCGACGGCGTCGGGGTCGGGGTAGATGCCGCGCCGGCGCAACGCCTCGGCCAGCGCCACGCTCGCCTCGGTCTCCGACAGCCACGAGCTGGACTGCACGACCTCGAGCGCGGCGGCGCGCACCGAGAGCAGGAAGTGTCGCTCCCACTCGCGCCGGAACTCGGCATCGGTCACCGGCCCATCGCCGTTGCGCCCGACGTCGATCGAACCATGCATGTCGGCACTCACCCAACGGTCGTCATTGGATCCGTGGCGCCGCACCACTGCCTCCCGGGCCCCCGAAAGCACCGAAATTCAGAACCTCGTAACCGGCGATTGCCGGCCCGCAAAAGATAGCGGACGCCCACTGGCGGACGCCACAGTGGGGCCCCTCCGGAGCACACTCTGAGGAGGTCGCCGAGGTTTATTTGAACAATCTCTACTTGGTTACTAGTCTTTACCCCTCCGGACGACGTGCTCGGTGGTTCCGACCGCGAGCCGCCTGGTGGCCGGTCCGGTGGGGGTGAAGACAGGAGGTGGGCTGCGATGCACGAGAAACCGACGGGGAACGCCGTGCGAGAGCTGGTCGACGGCGCCGCAGCCAGAGTCGCGGGGAGCGACGAGGGCATCAGCGTGCACGAGCTCCAGCTCGCAGCACGCAACCACGGCCTGCCCCTGGAGGCGCTGCGCTACGACCTGACCCCGACGGGGTTGCACTACCTGCTGACCCACTACGACATCCCGGCGGTCGACCCCGCGCAGTGGCGGCTGTCGGTCGACGGCCACGTATCCCGACCGCAGGTCCTCGACCTCGACCACCTTCAGGGGCTCCCCCGCACCACGGTCACCGTGACCATGGAGTGCGCGGGCAACGGAAGGGCACGCCTGCATCCGCGTCCCGTCAGCCAGCCGTGGCTCAACGAGGCCGTGGGGACGGCCGCCTGGACCGGTGTGCCGTTGGCCGCCGTACTCGAGCAGGCCGGCGTGCGCGCGGGCGCGGTCGACGTGCAGTTCACCGGAACCGACCACGGGATCGAGCGCGGCGTCGAGCAGGACTACGCGCGCAGTCTGCGCGTGTCCGATGCGGCGTACCAGGACGCGATCCTGGCCTACGAGATGAACGGGCAGCCGCTGCCTGTGCAGCACGGCTTCCCGCTGCGCCTGGTCGTGCCGGGTTGGTACGGCATGGCGCACGTGAAGTGGCTGCGCCGGATCACTGTGCTCGACCACGAGTTCACCGGCTTCCAGCAGGCGGTCGCGTACCGCCTGCAGCGGGATGCTGACGACCCCGGCGAGCCGGTCGACCGCATCCGCCCACGCGCGCTGATGATCCCGCCGGGTGTTCCCGACTTCATGACCCGAACCCGGTTCGTCGACGCCGGCCTGCATCGGCTGCACGGCCGGGCATGGACGGGGTCGCCACCGGTCACCCGGGTCGAGGTCAGCGTCGACGGTGGCACGATCTGGTCGGACGCCGACCTGGAGCCCGAGATCGGCCGTTGGGCCTGGCGTGGATGGAGCTTCGACTGGCACGCCGACCGTGTCGGCGACCACGAGCTGCGGGTGCGCGCGCACGACGCCACCGGCGCCGTACAGCCGCCCGAGCAGCCATGGAACCGGCAGGGCATGGCCAACAACATGACCCAGCGCGTGCCGGTGGTCGTCCGGCCGCCGGCGCGCGACGAGAGCGACCGAGCAGGGCAGTGAGTGTCTGACAAAGGAGGACCGCCCCAATGCCGACCTACCCGCAGCTCCCGCAGAGCACGCTCCCGCAGGCGGACTGGTTCGCCAGGTCCCACGACGAGGTCCAGTTCGCCTACTGGGTGCCGAACGTCTCCGGCGGCCTGGTGGTCACGAAGCTGCCCATGCAGACCAGGTGGGACCACCGGGCCAATGTGGAGTACGCCCGCATCGCCGAGGACAACGGGTTCGTGGCCGCGCTGGCGCAGACCCGCTGGTTCGCGAGCTACGGCGCGGACCACCAGCACGAGGCGTTCACTCTGGCGGCGCACCTGCTGTCCAAGACGGAGAAGCTGCACGTCATCACCGCCAGCCATCCCGGCCTGTGGCATCCCGCGATCGTGGCGAAGCTCCAGGCCACCATGGACGTGATCAGCGAGGGCCGCAGCTGCATCAACGTCGTCAGCGGCTGGTTCAAGCAGGAGTTCACCGGGTTCGGTCTGCCGTGGCTGGAGCATGCTGAGCGCTACCGCCGTTCCGAGGAGTTCATCCGCATCCTCAAGGGCATGTGGAACGAGCCGGAGCACACGTTCTACGGCGACTTCTACCAGATCAACGGTGCTCCGATGATGCCGAAGCCGCCACATCAGGTGCCGGTGTTCCAAGGCGGCAACTCCAAGGACGCGCGCCTCATGGCCGGACGGGTCTCCGACGTGCTGTTCATGAACGGCAACAGCAACGCCGGCTTCTCCGAGATCATCGACGACGCCCGCGCCGAGGCTCGGCGCGTGGGGCGCGACGAGCGCGAGCTCCGCTTCGGTGCCAATGCCTTCGCCATCGTGCGGGACAGCGAGGAGGAGGCCGTCGAGACGCTTCGCGCCATCATCGAGAACGCCGACGTGGAGGCCGTGAAGGGCTTCGGCGAGGCGGTCAAGCAGGCGGGCCAGTCCACGCACGACAAGAAGGGCATGTGGGCAGACTCCAGCTTCGAGGACCTGGTGCAGTACAACGACGGCTTCAAGACCGGCCTGATCGGCACCCCCGAGCAGGTCGCCGACCGCATCGTCGAGCTGAAGCAGCTCGGCGTGGACATGATCCTGTGCGGCTTCCTGAACTACGACTGGGAGCTGGAGCAGTTCGGCCGGCGAGTCATCCCCCTCGTACGCGAGCGAGAGCGGGAGCTGGAGAGCCGGCGGCTCACAGCCGTCGGCGGATGAAGCACCGCCGCGGGAACGGCGCAACGATGCCGACCGCTCTGTTGGCACTGTCGGGCAGCCCGAATGCGAGCTCCAAGACGTCGCTGGCCCTGCAACACCTGGTCGACCACGCGGCCTCGACGGAGGCCTCACTGGACACCGGCTCGATGGAGTACGGGGTGACTGCGAAGCTCCTGCGGCTCGGCGACCTGGCGATGCAGTTCTGTGACGGACGGGAGCCATCGCTCTACACCGGCGACTCCGGGCTCGTCATCGACCACGTCGTGGCCGCCGACGCGCTCGTGCTGGGCACGCCGATCTACCGCGGTGCCTACACCGGTCTGCTCAAGAACCTGCTCGACATGCTTCCCAACGACGCGCTTCGCGGAAAGCCGGTCGGCCTGGTCGCCACCGGCGGGAGCGACCATCACTACCTCGCTCTCGAGCACGAGCTCAAACCGGTCGTAGGGTTCTTCGACGCGTACGTCGTGCCCGGATCGGTCTACCTCAGCAACCGGCACTACCGCGACGGCGCGTTGGTGGACGCCGAGGCCCTGGAGAGTCTGCACCGGCTCGCCGACTCGGTCCTCGCGTGTGCGACCCGGGTCCCCAGGGAGCTGCTCGGCGGCGCCGGGCTCAGCATCCCGAGGAGGTCCCTCTCACAGAGCTGATCGCCGGAATTGGAGAGGCGCGGGCAGCGCCACCGCACGTAGGGTCGACGCATGCCAGCAAGCAACTTCCCTGCCACGGGGCCGGCGCCCGAACGCTCGACCGATGAGGGCGACGGCGTGGCGTTCGCCCTGGTGGACGTGTTCGGCGAGGGCCCGCTGACCGGCAACCCGCTGGCCGTCGTCGACGTCGACGGCCACGGCGCGGGCGAGCCGCCGCTGGAGTGGCTGCAGGCGGTCGCCCGGGAGTTCAACCAGGCGGAGACCACCTTCGTCCTCCCGCCCACCGACGAACGGGCGCACCAGCGCCTGCGATCGTTCACCGCGGGCGGGGTCGAGGTCTTCGGTGCCGGGCACAACGCGCTGGGTGCGTGGTGGTGGCTGTTGGACTCCGGCCGGGTCGCGGTCCCCGACGACGGCGTCATCACGCAGCAGATCGGGACGCGGCTGCTCGAGGTGACCGTCGACGGTGACTGGCTGACCATGCGCCAGGACAGCCCGCGCCTGGGCAGCAAAGTCGAGGCGGAGACGGTTGCCGCCGCCGTGGGCGTCAACGTCGACCGCCTCGACCCGGCCGTACCGCCTCGTGTCGTGGGCACCGGTGCTGACCACCTGATCGCCGGTGTCGACACGTCCGCGACTCTCGATGCCCTCGCACCCGGCAAGGCAGCCCTGCGTACCCTCACCGCCGACGCCGGCGGTCAAGGGCTCTACCTGGTCGTGGTGGGGACCGAACGTCCGGTGGCCGCGGCACATGCCCGGTTCTTCAACCCCGCCGCGGGGCTCGACGAGGATCCCGCGACCGGGAGCGCCGCCGGACCGCTGGCTGCCTATCTCGGCTCTCTGGGCCTGCTGGACCGCGACGGGCTGCTCACTGTGCACCAGGGGGAGTTGATGCAGCGACCCAGCACGATCCACGCGGCGGCATCGGACTCCGATCGCGTGACCGTCACGGGTTCGGCGGTCCGTAGCGCTTACGGGTGGCTGCACTCGTTCGACAAACCGGCGGACGCCTGACCTCTGGGCTCCCCGCCACCGCTCACTCGAAGTCGGCTGCGGACCACTCCCGCGGCTCCACGAGAACCATCCAGTTGCCGGAGTTGTCACGGCACACCGCCTCCACGCCGTACGGCCGCTCCGCGGGCTCCTGGATGAACTGCACACCACGCGCACGCAGCTCGTCCGCGGTCTTGCGGCAGTCGTCGACGTTCATCCCGAGCCCGTGCATGCCGCCCTCGTCGAGCGCGCGTTTGATCGCCGCGACCATGTCGGGAGAGTGCGGCGGACCCGGGACCGTGAGGTGGACCTGGAGCTCGGGCTGGTTGGGGTGGACGACGGTGCACCACCGGTAGCCGTCCCCGAGAGTGATGTCGTCCTTCTCGGCGAAGCCGAGGACGTCGGTGTAGAAGCGCTTGGACTCGTCGACGTCCTTGACGAAGACACTGGTGATCGAGATGTTGGTGATCATGTGTCGACGCTAACGGCCGTCGGCTCGACCCTGCTTCTCCTCGCTTGCGGACCGGTTCGCACTGCCGTCGGCGGCGGGTCGCCGCTCCGCCAGCCCCCACATCAGCACGAAGCAGCCCGGGATCCGGGGCGCCTCCGCCCCCCAGCGCCGCTGGAACTCCCGGGGCCCCTCCCCCACCACGGCACTAAAGCGCGCACTGAACGAACCGAGGCTGCTGAACCCCACCGCGTAGCAGACCTCGGTGACGGTCAGGTTGGTGGCGCGCAGGAGGTCCTGTGCGCGCTCGATCCGGCGCCGGGAGAGGTACGCCGCGGGAGTGACGCCGTAGGTCGCGGTGAACAGCCGGTGGAAGTGGTACTTGCTGATCCCGGCGGTGCGAGCAAGGTCCTCGAGGTCGAGTGGCCGGGCGTAGTCGCGGTCGACCCGGTCCCGAGCCCTTCGCAGGTGGACCAGGACGTCGCCGGGAGCCCGCTGCACCGGTGCACTCACGTAGACATTGTCGCGGCAGCCCTACCATCGCGTCACGCCCCAGCCGACAGGAGCACCGAGAGCATGCCCGTCCCCCTGCCCAGGACCTTCGAGCACGAACGGATCGACGCCGACGGCGTCACGATCAACACGTGGCACGCAGGCTCGGGGCCACCGGTCCTGCTCCTGCACGGTTACCCCCAGACCTACCTGATCTGGCACCACGTCGCACCCGTGCTGGCCGCGCATCACACGGTGGTGCTGACCGACCTGCGTGGCTACGGCGACAGCGACAAGCCCGACTCCACCGCCGACCACGCGGTGTACTCGAAGCGGGCGATGGCCAAGGACCAGCATCTGGTCATGCAGGCTCTGGGCTTCGACCGCTACGCGGTCGTGGGCCACGACCGCGGCGGTCGGGTTGCCCACCGCATGGCCCTGGACTTCCCCAACGCCCTCAGCTCGCTGGCGGTTCTCGACATCGTGCCGACGCACCACGCCTTCGCGCACGCCGACGCGGCGTTCGGGCTCGGCTACTACCACTGGTTCTTCCTCGCCGCCGGCAACGGAATCCCCGAGCGGCTGATCGGTCAGGATCCGGAGTTCTGGGTTCGCGCGCGCATGACGGGCCGCCACCACGGAGGCACGCCGATCGACGAGGCCGCCATCGAGGAGTACGTCCGGTGCTTCTCCCATCCCCGTGCGATCCATGCCTCCTGCGAGGACTACCGGGCAGCGGCGTCGATCGACCTCGAGCACGACGCCGCTGACTCCTCCGCGGGCCGGAAGGTCGAGTGTCCCGTCCTGGTGCTGTGGGGAGAGCACGGTTTCGTCGGCAGGCACTACGACGTGCCGGCCGCGTGGCGCGACTACGCCGTACGCATCGAGGCCGATCCCCTGCCCTGCGACCACTACGTGCCCGAAGAGGCCCCGGCCGAGACCAGCGAGCGCCTCACCCGCTTCCTGGACCAGTATCAGCCTGCGGGCTAGGACGACGGCCAGGCAGCCACCCGCGGACCGTCACTGCTGGTAGTTCTCCACCTCGGACACCGGCCGGGTCCGCGCGGCCTCAGGGTCCTGGCCCGCCTCCCGCCGTGCACGGCGCTGTCGCAACAGGTCCCAGCACTGGTCCAGCGCCTCCTCCAGCCGGCGCATCTGCGCCTGCTCCTCCTCGGCAGGCAGCTCTCCGCTCCCGGTGCGCTCGCGCAGCCGGTGCTCCTCGTCGATGAGGTCGCGTACCTGCGCGAGGATCTGGTGTTCGTCCATGCTGACTCCCCTGTTGCTCGCCGGCCTCGGCTGGGCCGGCCATGAGCGCGGCTGACTGCGCCCGATTGCGACTGACTGCGACTGACTGCGACTGACTGCGTCTAGGCCTCTGCGCCTCCCTGGGACGGGCCGTTCAGTGACCCGTCCTCCCCGGCGACGACACGGTCGCGGCCAAGCATCTTCGCCGCACGCAGTCGGCTGTCCGCGACCCGCAGGATCTCCTCCAGCGCGGAGCCGTCCCCGGTGTCGGCGAGCCCGTAGCTGGCCGTGAACGGCGGCGTCCCGCCGCATTGGGAGGCCTCGCTCAGGCCGTCGCGGATCCGGTTCAGTGTGCTCGCGGCGTCGAGCATGGAGCGCTCGGGCAGCACGATCACGAACTCCTCGCCACCGTAGCGCGCCACCAGGTCCTCGCGGCGCAGCACGCTGCGCAGCACGTTCGCGAACATGCGCAGCGCCCTGTCGCCCACCTCGTGCCCGTGGGTGTCGTTGAGTCGCTTGAAGTGATCCAGGTCGGCCATGGCCAACGCGAACGGCGTCGACAGCCGCGACAGCTCGCGCACCGCCGTCTCCAGGCTCCGCCGGTTCAGCAGCCCGGTCAGCCCGTCGGTGGCGGCCTGTAGCTCCGTCTTGCGTGTCGCCCGCAGGGTTCCGATCCGCGTACCGACCTGCGCCGCGATCTGCGAGAGGCGGTCGGCCGCGTCCGCGGTCGGCGGCTCGCCGTCGGCCCCGGTGGTGTGCAGCACGCCGAGCGGACGCCCCATGAACGTGACCGGAACACACACCGCCGACACGGCGCCCTGCGGGCGATGACGCAGCTGGGGGCAGGCGTTGAGTGCTTCGCCGTGCGCGAACTCCTGCGTGCGGCCGCGGCGTACGGCAACACAGCTCCACGGCGACGACACCGGACAGCCGGGTCCGGCCGACGACGGGTTCTCCACCACCCGCAGCAGGCCCGCCTGGCTGGAGTCGGCCAACAGCAGCTCGGACGGCATGTCGGGGACGGTCGCCGCGAGTGCCTCACCGACCACGCGGTGCGCGGACTCCTCGCTGTCGGCCATCTCCAGCGCCTCGCCGAGCTCGGCACCGAACCGATGCCGCCGAGCAGCGGTCGAGGTCTCCTCCACGAGCAGCTTGAGCTCGTCCTCGGCCACCGCCTTCGCCCGAAGGACCGAGCGCACACCGCGCCAGGTCGCCCAGCCCAGGCCTCCCACCCCGAGGAGTGCCAGCGCGGACGCCGCCACCGACAGGTCGCGAGCCCGCTGGTCGGCCGCATCCGCCGCCCCGGCCGCGTCCTCGCTGAGTGCACGGATCTCGGAGGTACGCCGAGCCATCTGCTCCTCGACCTGGACGAACTGCTCGTCGAACAGCGCCCGCTGCGACCGCGCCGCCGCCATGCTGCCGTTCTCGACCAGCGACACCGTGGACTGCGCCGTGTCGGCCAGCCGGGTGAACCCCGCCGCAGCCGCGTCGGCGGCACTGACGACCGCGGGCCCCACGCCCGCGTCGACCAGTGCGGCCTGGTTCGCGACGAACGACCGCTCTCCTCGTGCACGAACAGTCCTGAGCGCGCTCTGGGCGCGGCGCACCCTGTCGGGGTCCGCGGCGTTCGCGAACGCGACGTACACCTCGGCGCGCATCGCGTCGTGCATCATGTCGGCGTCCTGCTGACGGGTCAGCACTCCGCCGAGGCTCACCACCTGGTCCAGCGCACGCTGCTGTTGGACCTGCAGGCTGAGCACCACACCACCGACCACGACCAGCGCCACCACGGCCAGAGCCACGAGTGCCCCCAGCATGCCCGGGATGGTGCGTGCCCCGGCTCGCACGCGAGCCAGCGTCTGCATCGAAGTCGAACCTCCCCCAACGTTCGCCGTCCGCGCGCGTCACCCAGCCGCGACGTTCGGCTCCGCAGCGGAATCTACCGACTACTCAGCGTGATGGCTCAAAAACGACCAAACTTTGCCGACCCTCGGACTCCGGCGACACCCGCGATGGCCACACCTCTCACCGGCCTCGGGGCGGCGGAGCCGGTCTGCGCTGACCGAGACGGGCCATGCCGGCGTACCGGGTTACGGTGCGGCTTCCATGGCGGGCCCGGCCCACGGCGCGTTCCGAAACCACCCATCAGGAGGACCGGTCAATGCAGACGGCACACAGCGCGGTCAACATCGACAACGCCGACGCCCGGGTCACGACCTGGACGTTCCAGCCCGGCGAGCGAACCGGGAACCACCGGCACCAGCTGCCCTACGTTGTCGTTCCCGTGACGGGAGGCAGCATGCGGCTCGAGACCTCGGACGGTTCGACCACCGCCGAGCAGGTGCCCGGCGAGCCCTACTTCCGCGAAGCAGGGGCGGAGCACGATGTCGTCAACGCCGGGAGCGCGCCGCTGGTCTTCGTCGAGATCGAGCTCAAGCGCTGACCCGACACGACACGACCTGCTCGGCGAGCCGCGGACCAGGCACGCCCGGCATCGTGGGGCTCTGAGACATGGTGTGGTGTGCCGCCCAGGACGTGTGAGAGGGTGGCGCGAGCCGCAGTGAACGGGAAGCCGGTGTGATTCCGGCGTGGTCCTCGCCACTGTGACCGGGGAGTCCCTCTCGACGACCACTGGTGCACACCGCACCGGGAAGGTGAGAACGGACGACGATCCGGAAGCCAGGAGACCGGCTGCGGCGTGCTCTGTCCACGAGGTATGGGAGAAGGTCCAGCCATGAGCAGCCCCACCATGAGCAGCGGAGCCTTCGTCGGTCCGGTCGAGACCCCGGCGATTCACGTTCCCGCATGGGCATGGGCGCTTGCAGCGCTCGCCCTGTTCTCGCTGTACGTGCTCTCGCAGGAGAACGGCGCACTGCTGAGTGCGTCCAGCGCGGAGTACCTGCACGAGCTCACGCATGACGGCCGGCACGCCCTCGGCGTGCCCTGCCACTGACTACTGCGCCATGACCTTCACGCATCTGCTGCGTCGTGGCGTCGTGGCCGGCGCAGCCGCAGGTCTCGCAGCCGCACTGGTCACCTGGCTGGTGGTCGAGCCCGTCATCCGCCGGGCGCTGGTGGTCGAGGGCGCCCGCGGTGGGCACAGCCACGGAGGCGGCGGTGAGGAGCCGCTGGTCTCGCGTGGCCTGCAGGTCATTTTCGGGGCGGGCACATCGGCCTTGGCGGGTGTCATGTTCGGCGTCGTGTTCGCGGTCGTGTTCGCGAAGACTCGCCACCTTCTGCCCGGAGCCACCGACTTCGGTCGGGCGGGCGTGCTGGCCGCGCTCGGCTTCTTCGTCTTCTCGCTGCTCCCGGGAACCAAGCTGCCGGCCAACCCGCCGGCGGTGGGTGATCCGGCGACCGTCACGCACCGCACCTGGCTGTACGTGCTGTGCATCCTGCTCGGCCTGCTCGTCGTGTCCGTGGTCGCCAGCATCGACAGGTACCAGCGCGGCCGGGGCGTCGACGTCGCCGTCCGCGGCACGGTGAACCTGCTGACCTTCGTGGTCGGCGTCGCGCTGGTGTTCGCCCTGGTGCCCGGCACGCCGGACACCGTGCCGGCGGACGTTCCCGCCACGCTGCTTTGGGACTTCCGCCTGGCGTCACTGACCCAGCTCGCGGTCATGTGGGCAACCCTCGGCGTCACGTTCGGGCTGCTGGTGCAGACGCGCACCGCCCGTTCCACCCGGCCTGAGCCGGTTCCCACCGCGGTTTGAGGTCGACGTACGTCGGCACCACTCGGTCGTCATGCACCGTGAGCGTGTGCCGTGACTGCTGCTGCGGCACTCGCCGCAAGCATCCCGACGTGGACCACGACTCCCTCCTGCGACGACTCGACTCGCGTACGCAGGGTCACGCCCGCGTCGCTGTGAGCGCATGCCTGCTCGCGTGCGAGCGCTCCAATGTCGTGGTCGTCGCACCGAGCAGACTCGGCCGGGAGGCGGGCGGCCGTCCGGCGTGGTTCAAACGGGTGCTCGACGAGTCCGCGGTCGACGCGATCGCGGAGTGGGTACGCCGCGGCGGCCCCGGACTGGCGGCGCTGCCAGAGCACCTGCGGCCTCTCGAGACCTCACCGCCGACGCTGCCGAACAACGCATCTCGGTCCGAGTAATCCAAAACGCAGCGGCGCTCGTATAAGTCCTGTGACCCTAGACTCGGGAGGGCTTGTGAGCGTGCTTCGAAGCGGCCCGGCGGCGGGTCTGAGTGCCGTCGGCCTGGTCGCTGTGAGCCTGAGTGCCGCCGCGCTGGTGGCAGTCGGCGTGGTTGGGCAGATCGTGCTGCTCAGCGCCCTCGGGGTCACGGTCGGGCTGAGCGGGCTCGCCTGGGTCGTCGGGCTCGCGTGCAGTGTCGGGACGCACGCGGCGGTGGCACGCGGTCTGTCCAGCTATCGCGACCACGTGCTGGGGCCGGCCGACCTCATCACGCTGCTGCGGGTCACCTTGGTCTGTGGCATCGCAGCGCTGACTGCCGACTCGTTCCTCGGATCCCCCGCGGTCGCAGTGCTGGTTGGGCTCGCGACAGCGGGGCTCACGCTCGACGCCGTCGACGGGTGGGTGGCCAGGCGGACGCACACCGCGTCAGTCTTCGGTGCGCGTTTCGACGGCGAGGTCGACGCACTCCTCATCCTGGTTCTCAGCGTCTACGTCGCCCAGTCGGCCGGCGCGTGGGTACTCGCGATCGGCGCGGCGCGCTACATGTTCGCGCTGGCCGGCTGGGGCCTGCCCTGGTTTCGCCGGCTGCTGCCGCACCGCTACTGGCGCAAGGTGGTGGCCGCGACCCAGGGCATCGTGCTGACCATCGCGGCTGCCGGCGTGCTGCCCCTTGCACTGACCGAGG
>DATMEB010000025.1:0-7495 GCA_035557095.1 Nocardioidaceae bacterium | reverse complement strand
CTGCTGCTCGTGCTCATGTGGATCGGTGCCGTCGTGCTGATCGCCCGTGGTGGCATGGGCCTCCTCGACGGCCTGCTACGCGCTCTGGGCATGGACACCGGCCTGACCGGGCTGTCGTACGAGAGGACGCTCGGTGACGCGTCCCCGTCGGCGTACACGCTGTGGTCGTCAGCGGCGATAGACGCGATCTTCTTCGCCGGCGGGGTGCTGTTCACCCGGTCCGCGCGGTTGACCGGCAAGCACACACCCGACCGCGCTCTGCCGTAGCCGCGACACCGTCGCGCCGTCGCGACATCGGTCGGTGTCCCCGTGCCGTGCAATCTCGTCGCGGCCGCACACGTGGCCGGTCCACCCCACTCGCGTCGAACGAGAGGCGGACAGACTTGGAGTCGGGTATCCCGATTGGGTCACGCGCGCCGCCCGCCCTCGATCGCATGCCCGCTGGGCACGGTGTCAGTGGTCTTCCTTAGCGTGTTGACCGAATGCCTTGCCCCGCCGCACTCGCTGGTGCGCCCTTGAGGTGACGTGGTCCCTGGCTGGGTGCACGGCTGCGCGGCCTCCGGGCCCCGCCGGTTGGCGTGCGCTGATGAGCACGCGCTGGCTGCCGACATTGATCTGGGATGCGTGGTTTGGGTTCGGCCCTCTTTCCTGTGGGTTAATTCGCTTGACCTTGACGCAGCGTCAATCCTCGACCCTCGATGCATGACAACACTCAACGCGATATCAGCGGAGGGACTGCGCAAGTCCTATGGCGGCCATACGGTGCTCAACGGCATCGATCTCGAGGTCCCGTCCGGGAGCATCTTCGGTCTCCTCGGCCCCAATGGGGCCGGCAAGACCACCATGGTCCAGATCCTGTCAACCCTGATCGGTGCCGACGGTGGGCAGGTCAGGGTCGCCGGACACGACCTGTCACAGAACCCGTCTGCGGTGCGCGCCGCCATCGGCGTCACCGGCCAGTTCTCGGCGGTGGATGATCTGCTCACCGGCAGGGAGAACCTCAAGCTGATGGCCAACCTGCACCATCTGGGTCGCGCCGAAGCTGAGCGATACGCCACCGAACTGCTCGAACGGTTCGACCTCGTGTCGGCGGCCGGGAAGCCGGCCGCTGCCTACTCCGGCGGCATGCGCCGGCGTCTGGACCTTGCGATGACCTTGGTCGGCGACCCACAGCTCATCTTTCTCGACGAACCGACCACGGGGCTGGATCCGCGCAGCCGCCGAGACCTGTGGCAGGTGATCCGCGACCTGGTGGCCGGTGGCGTCACAGTCTTCCTCACCACGCAGTACTTGGAAGAGGCGGACGCCCTCGCCGACCGGATCGCGGTGCTCGACCACGGCGTGCTGGTGGCCGAAGGCACCGCCGACGAGCTCAAACAGCTGGTCCCTGGTGGCCACATCCGGTTGCAGTTCTCTGACAGTGCGGGACTCACCGCGGCTGCCTGCGCCGTCGACGGGTCCGCTCGTGACGACCAAGCGCTCAGCCTGCACGTACCGACCGATGGCAGTTTGCCGTCTCTGCGTGCGCTGCTCGAACGGCTCGACCGCGCACAGGTGCAGATCGATGCGCTCACGGTGCACATGCCCGACCTCGACGACGTCTTCCTCACGCTCACCGGCCACCCCAGCACAGAAATGGAGACCGCACGATGACTATGCCGACCTACGCCCTGACTGACTCGGCGACGATGGTGCAGCGCAACCTCCTGCACGCTCTTCGCTATCCCTCGATGACCCTGTCCATTCTCGCGATTCCGGTCATCTTCCTACTACTGTTCGTCTACGTCCTCGGCGGAACACTTGGCGCTGGCATGACCGGTCCAGGGGGCGACGCCGCCTACATCGACTACCTGGCTCCCGGCATCCTCATCATGGCCGCGGCGGCGGGTGCAGGCTCGACAGCGGTAGCCGTCAGCGTCGACATGACCGAGGGCATCGTCAATCGATTCCGGACGATGGCCATCGCGCGTGCATCGGTACTGACCGGCCACGTCGTGGGAAGCGTGATCCAGACGCTGATCAGTGTGGCGCTGGTTGTCGGGGTTGCGCTGCTGATCGGATTCCGACCCAGCGCCGGTGTCGGCGGTTGGGTCGCGGCGATCGGTCTCCTGACGCTGCTGACCTTCGCGCTCACGTGGCTTTCGGTCGGGATAGGGCTCGTGACCAAGGGCCCGGAGGCCGCGAGCAACGTGGCGATGCCGCTGCAGCTGCTGCCCTTCGTCGGCAGCGCGTTCGTCCCCACCGACTCGATGCCGACCGGCGTACGTTGGTTCGCCGAGAATCAGCCCTTCACCCCGGTGATCGAGACCTTGCGGGGCCTCCTGCTGGGCACGCCGATCGGCAACAGCGGTCTGCTAGCGGTGGCCTGGTGCTGCGTGATTGCATTGGTGGGCTACCTGTGGGCGCGCCGGGTGTTCAACCAAGAGCCGACCCGTTAACCCGCGTCCGTTGGGGAGGCCAGGATGCTCACCATCAGCCAGCTGGCTAGCTTCGTGGGTGTCACGGTGCGCGCGGTACGGCATTACCACGCCACCGGCCTGTTGCCGGAGCCCGTTCGCGACGCCTCCGGCTACCGTCGGTACGACGCGAAGGCTGCTATCGATCTGGTCCGAATCAAGACGCTCGCGGATGCCGGCGTGCCGCTCTCACGCGTACGTGAGCTGCTGCACGCCGGCCCCGAGCAGTTCTCCGTCGCGGTCGACGAGATCGACCAGGACATCAGGACACGGATCCGCGAACTGCAGGGTCACAGGAGCCGCATCGCACGGTTGGCAGACGGCGACAACCTCGTCCTCCCCCCGGAGGTGGTCGAATATCTCGGCCGCCTCCGCGCCCTGGGTATGAGCGAACGCCTCATCGAGATGGAGCGCGACGGGTGGATCCTCTTGGCCGCTCACTCTCCGGACCGGGTGACCAGATGGGCCAGCGACAAACAGAACGCGCTTGATGGCCCAGAGTTTCTGGACCTGTTTCGCACCTTCGACCAGGCCTACGAGTGGCAGCCCGACGACCCTCGCCTCTCGCACCTGGCCAATGCCACCATCGCCTTCCTGGAGCGGATGGATCCGGTGTCCGACGAGGCACGCCAGGAGCAAACCGTGACAGCACTCGACGAGACTCTCAACGCGCTGCTTGGGCCGCACATGGGCACCGCATCGCCGGCCTGGGAACGCCTAACCGCGCTGCTGGAGAAGGAGCTGGGCCCTGCAAGCTAGACCTCGACTAATGCACGAGGCCGGCGTCACTGACAGAGGACGTGGAGCACGTGACTGGCGTCTCTGCAGGGTTTTCCGTGCTCGCGGCGACCCATCGTCGGCCGCACCGCTATCGGCGGCGCCGTACATCCCCGATCATGGAACCGGGCAGGTGACCCTGCCTCTTTCCATGCGGCGTCGTAGTGCCCGGTTTCGATGAGCCTGGCGATCCTGTGCAGCTGTTTACGATGGCGGGACTCGGAAGTCGATATCGGCCCATCACCGTTCGCGCCAGCGTCGACTCCGGATGCCCAGTCGGACCAATAGGCTGCTCTGGCTTCAGCGTTGTGAAGCAGTCGCACGAGAAGTGCCATGCATGGCGCCTTTCTGCTCCAGCTTCGGGACGACCTAGTACCAACGTGCAGCGGATTGGCGGCTGAGGACGGCTTCATTGGTTCGGCTGAGCAAGCCCCAGGCCCGTGCGACCCGTCGCCGCTTCGCCTGATGGTGACCACCGTCACCATCAGGGCGATCAGATAGCCGACCGCGGTCAGCGCCATCGGGAAGAGCAGGCGGGGGGTGCCCGAGGGTCCGCGCGGTACGACGTGCTGAACCGCGGCGCTGCCGAGCAGGGCGACGCCGAGAGCGCCACCGGCTTGGCGGGCGGCGTTGAGCACCGCGGCTCCTAGTCCGGCGCGCTGGGGGGCGGCGGCAGTCAGCGCGACATCCGTCATCGCGGGCATGGCCAAGCCCACCAGGCCCAGGACCGCGCCGAGTCCGGCGAGGCCGGCCACGCCGAGGCGGTCGCCGAGTCCGGCGAGGAGGCCCGCTCCGACGACGCCGCCGGTCAGTCCCAGCAGCATGGGCGTCTTTGGACCGAATTTGCTGGTCAGCCGGCCTGAAACGAGCGCACAGATGGCCACGACCGCGGTCAGGGGTAGCAGCACCAGACCGGTGACCGCGGCGGACTGGTGCAACGCGCGCTCGAGTACCAGAGTCAGGCAGAACAGGCCCCCGTAGAGCCCGAAGTTGAACAACAATCCGATGCCGGTCACCCCGCCGAAGCCGTCGGTGGTGAACAGCACCGGCGGCAGCATCGGCTCATGCACGCGGTGCTCGAGCAGCACGAAGCCGCTGCCCGCCAGTGCGCCGACACCGAGCAGCCCCAGGGTGCAGGGGTGGCTCCAGCCCAGGGTCGAGGTCTGGGTCAAGGCCGCCGTCAGCGAGACCAGCGTGATCACCGCGAGGACCTGCCCAACGAGATCGGGACGGCCCACTTGCCGGCGTGGGGTCTTCTCGACCCAAGCGGCGACGATGGCCATGGAAACCGCGGCGACGGGCACCACCACCAAGAACACGGCTCGCCACCCCCAGGCGGCGACCAGCCCACCACCGACAACCGGCCCGGCGGCCAACCCGACCCCGGACACTCCACCCCATACCCCGAGCGCACGCGCTCGGGCTCGTCCTTCGGGGAAGCGGTGCGCGATCAAGGCCAACGAGCAGGGGACGACGGCAGCTGCGCCCGCTCCCTGCACCGCGCGCGCCCCGATCAACAGGTGTGCCGACGGGGCGACCGCGCACGCGGCGCTGGCCACCGCGAACAGCGCCGAACCGCCGAGGTAGATCCTGCGGTGGCCCCAGCGGTCGCCGAGGCTTCCCGCGGTGAGCATCAGCGCCGCGAAGGCGACGGTGTAGGCGTTGAGCACCCACTGCACCTCGATCACCGAAGCGCCGAGCGAACCAGCGATCCCCCCGCCGGCCACGTTGACCGCGGTGGCGTCGAACAGCACCAGGAAGAAGCCCAGACAGATCCCCGCCAGCGCCAAGCTTCCACCGCCCTCGGTGCAAGCACGGGGGTCCCCGCCCCCGGAGTGGGTCGAGCTGGCGGGGGTAGCGTGCAGTGACTCAGCCATCGTGAAATACAGACTGCAGTCCAACCGTTGCCCCGGTAAATGCGGCATATTTGTGGTCAGGCTCTGCTAGGGCCGAAGGCAGAAGGGTTGCACCTAGCCGGAGGGGCGCAATGGACCTGATCGATCTTGAGCTCGTCGTCCACGTGGCGGATGCGGGCAGCATCACCCACGGCGCGGCCCGGACACACCTCGCGCTGCCCACGGCCAGCGCCCGCATCCGCGCCCTCGAGCACACCGTCGGCACCGCGCTGTTCGACCGCGATCGCCGCGGTGTGACACCAACACCGGGTGGGATGCTGCTACTGCGGCACGCCCGCACAATCTGGCGAGCCGTGGAACAGCTGCGCATCGAGCTTGCTGAGTACGCCGACGGTCACGGCGCCACCGTCCGAGTCCTGGCCAACACCGCAGCAACCGCGAGCGTGTTGCCCCAGGCCCTGATCAGCTTCCTGACCGCCCACCCGAGCGCCCGCATCGACCTCGACGAGCGGTCCAGCCACCGCATCGTGGCCGCGGTCGCCGAACGCCGAGCCGACCTCGGGATCGTCGCCGACACCGTCGATCTCGGCACACTCGAAACCCGGACACTGCGCGCGGACCCCCTCGTGGTCCTCACCGCGACCCACGATTCGCTCACAGGCAGCAACTCGGTGTCCTACGCCGATGTCCTCAACCGCCCCTTCGTCGGACTCAGCCACACCAGCGCGCTACACGAACACCTCGCAGGACACGCCCTTCCTTTGGGCTCCCAGCCGCCCTACCGAGTTCGCCTGCCCAGCATCGACGCCGTCTGCCGCACCGTCGCCGCCGGCATCGGAATCACGATCTTGCCCCGACACACCGTCGACACATGGATCACCAACGGAAGCATTGCCGCGATCGCCCTCGACGAGCCATGGGCAAACCGCAACCTCACCGTGTGCTTCACCACCGAGGGCGAACTCTCAACAACCGCGCGTGCCCTGCGGGACCACCTTTGCCAACGAGATCTGCCCGGCTGACGGTGCCTCTCGAGTCGAACGGCACCGTCAGAACAACGGTGCATAGACCCGCCCGGACATGCCGATCCTGCACGGTTGATCGGCGGCGAGCATGCCAGGAAGCAGTGCTGGTTCCGAGGCGGGCGTGCGGAAACCGTCGAGACAGTGATGTGGGCTGCGGCCGATTCAGCTCGGCAACGGTGTCTCCGTGCCGAACGTGACCAGCGCCGACAACACGTAGGTAGGCACCGGGCAAGGCGACCACGGTGAAGGTCCTCAGCCAACCGCGCTGATCGATCCACCCGTGGAACGTCGAGCACGGGGTCCTCGGACACGGCATCCGCAGCTCGACCTCGGGCCCCGATCTGCCACCGCTCTCCCACGACAGCGGAGGGAGCCCGTTGGCAGGGCTCGTTCTACTCTGGGAGGAGCTGTCCGTCCTGAGGAGGATCCGAATGAAGTGCCCCAACGACTCAACGATCCTGGTGATGAGCGAGCGCGCAGGTGTGGAGATCGACTATTGCCCGGAGTGCCGTGGCGTGTGGCTCGACCGCGGTGAGCTCGACAAGATTCTCGACCGTGCGGAGGTCGAGGCGTCGCGCTCGGTCGTTCCCCCTTCCGCACCGAACCGGGACGCGCAGTACTCGACCCGCCCTTCCGACGACGACCGTGACCATCGCTACGAGGGCCACGGTGGATATCGGGGCAAGAAGAAGGAGCACTGGCTGGGGGAGCTGTTCGGTTGAGTTGCAGCCCGCTCTTGGGGCGGACGCTCCTCATTCATCGCCAGCAGGCGCCGGCCGCAAGAAGGGACGCTTCCCACGCCGCAGTCACGAGGCTGCGGGTGAGTTCGTCCGTTCGGGGTGAGGCGCTCGGCGTCCCTCGTGGCCGAGGACCGGTGGAGCGTCGATTGGAGGAGACTCGAGCGTGCTCTACACCGTCATCTTCGCGGGTCTTGCGATCCTCCTCGTGGTTGCATTCGTTGTGCAGAAATCGCGCAGGAAGTAGCCGAGCGGCGCATCACATGTGGTCGTCCCCTGAATTGATCTGGGCGTCGTCGTCAAACGCCAACGGCTGAAGAAGCACATCGCAGGGCCTACCATCAGCACGATGCCGCGGCACTTCGCCGCCTGCGTACTGGTGGTCGGCTCGGCTTCTGTTCCCTGGCCAACGTTGGCACGTGCCGGCGGGTGGGAGTGCCGAGAGCCGCGTTGCCGTCCACCGACCGGGTCGTCGACACTCGGTTCATGGACCAGCTGTCAGTCGGGCAGGCGTCGTACTCGATCGGGCGGGCGGCAAGAGCGGACGTGAGCGAGATCGTCACGTTGCTGCGCGATGACAGCCTGGGCGCCCGGCGTGAACTGGACGATCTCAGGCCGTACGAAGCCGCCTTCGAGGCGATCGA
>DATMEB010000024.1:0-5314 GCA_035557095.1 Nocardioidaceae bacterium | reverse complement strand
GCGTCAGCGGCGCTGTCCGCGGAGTCGGTGGACTTCGGTAACACCAAGGCAGCTCGCCAGCGTGCGGTCACCGTGCGCAACGTCGGCGACGCTGCGCTGAACCTCAACGGCGTGCGCGTGCTGGGCTCGAACCGGTTCAGCGTGGCCCCCGGAGGCTGTGGTGCCTCGCTTGCCTCCGGCGCCAGCTGCCGCGTCAACCTGCGCTACCGCCCGGGTGCCGTGAGGTCGGCGGCGGGAACGCTGGTCATCAACGACAACTCGATCGCAGCGACGCACCGCGTGCCCGTCAGGGCGACCACCAGCGGTGTCGCCTCGTCGGCACGGCAGGTGAGCTTCCGTCCGGTCAGCGTGGGTCAGAGAAGCCGTACGCGCCGCGTGGTCGTGACCAACACCGGCGTCGTGGCCATGCGGATCAGGGGCGTCAGCCTCTCCGGTGGCAACGCCAGGTCCTTCCAACGGCGCTCCGGCCAGGGACCGCGCTGCGTCAAGGGCGCTCGGGTGCGAGCAGGTGCTGCCTGCGCGATCTACGTCCGCTTCGCACCGCAGAACTTCGGGCCGAAGACGACCGACCTGATGGTTCGGACCGACACCGCGACCAGCGTTCGCCGTATCGCGCTCAACGGCCGCGGACGCTGACCACACGCGCTGCCGGGGACGACCAGTGCCCCCACACCGTCCCCGGCAGTTCGACCCGACATCCACCGGTTGCTGACTCGCAACACCCGAGCTTTCGAGAAGAGACAACATCATGAGAATTAGTCCCAGGGCGCTGGCTAGGCGCCCATTCAACAAGGCATCCTGGCGCCGCCCCGCCATCCTCACGGCCGCGTCCGTGCTGCTGGCCGTCCCGGCTCTCATGCTGGTCGGTCCGGCGCAGGCGCTGAACCCGGCTGGAGTAGGTCCCCCGGACCCCGGACAGTTCAGGTTCCCCGCGTTCTACACCGACAACGTGGGAACCGCGCTGCAGATGTGCGACGACGGCAGTGGCAACTGTCTCGGCGCCAACAACGCCAGCCTCACTCCCGGCGACGGTGAGAACTTCTACTGGATGGCGACGAGCACGCTGACCGCTCCGGGTATCGACCTGAGCGTCGAGTACGCGCTCGAGGCAGCCTGGCTCACGCCCACGACGCCGATCACCTTCGACCGGGTCCGAATCCGTGGCGATGTCGCCCAGGCGGGTGACTACACGCTGACCACGCCCTTCGGGACAACCCATACGATCACCGCCGAGCCCCCGACCGAGCAGCGCAACCTCAACTTCACCGAGGACATCGGATGCGGTGGGGCGCCCTGCGACTTCGCTGCGGCGGCGGGCACCGCACACATCACCGACTTCCTGGTGAACACGACGCGCCCCGCCGGCTACCTCGGCAACGCGGCGACCGAGGGTCCGGCGACCGTGGGCGTCGGCGGACCGGTCGCGACCAACACCGTCACCGGCCCCTCGGGCACCGCGACCAGTGCGAACTTCGCCGTCATGGGCAAGCTCGCGAACCCGCGCGCCGTGTCCGTGCCGACGTCGGTCGACTTCGGCAACGCCCGCGGGACACGTACGAGGACGGTGCGGATGATCAACCTCGGTACGCAGCCGCAGACGCTCGGCGCGACCACCCTGACCGGGAGCAACGCGATCCGGCAGGCGTCGTCGACCTGCACCAGCGGCCGGGTCGTCAACCCCGGCGGCGGCTGCGCGGTGGTGCTGCGGTACCGGCCGAACGGTGCGAAGCAGGCGGCCGCGACCCTGCGGATCCGCGACGGCGCGGCAGTGCACACCGTGCGGGTCAGTGCAAAGTCCACGGCGGTGGCGCGCGTGCGCAACACGATCCAGTTCCGGCCCGTGCGGGCCGGCGCGGCGCGCACACGACGCATCACGGTCACCAACACCGGCTCGCTCCCGCTCAAGGTGCGCGGCGTGCGGGTGGCGGGTGCCAACGGACGCAGCTTCCAGATGCGTTCCGGTCCTCCGCGGGTCTGCCGGCGTGGTGTTCAGGTGCCGGTCGGTGCCCAGTGCGCGGTCTACCTGAGGTTCGCACCCAAGTCGTTCGGACCGAAGCGGGCAGGGCTCTTCCTGCGTACGAGCGGGTTCCCGGCGGCGCAGACGGTCCGTCTGCTCGGCGCGGGCCGATAGAACCAACCGCATCCAACCGCCCCTCCGGTCGCTCGCCGAGCGACCGGAGGGGCGGTTCGGTCTGCCTGGCCTGAAGGCGGCGGTGGCATCATCGCCGCATGGGCAACGCTGAAGAGCCACGGGCTGACGAGGTATGGCTGGTGCGGCACGGCGAGACCGAGTGGAGCCGCGACGGACGGCACACCTCGCGCACCGACCTGCCGCTCACCCCGGACGGCGAGGCCGCCGCGGCCAAGCTCGCCAAGACGCTGGGGGACACGGATTTCGACCTGGTGCTGACCAGTCCCCGTGAGCGCGCCCGGCGTACCGCCGAGCTGGCCGGGTTCACGCAGACGCACACCGAGGCCGACCTGGTGGAGTGGGACTACGGCGACTACGAGGGCATCACGACTCCGCAGATCCGCGAGCAGGTCCCCGACTGGACGGTGTGGACGCACTCCTCGCCCGGGGGCGAGACCGCCGAGCAGGTCGGCACCCGGCTCGACCGCGTGATCGCGAAGGTGCGCGCGGAGGGCGGCCGGGTGCTGCTGTTCGGGCACTCGCACGCGCTGCGGGCGCTCGGCGCGCGCTGGATCCGGCAGCCCGTCACCGACGGCCGCTTCTTCAAGCTCGACACCGCCACCGTGTCGGTCCTGGGCTACGAGCGGGAGACCCCGGTGGTCCTGCGCTGGAACAGCCCCGTTCGCTGACTGCGCCGGCCCGCGGTCAGGTCGACCACGACCCCCGGAGCTCAGGGCAGCTCGCCCCAGGCGCGCAGGGTGTCGACGAGACCGGGGCTGCACGGCAGCTCGAGCAGCTCGGCGTCACCCACCCAGCGCGCGTCGTCGGCATCGGACGCGGCCGCGAGCTCGCCGGAGACCACCTCGGCGGCGTAGTCGAAGATGTCGTAGACGTCGCCGGAGGGCGTGGGCCGCTCGACGGTCCCGACGAGCTCGCCGGGCTTGACCACCAGGCCGGTCTCCTCCAGCACCTCGCGCGCCACCGCCTCGGCATCGGACTCGCCCGCCTCGACGCGACCGCCGGGTATCGACCAGGTGCCGGCGGCCGGCGCGTGTCCGCGCTGCACCATCAGCAGCCGGCCCTGCTCATCGCGGACGAGCGCGCCGACGCACCGCACTCGGGTCATCACGTCACGATAGGGGCGCGAGGGAGGACTTGACGTGCCAGTGGCCTCACGGCAGCGTCATAGCCATGCTGGTGCCGTTGCACGTCCACCCCCTCGACGCGCGTTCGCTGGCCGAGCACGCCACGGTCCTGGATCTCCCGGTGTGGGCGCCGTGGCCGCTGCCGTCGGGGTGGGTAGTGACCGGCCACGGCCACGTGGGCACCGTGACCCGGGCGACCGCGACCGTCTTCGTGTGCAGTGGACCCAACCCGCTCGGCGGGACGGCCGACATGATGGTGGTCGCCGAGGAGCCGGGCACCGGCCTCGGCAGCAGGTTCGCCGGCCTCGACACCTCCGACCCCGGCCCTGGGTTCCACCAGGGCACGCCGCACGCCAAGGCGATGGTGGGCGGGCGGCCGACCTCGCTGTGGTGCGTGCCGACCGCCGCGTCCGACCGGGCGGTGTACGCCGGCGAGGCGGCCGGGCGCTGGCTGTGGCTGGTGCTCCACCCCGAGACCGCCGGGGCGCTGATGATGGAGGAGATCGTCCTGGCCGACGTACGCGACCTCGGCCGCGAGGTCGAGCTCTTCGCCTACGGCGACCGCTCGCCGTGGCTCGACGACTCCTGACCCCTCTGTAGGCTTCCCGCGTTGCCGCAAGAGTTTGAGGAGGCCGCGGGTGCGAATCGACCTGCACACCCACTCCGACCGCTCCGACGGCACCGACAAACCAGCTGAGCTCATGGGGCGGGCGGTAGTGGCGGGCCTCGACGTCATCGCCCTCACCGACCACGACACCGCCGTCGGGTGGGACGACGCCCGCGCCGCGGCGGTCGACCTCGGGGTGGGGTTCGTGCCCGGGATGGAGATCTCCTGCACGTACGGCGGCCGAGGAGTGCACCTGCTCGCGTATCTCCTCGACCCCGGCTACCCGCCGCTGGCCGAGGAGCTTCGCCTGGTGCTCGACGGTCGAACGGCCCGGCTGCCGACGACGCTGGAGCGTCTGCGGGAGGTCGGCGTCGACATCACCGCGGATGACGTCGAGGCCGTCTCCGGTCCCGCGGAGGCGACCGGCCGGCCGCACGTCGCCGACGCGCTGGTGGCCAAGGGCGTGGTGCGCGACCGTTCCGAGGCGTTCGACCGCTTCCTGTCCAAGGGACGTCCGGCCTACGTCGACCGGTACGCCTCGGACCTCGTCGAGATGGTGCGGATGGTCGCCGGTGCGGGCGGCGTGTCAGTGGTCGCACACCCGTGGGGCAGGCACAGCCGGCGGTCGCTCGACACCGACGTCCTGGCCGCGCTGAAGGAGGCCGGGCTCACCGGCGTCGAGGTGGACCACCAGGACCACGACAGCACCGCCCGCTCCGAGCTGCGGCACGTCGCCGCCACTCTCGGCCTGGTGCAGACCGGGTCCAGCGACTTCCACGGCGAGGGCAAGCTCGACTGCCCGCTGGGGGTCAACACCACCGACCCCGAGCAGTTCGAGAAGCTGCTCGCCGCGGCGGAGAAGTCGGCCTCGGCCTCGGGTCGCGAGACGCCGCTGCCCGTGCTCCCCTGACCCAGTCCTTGGCCCCAGTCCTTGGCGCCAGTCCTTGGCGCCAGTCCTTGGCGCCAGTCCTTGGCGCCAGTCCTTGGCGCCAGTCCTTCGCGCCAGTCCTTCGCGCCGAGATTGCGCCAATGGCCCGGGCACTGCCTGAGCCTGCTGCCGCAGCGGGGGCCATTCGCGCAATCTCGGCGCAAGAGCGGGGTGCCCTACGTCCGGGTGGGGGAGTACGCCACGGCCAGCCGTGCCAGCGCGACCGCGCCGACCAGCAGGCCGAAGTCGCGCAACGCGACGTCGTAGAAGCCCGGGATCGTCAGGAGGTTCACGATGATGCCGAACAGCCACGCGGCCACCAGCCAGCCACCGAAGCGCGGTGCGAGTGCGACCACGACCCCGGCGATGATCTCGACCACGCCGACGACGTACATCGCGGTCTGCGGGCTGCCCGGCGCGAGGCCGTCGACCCAGGAGGCGAGATAGGTGGGCCAGTCGACGAGCAGGTTCGTGAACTTGTCCAGCCCGAACAGGATCGGCGC
>DATMEB010000023.1:0-3502 GCA_035557095.1 Nocardioidaceae bacterium | reverse complement strand
CCGGCCGGCCGGAGGCTCCGACGTCGATGACATCTGACATGTCAGATTCGGCTCTCCGACATGCATGACGTCGAGCGCGGCACTGGGCTTCCCCCCGGGATGTGGACACCGGGTTATGCCGCGACCTGATGCAGCGTAGTCGGTGTGAGGGTCTGTTCGTAGTCGGCGTGCCGGCGGTGGGCACGTCGAGCCCGGACAGGATCGTGAGCAGCGTCGACTTGCCCGATCCGGAGGCGCCGACCAAGGCCATCAGGTCACCCCGGTCGACCACGAGATCCAAGCCCTGTAGGGCGACGACCTCGACCCCTTCGGCCTTGAAGATGCGGACCAGCCCGTCACAGACGATGTGGCCGCGCAGCCGGTCGGCGCCACCCGCCCGGGCGGCGGCCCGCAGGCGGGCGCGTTCCTGTAGGGCGGTGAGTTCAGGGGCGTCCACGCCCGCCACGATACAAAGGTTCTTGGTCTCCGGCGGCCTGTCCTTGGTCACCGGGGCCACGGTCAACAACTACGTCTTCCCGGCCGAGAGCACCCCCTGGGCCGGGCAGTGGAGCAAGTTCCATCCCGCCACGCCACCGAGGACGGCCATACCGATACGTGCCCCAGCCGCGGTCCACGCGGCCAGCCGCCTCATCGCGTACATCGCCGGTCCGTTGTCACTGTCGCCGCCGCGCCCCGACCGCGCGGGTACCCGCCGGCGGTCGGGGCAGGCGTGCGCCCGGATCCGGTGCCGCGGTCGTGCGGGCGCGTCGGCTCTCTTGACCGCCAACTTGCTGCTTTACTATGGTACTAGTAAAGCAGTAAGGGGCTACCGTGTTCGTCTTCCGGCTCGACACCCACTCCGGCGTGCCGCCGTACCTGCAACTCGTCCAGCAGGTCCGCCAGGCGGTGCTGCTGGGCTTTCTCCAACCCGGTGACCGCCTCCCGCTCATCCGCGAGGTGGTCGAGGACCTGGCGATCAATCCGAACACCGTCGCCAAGGCGTACCGGCAGATGGAGCAGGAGAACCTGGTCACCGGCCGGCCCGGCCAGGGCACGTTCGTCAATGAACAGCAGTCGGCCGCGATGTCGGCATCGACGTACACGTCGCTGCGCCGCGGCCTGGCGACCTGGTTGCGCCGCGCCTACGCGGCCGGCCTCGACGAGCAGGCGGTCAACGCGCTTTTTACTTCCGTCCACCAGCAGACGAGGAATGAGGACGTGGCGTGACAGCGACCGAGTTCGCGCTGCGCACCGACGGTGTGGGCAAGCGGTACCGGAAGGGCTGGGCGCTGCGCGACTGCACCCTGGCCCTGCCGGCGGGCGGCGTGATCGCCCTGGTCGGGCCGAACGGCGCGGGCAAGACCACGCTGCTGCGCCTGGTCGTCGGGTTGCTGGCACCGAGCACCGGCACGGTGGAGGTCCTCGGCCACGACGTCACCGCCAGCACCCCGCAAACTCTGTCCCGGGTCGGGTTCCTGGCCCAGGACCACCCGCTGTACAAGCGCTTCACCGTCGCCGAGATGCTCCGCTTCGGCCGGGCCTGCAACCTGCGGTTCGACCAGGGGCTGGCCGAGCGCCGGCTGGCGAAGCTGGGCATCCCGCTCGACCGCAGGGCCGGTACGCTCTCCGGCGGGCAGCAGGCCCAGGTCGCGTTGGCTCTGGCCCTGGCGAAGCGGCCGGACCTGCTTGTCCTCGACGAGCCGGTGGCCAGCCTCGACCCGCTGGCCCGGCACGAGTTCCTGCAGGTCCTCATGGGCGCGGTGGCCGAAGGCGGGGTGACCGTCCTGTTCTCCTCCCACGTCGTGCACGAGCTGGAGCGCGTCTGCGACCACCTGGTCGTGCTCAACCACGGCCGGGTCACGCTCACCGGTGACATCGACACCCTCCTCGCCGAGCACCGGCTGCTCGTCGGCCCGCGCACGGCCACCGACCTCGACCGGGCCGGCGCCGTCGTGGAGGCCGTCCACAGCGACCGGCACACGACCCTGCTGGTACGCGACGGCGCGATCCCGGCCGCGCCTGGGTGGCAGGCCCAGCCGGTCGCGCTGGAGGACCTGGTGCTGGCGTACCTGCGCCGGCCGTCCGAGCCGAGCGCCGCGGTCACGTCGGGGGTGGCGGCATGACGTGGTTGATCTGGCGCCAGCACCGGACCGAGGTCTGCGTCCTGGGTTTGCTTGTCGGCATGTTCGGCATTGCCCTGCTCGTGCTCGGGACGCAGGCCCACGACCTGTTCCCCGGCGGTCCCGCCCGGTGTGCGGGAGAGGCCGGTATCAACGAGGCCTGCGCGGCCTCCTTCCGCCGGCTCGACGAGGAGTACGGGTACGTCGAGAACCTCCTGGCGGGCTTCTATCTGGTCCCCGTCGTCATCGGTGCGTTCCTCGGTGCGCCGCTGCTCGCGCGCGAACTGGAGGACGGCACCTGGCAGCTCGCCTGGACGCAGGCCGTGCCGCGGATGCGCTGGCTGGCGGCCAAGCTCGCGGCACTGGCCGGCGTCACCGTCGCGCTCACCGGGATGTTCACCGCGGTGCTCACCTGGTTCCGTCAGCCGTTCGACGCGTGGGAAGGGCGGTTGCAGTACGACGCCTTCGACCTGGAGGGACTTGTTCCGGTGGCGTACGCGCTGTTCGCGTTCGGCGTCGCCACCGCCGCCGGGGCGATCCTGCGGCGCAGCCTGCCCGCGTTCGGCGTCGCGTTCGGGGCGTTCCTCGCCGCCCGGATGTCGGTGGCGCTGTTGGCCCGTCCCGCGTACGCCACGCCGCTCACCACCATGGAGCCGGTCCCCGTCGGCGGCTCGAAGGACCAGGCGGGGCACCGGCCCGTGCCCAGCTTCGCTGACTGGATGATCGAACACGGCTACGCAGACGCCACCGGGCGCAGGCTGAGCTGGACCGAGTACTACGAGCTGGAGGGCGCCGCCAACCGGGCCGGCACCAACCTCAACCAGTTCCTGCACGCGCGGGGCATCCAGCAGTTCGGGGTCTACCACCCGGCCGACCGGTTCTGGACGTTCCAGCTCATCGAGGCGGCCCTGTTCATCGCCGTCGCGGCGGTCCTGATCGGTGTGGTGGTGTGGCGGGTACGGCGCCGTATGATCTAGCGCCCTGACCACGAACGTTCACGGTGAGCTGGGCTTCCCCGAGGGTGTGGAGACCGGGTCATGCCGCGATGGGTAGCAGCGTAGTGGGGTCGAAAGTTCGTTCGTACTCGGCGGGGCTGCGGTAGCCGAGGGCGAAGTGGCGACGGCGGCGCGGCTTGACGGGTTGGTGGATCGATCCAGCCGGCCTCACACGTCCCCGACGACAGCGACGTCATCGCGAGTCAGACGTAGAAACGGGCCTCGCGGGCCAACCGCTCGGGCCAGGTCGCAACGAACGGCTCCACGTCGGCGTCCCACGGACCCACCGACTCCACGAACGACACCGAGATCAGTTCACGCGTCCGCTCGTCGGAGGAGCCCAACCCGGCCTCCAACAGAGCCGGACGCAACTCCGGCGCGACGTCCACCACCGTCGCGACCATCCCG
>DATMEB010000022.1:0-26324 GCA_035557095.1 Nocardioidaceae bacterium | reverse complement strand
CGGTCTACAGGAAACCAGCGCCGCCTTCGCGGGCCTCGTCCTGCGTCCACTCCTCCATGAAGTCGCCGACGACCTGGCCGGACAGCTGCTCGCAGTACTGGGTGATGCCCTTCTCGTCCGCGCCCGTGTCGGGGTCGGCGTACCAGTGCGTCAGCGCGATGTGCTTGCCCTCGGGGAACTCGCCGCCGTCGGCAGCCGTCCACGGAGCGGCGATGAAAGCGTTGGCCGGGTCGCGCTCCGAGCCCTCGAACTTGCTCGCGAGGTCCTCGATCTGCTGCAGCTGCTGGTCGTTGCCGGCGACGGTCTCGTCGTACCAGAGGATGTTGTAGCCGTGCTCGAGGTTGTGCACGAGCTGCGCGACCTCGGGGCGGTCCTCGGCGGTGTAGAACTTGCGCTCGAACGACGCCCAGTCGGGGCGGTGCGGCCCGAAGGCCGGCGGTGCCTGGGAGTACTGCACCGGCTGCGGCGGCGAGATGTGGTCGGCTCCGCCGCTGGCGGGCGTCTCCTCGACAGGGTCGCACCCGGCGGCGGACTCGGAGACGCCGAACTCCTGCAGGTCGGTCGCGGCGACCGCCTGGTCTGCACGCCAGTCGGAGTACAGCGTCCATCCGGTGACCCCGATGATCACGGCCGCGACGAGGCCGATGACACCGCCGAACATCAGCATCCGCTTACGCTCCGCGCGCTTGCGCTCACGCTCGATCTGCTCGACGCGCGCGCGGCGTTCGTTGGACTTGCTGGACTTGCCCACGTGTGTGCTCTCTGTTCGGGGTCGGTCGATGAACCGCAGCGAGTCGAGTCTACGGATTCGCCGGGCCGCAACGTAGGACGATCCGGCACCGGCCGAGGTTCCGGTCGTCGCCCACGACCTGCCAGCCGTGCACCACGGCGAGTGCGCAGACCCGTTCCAGCGCGCCGGAGACGACCACGTCGTCGGCTCCGGCCACCTCGACCTCCCGGGGCGGCCCGGCCCCGCCGCCGTCGTCGAGTGCGCGGACGTCGAGACGGGTCGCGACCTTCCCTGCGGCCAGCGCGACGAGGTCGGCGGCGTCGACCGGTTCGGCCGAGGACGCCAGTGCAGCAAGGGCCGTCAGGTCCTGCGGGTCGTCGCGCAGGACGACGGCCAGCGCCGCCTCGCGTGCTCCCAGCGCGAACATGTCACCCTCGTCGGGGCGGATCAGAGCGCGGGCACCCGGTCCGTCCGACCCCGCGGAAAGCACCCTCGCCTGCAGGCCGCGGACGACCGCGAACGGCCGGTCCGAGACCTTGCCCATCACCAGGTCGGCGGCCGCGGCCACCTCGTCGGCGACCGCCGGCGCGGTCACCGACAGCAGGTTGCCCTGCCCGTCGTAGCGCCCGGCGTGGTCGTCGAGCGGCACCAGCCCGGCACATCCCACGGCAATGTCGGTCTGCCCCTCGCGCCAGGGACGACCGGCGGTGTCGGTCACGACGACGGCCACGTTCGCCCCGGTGAGGTCGTGCACGCGCGACCGCATCGAGCGGGCCGACGCGTCCGGGTCCAGCGGCAGCAGCACGACGGTGCCCTGCTCGACGTTGCTGGCATCGACACCGGCGGCCGCGAGCGTCAGGCCGTGCGGTGTGCGCGCGATCGTCGTCGGCCCACGTCGAGCCACCACCCGAGAGGTCTCGGCCTCGATCGCGGAGAGCCGGTCGGTGCGTACGGTTCGGCCCTCCGCCTTGCTGACGACCTTACTCGTCACTACGACGATATCTCCGTCGCGGAGGTCGGGCACGTGCCGGACGACCATCGCGGCGAGGTCGTCGCCGGGCACGACCTCGGGCACCCCGTCGGCTCCGCTGACGGTCAGGTCCGCGCTCACCGCCGTACTTCCGCTGCCAGGTCGAGCGCCTCCGCGGCCATCGCCGCCGTCGCCGCGACGTCGGTCATCATCAGCGGCACCGACCGGCAGGCGATGCCGGCCGCGACGACCGGATCGACCGCCGCCGCGTCGGAGGAGTCGACCAGCCAGCCGTCGATGATGCCCCCGTCGGCGCGCGCGCCGTAGTGCAGCGCGACCGCGGCCGCACTGGTCTCGACACCGATCGCGCTGAGCACGGCGTCGGCCATGCCGCGTACGGGCCGGTCGGCCACGATCGGCGAGATGCCCACGACCGGCGCCGAGGTCGCGCGCAGCGCGTCGGAGATCCCGGGTACGGCGAGGATCGTCCCGACCGACACCACCGGGTTCGACGGTGGGAGGAGCACGACGTCGGCGTCGGCGATCGCGTCGAGCACGCCGGGCGCGGGCTTGCACTCCTCGACGCCGACTACCACGACGTCACGTGCGGGCACCTGTGCGCGCATGCGCACCCAGTACTCCTGGAAGTGCACCGCGCGACCCGACAGGCTGTCCGGGTCGTCGACGACGATGTGGGTCTCGGCTCGGTCGTCGGTCATCGGCAGGAGCCCGACGCCGGTCTCGTGCGGCACCGGCCAGCGGGTGCACAGCGCGCGGGTGACGTCGGAGAGCGGGTAGCCGGCCCCGAGCATCTGCGTGCGTACGACGTGCGTGGCGAGGTCGCGGTCGCCGAGTCCGAACCAGCTCGGCTCGACGCCGTACGCCGCGAGCTCCTCCTTGGCGTGCCAGGTCTCGTCCCGGCGACCCCAGCCGCGCTCCTCGTCGATGCCGCCGCCCAGCGTGTACATGACGGTGTCCAGGTCGGGGCACACGCGCAGCCCGAACATCCACATGTCGTCGGCGGTGTTGGCCAAGACGCTCAGGCGGCGCGGGCCGGGCGTGTCGCCGGCGGCGCTGCCGATGCCGTCGAGGTGGCTCAGCAGGCCACGCAGGAAGCGCGCGCCGCCGATCCCTCCGGAGAGCGCGGTGATGTGCATGGGGAGAGTGTCCACCGTGCGTGTCCGCGCCGGGGACGCGCCCTCCGCGCGGGCGCGCGCTTGTACCCGCCGCAGAGGCTTTACATGCGGGAACCCGCGAATACCAGACTTCCGCTTGACTTCACGGCATTTACGGGCATGTAATTTCACTCGTGTCGTTCACTTGGCTCCCCCGCAAGCCAGCGCAAGGACGGCGGACCGATTCGAGAGGTACCACAGGGGCGAGGAGGCGGGCATCGTGCATGAGTTCGATGTGCTCGATCTGGCGGACAACGAAGAGCTGACCTGGCAGGAACGGGCGCTGTGCGCCCAGACCGACCCAGAGGCGTTCTTCCCGGAGAAGGGGGGCTCCACGCGTGAGGCCAAGAAGGTGTGCCTGACGTGTGAGGTCCAGGCCGAGTGCCTGGAGTATGCACTGCAGAACGACGAGCGGTTCGGCATCTGGGGCGGGATGTCCGAGCGGGAGCGTCGCAAGCTCAAGAAGCGCGTCAGCT
Source organism: Nocardioidaceae bacterium (assembly GCA_035557095.1). Taxonomy (GTDB): domain Bacteria; phylum Actinomycetota; class Actinomycetes; order Propionibacteriales; family Nocardioidaceae; genus JALZDI01. Next base: position 22,973 of record DATMEB010000022.1, on the reverse strand, counting down.
GACCGCGGTCACGAAGGGACGCGCGCCCTGACGTACGCGTGCCACGGGTCGTGCAGTGCCGGGGCACTAGGCTGTGCCGGAACCCAGTTTCCGACGAGTCGAGGTTGTCCCTTCGCATGAGCCCCGCTGCCGACCTGACGCGGGGTCGCCCACTCGTCACGGCCGTCATCGTCGCTCACGACGGCGCCCGTTGGCTGCCGCGGTTGCTGCGCTCGCTGGAGAGCCAGGTCCGGCTGCCGGACCGGCTGGTCGCGGTGGACACCGGCAGTCGCGACGAGACCGCGCAGATGCTCGACCAGGCGCTCGGACCGGACGCCGTGGTCAGCGCCGAGCGCGGACTGGGCTTCGGTGCCGCGGTGGCCCGCGGACTCGCACACCTCGGTGAGAACGGGGCGGCAGTCGGAGAGCGCTCGTGGGAGTCGGGGGTCGACCCCGGTTTAGAGCACGGTGTCGAACATTGGGTCTGGCTGCTGCACGACGACATGCAGCTCGACCCCGACGCCCTGCAGAACCTGCTCGGTGCGACCGGTCGCGACCCCGGGGTCTCGCTGGTGGGCCCGAAGGTGCGCGAGTGGCCGCACCGCAAGCGGCTGCTCGAGGTCGGCTTGACCGTCACCGGGACCGCGCGCCGGGTCACCGGCGTCGACGCCGGCGAGTACGACCAGGGCCAGCACGACCGGGCGCGCGACACGCTCGCCGTCGGCAGCGCGGGCATGCTCATCCGGCGCCGGGTGTGGGACGACCTGGGCGGCTTCGACGCCGACCTGCCGATCTTCGCCGACGACCTCGACCTGGGGTGGCGAGCGGCCAAGGCCGGCATGCGCGCCGTCGTCTCGCCGGACGCGGTGGTCTACCACGCCGAGGCCGGCGCACGCGGGCAGCGCAGCATCGACGCGGCCCACGGTCGCGCCAACCGGCTGGCCCGCAAGCACGTGCTCTACACCGTGCTGGCCAACTGCCGTTCCTGGGCGGTGCCGCTGCTGACCGTTCGCCTGGTTCTCGGGTCGGTACTGCGGGCGCTCGGGATGCTGCTGCTCAAGGCGCCGCGCGAGGCGTGGGACGAGCTGGCCGCGGTCGGCTCGGTGCTCGCCGCACCCGCCCGGATGTGGCGTGCGCGGCGGCGCCGTCGGCGTCTCCCGCGGTCGCGCAAGGCGCAGGTACGCCGGCTGCTGCCGGCCTGGTGGGCGCCGTACGGGCACGGCCTGGAGCTGACCGGCCAGGTGGTCGCCGAAGCGATGGAGGCGGTCGCCGAACGCAACCGCCGCGCCGGCGTGGAGTCCGAGACCGGCCCCGTGCCCGAGGAGGCGCAGAACCTCACCGTCGAACCCGGGGCGCTGACCCTGATGCTGCGCGCGCCGATGGCGATCGCCGCGCTCGTGCTGACGGTCCTCTCGCTGGTCGTGGGTTCCGAACTGCTGTTCGGCGCCGGCCTGCTGCAGGGGGGTGCACTGCTGCCCACGCCGCCCGGTGCCGCCGACTGGTGGCGCACGTACGCCGAGTCCTGGCATCCGGTGGCCCTGGGCAGCGACATCCCCGCCCCGCCGTACGTCGTGGTCCTGGGCGCACTCGGCACTCTCCTGCTGGGCAAGGCCTGGCTGGTGGTCGGGATCCTGTTCGCGTTCTCCGCGCCGCTGACGGCGCTCGCGGGCTACGTGTTCGTCCGGCGCGTGGTCCGCTCTCGGCCGGTCGCGGTGTGGGCGGCCGTCACCTACGGGCTGCTGCCGCTGCTGACCGGCGCGGTCGCCCAGGGCCGGCTCGGCACCGTCGCCGCCGCGGTCGTGCTCCCGCTCGCCGCTCGATGCGCGTTGGCGATGGCCGGGTCCGCCTCCGGCTCGGGGCGGGGGTCGACGGGCGGGGTGCGCGCGGCCGTCGGTACCGGACTGCTGCTCGCGGTCCTGGCGGCGTTCGTGCCCCTCGCGCTGCCGGTCGCGGCGGTCCTCGCGGTGACGGCGTGGCTGCGCTCCGGCGGCGACGACGCGCTGCTTCGGCGGCTGGTCGGCATGCTCGTCACCGCGGCGCTGCTGCTGCTCCCGTGGCTGCTGTACCTCGGCGTCGACCTCGACCGGTGGACGCACGGCGAGGCGGGCTACGCGGCCGGGGTCACCGGCGACCTCGCCGTGTCGGGCTGGGAGCTGGCGTTGGGTCGTCCCGGGGGGCCCGGAGAGGCGCCGGTGTGGCTGTACGCCGGCCTCGTGCTCGGCGCGCTGGTCGCGCTCCTGCGCACCGACCGCCGCGCGGTCGTACTCCCTGCCTGGTTCGTGGGCGTGGTGGGTCTGGGTGTCGTCCTCCTGCAGGTCTACGACCGGGCCTGGCCGGGGTTCGCGGTACTGCTGGTGCAGGCGGCGGCCGTCGTCGCTGCCGCTGCGGTGGCCGACGGCGCGTCGTCGCGGCTGGCCGGTGCGAGCTTCGGGTGGCAGCAGCCGCTGGTGGCGGTGGTGGCGGTCGCGGCCCTCGTCGCCCCGCTGCTGGGTCTGGGCTGGTGGATGTTCGCCCAGGGCCAGCCGCTGCTGCGCCGAGACAGCCCGGCGCCGGTGCCGGCGTTCATGGCCGACTCGCAGCAGACCCCGCAGGCGCCGCGCACGCTGATCTTGTCGGCCAGACCCGGAGGTCTGTCCGCAAGCCTGTCGCGCGGCCCGGGTCTCTACATCGGCCAGGACGCCGTGGTCGGTGAGCAGCCCGCGGAGCTGACCGACCTGGCGGCACGACTGGTGACCGAGCCGACCGCCGCCGACGTGGCGGCCCTGGCCGAAGAGGGCGTGGGCTACGTGCTGCTCTCCGGTCCGCCGGGGGCCGCGCGGGACGCGACCGCCGCGGTCGACGGTGCCCCGGGTCTCGTTCGGTCGAGCTCGGGCAGCCTTCCCGGCACCGCGTGGGAGCTGGACGCGCCTGCAGGCCCCGTGCGCATCGCGACCGGTGGCGGCGCGCCCGCGACCGCCGAGGTGCTCGACAGTCGAGCGGGTGCCGTCGACACCGTTCTTCCCTCAGGTCTTCCCTCAGGCGGTCCCGCAGGCTCCGCGAGCCGACTCTCGCTGGGCGAGCAGGCCGACGACGGATGGCGCGCGACCCTCGACGGCCAGGACCTCGAGCCCACGGTCGTGGACGGCTGGGGGCAGGGCTTCGGGCTCGCCGCCGGGAGCGGACAGCTGGTGGTCGAGCACGAGTCCGGCCGGCTCTGGTGGCTCGTCCTGCAGGGCGGAGTCCTGGTGGTCGCGCTGGTCCTGGTCGCGCCCGGACGACGGAGGACCGATGAGACGCACTGACCCCGCCGCGGCCCTCTTCGTGGTCCTCGCCCTCGGGCTGGTCCTGCTGACCGAGGTGGTCCCGCGCTCCGAGCCCCCGTCGGCGCCGGTGGCCCGCAGCGTCCCGGTGGAGAGCACCACGCTGGTGTGCCCACCCGCCCCGGACGCGGAGACCGTCGCCGCCACGGCGGTGGCGCCACGAGTCCCGATCCCGCGCGGACTGCCGACGTCGCCGGTCCGGATCGGTACCGACGGCGGCCCCCTCGCGCGACTGGACGACCGCGGCACGGCATGGTCAGGCTCCGGCCCTCGGGTCGTGCGCGGCGTGCGGATCAGCGCCGAGGGGGCGCTGGCCGGCGGGCTGAGCGCCGCCGTCGCGGCATCGTTCGACGGCCCGAACCGGCGCGGTCTGGCGGCCGGCTCCTGCCACCCACCCGGACCGCACTGGTGGTTCGTCGGTACGGCGAGCACGCCCGAGCGCTCGTCGGTGCTCAACCTGACCAACCCCACGACGGGAGTCGCGGTCGCCGACCTGTCGTTCTACGGCCCGGACGGTCCGCTCGAGTCCGCGGCCGAGCAGGGCATGGCGATCGCGCCCGGTGAGAGCACCTCGCTGCGGTTGTCCGAGCTCGTGCCGGGCGCGGAGAGCGTCTCGGTCGAGGTGACCGCGCGGCAGGGGCAGGTCGCGGCATCGCTGGAGGAGACCACGACCGACGTGCTCGACCCGGCCGGTGTCGAGACCGTCCCCGCCGCTGCCGAGCCGCGGCGTACCGCCTCCATGACCGGAGTCCCCGGCGGCCCGGGGGAGCGGACCCTGTCGATGGTCAACCCGGGCGCGAGCACCGCGGTCGTACGCGTCGAGGTGCTGGGCGCCCGCGGCGCCTTCACGCCCAGCGGCCTCGAGGACGTCACCGTGCCCGCCGGCACCACCGTGGAGACCCAGGTCCCGCGCGGCGTGGTCGACGCCGCGCCCGCCGGCATCCGGCTCACGGCCGACCAGCCGGTCACGGCGTCGTTGCGGACCGGATCGGGGAGCCCGCTGCAGGACCAGTCCTTCGCCGTCGCCGCCGACGAGGTCGACGAGACGACGGTCGCCCCGCTGCTCCCACGCCTCGACGGCGATCTGGTGCTCAGCGGCACCGGACGTACGGCGCTCACCGTCGACGTCGTCACCTCGTCGGCCGACGGAGGCTCGCTGGGACGCCGGACGCTGGACATCCGCGGCGGCCAGACCCGCACGGTCGACGTGGGCGGTGAGCGTGCGGCGTTCGTCACGGTGCGCCGGTCGGGCAGCGGCCCGCTGGTCGCCTCGATGGCATGGTCGCGCGCGGAGGGCAGCGGCGAGCTGCGCAGCGCGTACCCCCTGGCACCGCTACGCCTGCGCATCGACCAGCCCCCGGTCGAGTACGCACCCGTGCCCTGATCGCTCCAGTTCGTCCGGTCAGCTGTCGTCGCGCGGGTCGACGTCGGCGGGGTCGAGACCGAGCAGCTCGGCCACCTGGTCCACGAGTACGTCGAGGACCAGCGCGGACGCCTCGGTCCGGTCGCCCGAGCGAAGCTCGATGGGGCGCCGGAACAGCACGATCCGCGCCGGCGCCGACGGCGAGGCCGGCACCAGGGTCGCCAGCGGGATCTCCTCGGGGTTCCAGTCCCTGGGCAGCAGGGGTGTCTCCTCGACGCCGAACTCCACGTCACGAAGCCGGTCGGGCCAGCGCTCCTGCAGGGGCCGCACCAGCGAGAGCACCAGGTCGTCGAACCGGCGGGCCGCGCTCGCGGGGTAGCCGGTGCCGCGCGGTGAGAGCGGGCCGGGCAGTGCCGTCGGGCCCCGCATGCCGCGACCGTGCCGGTCGCGGCGCACTGAGGGGCGGGGCGGCTGCGGCTCCGGCTGGAGCGCGTCGGGGACGGACATGCTGCGCAGCCTAGGGCGTGTTTGCAAACACGCCCTGGGTCACCGGGCCGGTACCCACACCGGTCACGACACGGAGGTTCGCGGACGCCAATGCATACGCCCGGGGGCACGGGACGGTACGGTCCCCGGGTGAGCCCTGTTCGTCGCTGCTCGCGCACCGCCTGCATGCGGTCCGCCGTGGCCACACTGACGTATGTCTACTCCGACCAGACGGCGGTGCTGGGTCCGCTGGCCACGTACGCCGAGCCGCATTGCTACGACCTGTGCGAGTCGCATGCCGAGGGCCTGACCGCCCCGCGCGGCTGGGAGGTCCTGCGGCTCGCTCCCGATCCGGACGCGTTCGGCCCCTCCGACGACGATCTGGAGGCACTGGCCAACGCCGTCCGCGAGGCGGCCCGGCCCCGAGCCGAGACCGCCACACCGGCCGGGACCGTCGAGGTCGGACGCCGCGGGCACCTGCGCGTACTGCGCTCCACCGAGCCTTAGGACGTGTTGGTAGACGGCATGGCCTGCTGCGCGCCGCCCCACGGGCGCCTCGCTGTGTTGCAGCCGCTCGACGTACAGCACCGGTATGCCTGCGCGCCTGCGCCTTGCGAGGCATCCCGTGGATGCGAGGCTCGCGACGGCCCACCGTTTACCATCACGCCCTGAGCCCACTCGATAAGGTCGATGTGACCGGCCCCCCAAGCGAGAGAGAAGTCCATCCGTGCCTGATCTTTCGGCCATCTTCAAGGCCTACGACATCCGCGGTGTCGTGCCCGACCAGCTCGACGAGGACCTCTCCCGGCGTATCGGCGCGGCCTTCGCGGCGGTCCAGAACCTCGCCGCCGACGACGGCAGGGTCGCCGTCGGCCACGACATGCGGGAGTCCTCGGAGCCGCTCGCGCGGGCGTTCGCGGAAGGGCTCACCGAGAGCGGCGTCGACGTGGTCGACATCGGACTGGCCTCCACCGACGAGCTGTACTTCGCCTCCGGGGCGCTCGACGCGGCCGGGGCGATGTTCACCGCGAGCCACAACCCCGCGCAGTACAACGGCATCAAGCTCTGCCGCCCCGGTGCCGCGCCCGTCGGCAAGGAGAGCGGCCTCGCCGAGATCCAGGAGCTCGTCGAGTCCGGCGAGAACGCCCAGCGACCAACACAGCCCGCCGGAGACCGCCCGCCGGGCAACGTCGAGCGGCGCGACATGCTCGGCGAGTACGCCGCACACCTGCACAAGCTCGTCCCGGTCACCGGCCGCCGGCTGAAGGTCGTCGTCGACGCCGGCAACGGCATGGGCGGCCACACGGTCCCGGCCGTGTTCGCCGACCTCGACGTCGAGCTGGTGCCGCTGTACTTCGAGCTCGACGGCAGCTTCCCCAACCACGAGGCCAACCCCATCGAGCCCGCCAACCTGGCCGACCTGCAGCGCAAGGTCGTGGAGGTCGGCGCCGACGTGGGCCTGGCCTTCGACGGCGACGCCGACCGCTGCTTCCTCGTCGACGAGCGCGGTGAGATCGTCACCCCGTCGGCGCTGACCGCCCTCATCGCCGTACGCGAGCTGGAGCGCGACCCCGGTGCCACCGTGATCCACAACCTGATCACGTCGCGGGCGGTGCCCGAGATCGTGCGCAAGCACGGCGGCAACCCCGTGCGCTCCCGGGTCGGCCACTCCTACATCAAGGGCACGATGGCCGAGACCGGCGCGATCTTCGGCGGCGAGCACTCCGGGCACTTCTACTTCCGCGACTTCTGGCGCGCCGACTCCGGCATGCTCGCCGCGCTGCACGCGCTGGCGGCACTCGCGGCGACCGACGCCGGCACCACCTTGTCGTCGCTGCTGGCCGACTACTCGCCCTACGCCGCCTCCGGTGAGATCAACAGCACGGTCGACGACCAGGACGCCGCGCTGGCGCGCATCGAGCAGGAGTACGCCGGCCGCCAGGGCGTCACCGTCGACCACCTCGACGGCCTCACCGTCGAGCACGACGACTGGTGGTTCAACGTGCGCGCCTCCAACACCGAGCCGCTCCTGCGGCTGAACGCCGAAGGCGTTGAGGTGTCGGACATGACCGCGGTGCGCGACGACGTCCTCAAGCTGATCAGGAGCAGCTCATGAACCTCGACCCTGCCCTGCTGGAGATCCTCGTGTGCCCCGACTGCCGCTCTGTGCTCGCGGTCGACGAGGAGGCGAGCGAGCTGGTCTGCACGGGGTGCGGGCTGGCCTACCCCGTCCGAGACGACATCCCGGTGCTCCTGGTCGAGGAGGCGCGGCGCCCCGCAGGTGCAGCACCGGACGACCAGGTCACGGGCCGGCAGGCACCGGACCAGCAGGCCTAGCGGGAGCGCGGGGCGATGGCCGGGGAGATTTTCGACGACGCTCTGCTCGACGACGCGACGGCGCTGGAGAGTGCCGACGTCGACCTGCGCCGGCTGGCCGAGGCCGGCGCCCGTGTGCGCCGCGAGGTCGGGGCCTCCGACGAGGTCGGCGGCATGCTCGACCAGTTCGACGTCCCTCGGGCGCTGATCGTCGCCGGCACCGACGCCCGGCTGCTACGTGCCGTCCTCGAACCCTGGTGCCCGGTCCCGTTCGTAGCCTGGCCGGGCCCGGGCCTGCCCGGGTGGGCCGGACCGCTCGATCTCGTCGTGGTCCTGGCCCCCGGCGGCGGCGACTCCGGCACCGCGTCGGCTTGTACTGAGGCGATCCGCCGTGGCTGCGGCCTGATCGCGGCCTGCCCGCCGCACTCGGTGCTCGCCGAGCATGCGCAGGGGCGCTACAGCATCGTGTTGCCGACGCACACCGACGACGCCCTCGCCTCGGCGGTCGTGGTCCTGCAGGCTCTGCATCACATCGGACTCGGCCCAGAGGTCGACGGGGAGGCCGTCGCCGAGGCGCTGGACGAGGTGGCGATCGCGTGCAGCCCGCACAGCGACATCTCCGGCAACACGGCCAAGGACCTCGCCCTCGCCCTGGGCGACGCGCTGCCACTGGTGTGGGGTGGCTCGGTGCTGTCGGCGCGCGCGGGGCGCCGGGTGGCGGAGGCCCTGCGGCATCGCTCCGGGCGACCCGCGCTGGCCGCCGACGCCGAGCACCTGCTGCCGGTGATGTCCGAGACCGTCGACCGTGACCTGTTCGCCGACCCGTTCGCCGAGCCGGCGCCGACCACCCGGCCGGCGCTGGTCGTGCTCGACGACGGGTCCGAGGAGCCGGTGATCCGGGAGCAGCGCGGTCGCCTCACCTACACCGCCCAGGACCGCGGGGTGCGGATCTGCACGGTCGAGGCGAAGGACGGACCCGGGGTGGCCCGCTACGCGTCGCTGCTCGCGACCGGAAGCTACGCCGCGGTCTACCTCGGGGTGGGGCTCGGGCGCACCGGACGGCCCCCAGGACAGCCATGATCCGCCGCCTGGCCAACCCGGTCCAGCGCTACGCGTGGGGGTCGGTGGAGGCGATTCCGCGCCTGCTCGGCGTCCCTCCCGACGGTGAGCCGCAGGCCGAGCTCTGGCTGGGTGCGCACGAGCGTGCCGCCTCGCAGGTGCAGGGCGCCGAGGGTGCGCTCTCGCTGCTCGACGTCGTTGCTCGCGACCCCGAGGGAGAGCTCGGCGAGGAGTGGGCCGGCGACGGGCGGATGCCGTTCCTGGCCAAGGTCATCGCGACCGCCGCGCCGTTGTCCCTGCAGGTGCACCCCGACGCCGAGAACGCGCGCCGCTGGTACGCAGATGAGGAGCGCCGCGGACTCGACCCGCATGGCGACACGCGTACCTGCCCCGACGACGTGGCCAAGGCCGAGATGGTGCTGGCGCTGACCGAGTTCCGCGCCCTGTGCGGCTTCCGGCACTGCGACGAGTCCGTGGAGTGGCTGGAGGCCCTCGACGTCGCCGCGCTCAAGCCGACCGCGGAGAGCCTGCGCAGATCCGGCCCGGAGGCGTTGCGAGACGAGGTCGACCGGCTGCTCCGGCTCGACGCACCCGCCGACGCGGTCGCTGCGATCCGTGCCCGGGCCGAGGTGCTCGAGAGCGACCCCCGCTGGGGCCACTCCGCCCAGGTTGCGCTGGAGCTGGCGTCGCTGTACCCCCACGACCCGGCGGTGGCGATGGCACTGCTGCTGGAGCCGCTGGCGCTCGCGCCGGGCGAGGCGATGTTCGTGCGTCCCGGTCAGCCGCACAGCTACCTGTCCGGCACGGCGTTCGAGGTCCAGGCCAACTCCGACAACGTGCTGCGCGCCGGGCTGACCAGCAAGCACGTCGACGTCGAGCTGCTGCTGCGGGCCCTCGACACCACCGACTCCGCCGGTGCCGGCGTCGCCGCGATCGCGGGCGTGCATGTCGGTGACGAGCAGGTGTTCGCTCCCGGCACGAGCCGGTTCGCGCTGTCGGTGCTGCGTGCGGCCGACGGCTCGCACCCGTTGCCCGACGTGCCCGGACCGCAGGTGCTGTTCTGCCTCGACGGCGGGTTCGTCGCCGGCGACGTGGAAGGACCCGACGCCGACCGTGAGGTGGCCCTGCGCCGCGGCGAGTCGGCGTACGCACCCGCCAGCAGCGGGCCGCTGCGGGTGCGCGGGTCAGGCAGACTGCTGCGCGTGACCACAGGCCGGGCGGGGCGGCCACCCGGCGAACCCGCGCACACACACAGGAGGCATTCGTGAGCGCTTCAGGTGGCACCAAGGCCGTCGTCGCCGCCTTGCTGGCCAACCTCGGCATCGCGATCACCAAGTTCGTGGCCTGGATGCTTACCGGAGCCTCGTCGATGCTGGCCGAGGCCATCCACTCCGTCGCCGACTCCGGCAACCAGGCGCTGCTGCTGCTCGGTGGCCGCAGGGCCAAGCGCGACGCGACGCCGCAGCACCCCTTCGGCTACGGCCGTGAGCGCTATATCTACGCGTTCATCGTCTCCATCGTGCTGTTCAGCGTGGGTGGCCTGTTCGCGCTGTACGAGGCCTTCCACAAGTACGAGCAGGTGCACGCCGGCGAGCCGGACAAGCTGCTGGACAGCGGTCTGGGCTGGGTCCCGATCCTCGTGCTGAGCGTCGCGATAGTGATGGAGAGCTTCTCCTTCCGCACCGCGATCGTGGAGTCCAACCGGGTGCGCGACAACCAGTCCTGGGTGCAGTTCGTGCGGACCGCGAAGGCGCCCGAGCTTCCGGTGGTCCTGCTCGAGGACCTCGCGGCGCTGCTTGGCCTCTTCTTCGCGCTGATCGGCGTCGGCATGTCGCTGCTGACCGGCAACGCGTACTGGGACGTCGGCGGGACCACCGCCATCGGTCTGCTGCTGGTGACGGTGGCGATCGTGCTGGCGCTGGAGACCAAGAGCCTGCTGCTCGGCGAGGGGGCCAGCCCGGCGGCGCTCGCACGGATCCGCGCCGCCCTGGAGGCAGAGCCCGCCATCGACCGGATCATCCACATGAAGACGCTGCACCTCGGCCCCGACGAGCTGCTCGTGGCGGCCAAGATCGGCGTACGCCGGACCGACTCCGCGGCCGACGTGGCCGCGGCCATCGACGGCGCCGAGCGGCGGGTCCGGGAGGCGGAGCCGCTCGCGCGGCTGGTCTACCTCGAGCCCGACATCTACCGCGCGCAGGCCCCCGTGCCCGGGGGCGACGCCCCGGAGCACTGAGGGGTCGGGGCCGTTTCCGGCGGGGGCATTACGCTGGAGGCGTCGCGAATCACCGCATCTGACAAGGACCCCGTATGGATTTCAAGGTTGCAGACCTGTCACTGGCCGACTTCGGCCGCGTAGAGATCGGCCTGGCCGAGCACGAGATGCCCGGCCTGATGGCCATGCGTGAGCAGTACAGCCAGGACAAGCCCCTCGCCGGTGCCCGCATCGCCGGATCGCTGCACATGACCGTGCAGACGGCGGTGCTGATCGAGACGCTGGTCGACCTCGGCGCCGAGGTGCGGTGGGCGAGCTGCAACATCTTCTCCACCCAGGACCACGCGGCCGCCGCCGCCGTGGTCGGCCGCGACGGCACGGCTGACGCGCCCGCCGGTGTCCCGGTCTTCGCCTGGAAGGGCGAGACGCTCGAGGAGTACTGGTGGTGCACCCAGCAGATCCTGACCTGGCCCGACGGCGAGCGCGCCAACATGATCCTCGACGACGGCGGCGACGCCACGATGCTGGTCCACCTCGGCGTCGAGTACGAGAAGGCCGGCAAGGCGCCGGCGGTCGACTCGACCGACAACCTCGAGTTCCGCGAGGTGCTGCGTGCGCTGAACAAGTCGCTCGACCAGGACTCGACGCGCTGGACCCAGGTCGCCAACGCGATCAAGGGCGTGACCGAGGAGACCACGACCGGCGTGCACCGGCTGTACGAGATGCAGCGCCAGGACAAGCTGCTGTTCCCGGCCATCAACGTCAACGACTCGGTGACCAAGAGCAAGTTCGACAACCGCTACGGCTGCCGGCACTCGCTGGTCGACGGGATCAACCGCGCCACCGACGTGCTCATCGGCGGCAAGGTCGCGGTGATCGCCGGGTACGGTGACGTCGGCAAGGGCTGCGCCGACTCGCTGCGCGGCCAGGGCGCCCGTGTCGTGATCACCGAGATCGACCCGATCTGCGCGTTGCAGGCGGCGATGGACGGCTACCAGGTCGCGACACTCGACGAGGTCGTGGAGACCGCCGACATCTTCATCACCTCCACCGGCTGCTTCGACGTGATCACGGCCGAGCACATGAGCCGGATGAAGCACCAGGCGATCGTCGGCAACATCGGCCACTTCGACAACGAGATCGACATGGCCGGCCTGATGAAGACGCCCGGCATCGAGCGCACAAACGTCAAGCCGCAGGTCGACCTGTGGACCTTCCCCGACGGCCACGGCGTGATCGTGCTCAGCGAGGGACGCCTGCTCAACCTCGGCAACGCGACCGGTCACCCGTCGTTCGTGATGAGCAACTCGTTCACCAACCAGGTGCTGGCGCAGATCGAGATCTTCACCAAGACCGACGCCTACCCGACCGGGGTCTACACGCTGCCGAAGAAGCTCGACGAGGAGGTCGCCCGGATGCACCTCGGCGCGCTCGGTGTCTCGCTGACCGAGCTCCGTCCGGAGCAGGCGAGCTACCTCGGCGTTCCCGTCGAAGGCCCCTTCAAGCCAGATCACTACCGCTACTGACGGTCGGCGAGGAGAAGCGGCATCGGATGGACGCAGGCAGGTCGCTGAAGGGCAAGGTGCTCATCGTCGACGACGATGCGGCCCTCGCCGAGATGCTGACCATCGTGCTGCGCAACGAGGGCTTCGAGCCTGTCGTCTGTCCGACCGGTGACCAGGCACTGGCGCTGTGGCGCGAGCACCGGCCGGAGCTGGTGCTGCTCGACCTGATGCTCCCGGGCAAGGACGGCATCGACGTGTGTCGTGACATCCGCGCCGAGTCCGGCGTACCGATCGTGATGCTCACGGCCAAGAACGACACTGTCGACGTCGTCCTCGGCCTGGAGTCCGGTGCCGACGACTACATCGTCAAGCCGTTCAAGCCCAAGGAGCTGGTGGCGCGGATCCGGGCGCGGATGCGCCGCTACGACGAACCGGCGCCGGAGACGCTGAAGATCGGCGACCTGACCATCGACGTCGCCGGCCACACCGTCAAGCGGGACAGCACGCCGATCAACCTCACCCCGCTCGAGTTCGACCTGCTGGTGTGCCTGGCCCGCAAGCCCTGGCAGGTGTTCACCCGCGAGGTTCTGCTCGAGCAGGTGTGGGGCTACCGGCACGCTGCCGACACCCGGCTGGTCAACGTGCACGTGCAGCGCCTGCGGGCCAAGGTCGAGACCGACCCCGAGCAGCCCGAGATCGTCCTCACGGTGCGTGGGGTGGGCTACAAGGCCGGACCGGCATGAGACGACACCACGCTGTACCACCCGAGCGGGGAGCTCGCTGCGCTGAGGTTCCCGCGGGGACTCGGGAGAGCGGGCCGGTGCGATGGCGAACACGACCAGCGGCGATGTAGCCGGCACCGCACGGCAGGGCAGGCAGGCTGCCGTGCGCCATGCGCTCGCCCGGGCGTTCTCGCGGGTGCGCTGGGCCGGTGCGCCCTGGCGTGCGCTGCGGACGGCGTGGCGGCGATCGCTGCAGGCGCGGGTGGTGCTCGGCACGCTCGCGCTGTCCGCGCTGGTGGTGGCCCTGGTCGGGTGGATGCTGCTGGGCCAGGTCACCAACGGCCTGGTCGAGGGCAAGCGCGCCGCCGCCCTGTCCGAGGCCGCCAGCGGGTTCGACAGCGCGCAGGACCAGCTCGACGCGGCGGACCCGAACGACTTCGACCCGGGTGCGCTGCTGCCCGACCTGTTCGACAGTCTCAGCAGCCGCGGTGACGCGAGCGGGCTCTACGAGGTGCTGCTCACCGGCCCGGTCAACGCGCCCGACGCCAGCATCAGCCCGGCCGGCTCGTTGTCGTTGCCCGGCGTCGACCCGGCCGACATCCCCCGCGACCTGATGCGCCAGGTCACCGAGGAGGAGGGCACGTGGTGGTCCTACACCCGGATGACCGGCGAGGATGCCGGCCCAGGTGAGTCGGTGCCGGCGCTCGCGGTGGGGTCGCAGGTCGAGCTGCCCGCCGACGGCGGCACCTACCTGATCTTCTACGTGTTCCCGATGGGTGAGCAGCAGGCCACCATCAACGTCGTCCGCAGCGCGATGCTGACCGCGGGCTCGCTGCTGGTGCTCCTCGTCGCGGCAGTCGCGTTCCTCGTGATCCGTCAGGTCGTCACGCCGGTCGGGCTGGCCCGGCGGATCGCGGAGCGGCTCGCCTCCGGCCGCCTCGAGGAACGCATGCACGTGCGCGGCGAGGACGACATCGCCCGGCTGGCAACGTCGTTCAACCAGATGGCGGCCAGCCTGCAACGCCAGATCCGCAAGCTGGAGGACCTGTCCCGCGTCCAGCGCCGGTTCGTGTCCGACGTGTCGCACGAGCTGCGTACGCCGCTGACGACCGTGCGCATGGCCGCCGACGTGCTGCACGAGGCGCGCGGCCAGTTCGACGGCGCGACCGCGCGCTCGGCGGAGATCCTGCAGGGCGAGCTGGACCGCTTCGAAGGCCTGCTCAACGACCTGCTCGAGATCAGCAGGTTCGACGCCGGGGTCGCCGGGCTCGAGCTCGAGGAGGTCGACCTGGTGGAGGTGGGCCGCCAGGTGGCCGACGCGCTGCGCCCGCTCGCCGACGCGCACGGCAGCAGGCTGACGCTGTCGGCTCCCGGCCGTCCGTGTCTCGCCCAGGCCGACGTACGCCGGATCGAGCGCATCGTGCGCAACCTCCTGGTCAACGCGATCGAGCACGGCGAGGGCGGCGACATCGTGATCAGGGTCGACTCGACCGACGACGCCGCCGCGATCGCCGTCCGCGACCACGGGGTCGGACTCCGCCCGGGCGAGGCCACGCTGGTGTTCAACCGGTTCTGGCGGGCCGACCCGGCCCGGGCCCGCACGACCGGCCGGAGCACCGGTCTTGGGCTCGCGATCTCGCTGGAGGACGCCCGGCTGCACGGTGGGTGGCTGCAGGCCTGGGGCGAGCGCGGCCAGGGCGCGCAGTTCCGGCTCACGCTGCCCCGCCTCGCCGGCGACGCCCTGGAGCGGTCGCCGCTGCCGCTGATGCCGCCCGACGTCGCCTGGCCACCGGTGGGCTCCGACCCGGACCTGGAGGACCACCATGTCGGCTGATCACGTGTCGTGCGCTGCCGGCCGCTCGCCGCGACGGGGCGCTGCCACCGGGCTGCGGGCCGGGGTCGTCGCGGTGCTGTGCCTGCTGGTCGGCGCCCTGCTGGCCTCGTGCATGCAGGTGCCCGACAGCGGCCCGGTGCGCGCGGGCCCCGAGGTGGGCTCTGACGACGAGCCCGTGCTGCGCTTCTCGCCGAGCGGCCCGCGCCCCGGCGCCGACCCGGTGGCGGTCATCAACGGCTACCTCGTCGCGATGCGCGCCTATCCGGCCAACCCCGGCACGGTGCGGGAGTTCCTCACCGAGAAGGCGGCTGCGTCCTGGTCGCCGAGTGCGGGCACCCAGATCTACCGCGAGGGTCCCGAACTCGAGGACGCCGGCCGAGACGCCGTCCGGATGGAGACCGAGCTCGAGGCCACGTTGACCGCGCGCGGGGAGTGGACGTTGCCGCCGCCCGACCAGCGCCGGCTCGAGCAGGTCTTCCGGCTGCAGAAGGAGGCGGGGGAGTGGCGGATCGCCAACCCCGCCCCGGGCCTGCTGATCCCGGAGTACGACTTCGAGCGCTACTACCGGCCGTACTCCCTGTATTTCCTGGACCCGGCGCTGCGGGTCCTGGTGCCCGACCCGGTCTTCCTGCCGCAGGGCGACCAGACCGCGACCCTGCTGCTGCGTGGCCTCCTGCGCGGACCGACCGACTGGCTGCGCGGAGCCGTCGACTCGATGCTCGCCGGCGCCGACCAGAGCAACGCCTCGGTCCCGGTCTCCGACGAGGGCGTGGCGCATGTGCAGCTGGGAACCGCCGCCGGAGGCCTCGGTGCGACCGAGCGCGAGCTGCTGGCCGCGCAGCTGTCGTGGACGCTGCGGCAGGTGCCCGATGTGGAGGCGTTCCGGGTGACCGTCAACGGCACGCCGCTGCCGATGGAGGACGGCAGCAGCGTGATCGACGTCGGCGACGAGAGCAGCTACGACCCCTCCGACGCCGCGGCGTCCCAGACCCTGTACGCCCTGGGCGGCGACCACGTCGTCACGGTCGACCCCGTCCAGGGACTCAGCCGGCGCATCGGCGGACTGTTCGGCAGCGGTGCCGCACCCGTGTCCGCGTTCGCGGTCGAACGGAGCGCGCAGACCGTCGCGGCCGTGACCCGAGGCGGCAGCACCGTCGAGGTCGCACCGATCGGAGGCGACGCGGCGCAGACGTGGTTCGACCGGGGGCGGTCCCTGCTCGACCTCCAGTGGGACATCCACGGGGTGCTTTGGGCCGTCGACCGGACCAGGGCCGGCTCGGTCGCCTACGCGCTGCGTGACGGCCGGTCCGCCCCGGTGGCGCTGCGCGACGGCGCGCCTCGCGACATCCAGGCGTTCGCGCTGTCGCGGGACGGTCTGCGGCTGGCCGTCGTGGACGGCAGCGGCGACTCCTCGCGGCTGCTGCTCGGCCGGGTTCGCCGTCCCGCCGACGGCTCGCTGCCGACCAGCGTCGACAGCTGGCGCGAGGTCGTCACCATGGAGTCCCGGCTGACCGGTTTCGTCGACGTGGCCTGGGCCAGCCCGACCGAGATGACCGTCGTGGCCGAGGAGAACCCCGACTCGCCGCAGACGTTCACGGTGAGCATCGACGGGTCGGCCGTGGAGCCGTCGTCGCTGGTCGACCTCGACGTCGTGTCGGTCACCGACGCACCGAGCGCCGACCTCCCCGCGGTCGTCGGAACGCTGCCCGGCTCACTGTTCGTGCAGCTGCCCGACCGGTGGAGCGAGGTCGCGCTCACCGGGGCGTACCGGCAGCCGTCGTACGTCGAGTAGGGCCGTCCACAGCCCGCCGTCCGGCGGTCGCGAGGCGGTGCCCGCGTCGGGGACGATCGCGAGATGGCGCTGCTGGCCGAGCTCGGAGACGCCTTCGCCGACCTGTTCGTGGGTGGGCGGTGCGCCGGGTGCGCCGAGCCCGGCCGCTCCGTGTGCCCGGCGTGCTCCTCCGCCCTGGTGGCACCCGCGCGGCTGCGCTGGCCCGACCCGGTCCCGGCCGGGCTGGCCCCGCCGTGGTCGGTCGCCGAGTACGCCGGCGTGGTGCGCGAGCTGCTGCTCGCGCACAAGGAGCACCGGCGGTACGGCCTCGCCGCGGCGCTCGGCACGGCTCTCGGCGACGCCGCCGTCGCCGCGATTCGCGCGGTCTCGCCGCGACACGGCGTGCCTCCGCCGGCCCTGCTGGTGCCGCTGCCCTCGCAACCGGCCGTGGTGCGCGGCCGGGGCCACGACCCGGTGCTGCGGATGACGCGCGTGGCGGCCGCGCGTGCGCGCGAGGCCGGCGTGCCCGCCCAGGTGCTGGCCTGTCTACGGCCGGCCCGGCGAGTCCGGGACCAGTCCGGCCTCGACGCGGGGCAGCGGCAGGCCAACCTGGCCGGTGCGCTCCGTGTGCCGCCGCGACACGCTGGGCTCCTGCAGCAGCGGCTGGTGGTGGTCGCCGACGACATCGTCACCACCGGCGCGACCGCTACCGAGGCGTGTCGCGCCCTGCGGGGCGGAGGCGCGCTCGTCGTCGGCGTGGCGACGGTCGCGGCCACCGCCAGGCTCGCTCCCACACGCCGGGATTGCTACCCACGGCTACCGCTGGAGGGCGGGGACGACTAGCGTCTGTGTATGGCACCCGTCCGGGTCCGTGGTTGCGCCGACTGGGTCTCGTTCGCGCGAGGCTCCCGTCGGCAAGCCGATGCCAGCCGCAGGCGAAACGGCCCACGTAAGGCGACTTCTCGTCGACCGATCACGGTGCGGCTTAGACGTAAGCCCTGCCTCGCCGGGAGGCCAGATGCCTCCCGTCCCGGGAGAAGGTCAGTAGTGGCGACTGCGCCGCGACCACCTCAGCAGGCGATTGTGGGGACGAAGACCAGGTCGGCCGGACGGGTGTCCCCGCGTTCCCGTCCCGGAGGTCGAAGCCTCCGGGTTCCTATCGCAACGAGGGAGGTCCACGTGGACGTCGTGGTCAAGGGTCGTCACTGTGAGGTGTCAGACCGGTTCCGTCAACACGTCGAGGAGAAGCTGGCGAAGCTGGAGAAGCTGAACCACCGCGTGATCCGGGTCGACGTGGAGGTATCGAAGGAGCGAAACCCGCGGATGTCCGACCGGGCGGTGCGGGTCGAGTTGACCATGAAGTCGCGGGGACCGGTGATGCGTGCCGAGGCTGCGGCCGAGGACAAGATGGCGGCCCTCGACATGGCCGTGGACCGCCTCCAGACGCGCATGCGCAAGGCCGCCGACCGCAGGCGCATCCACCACGGCACGCGTACGCCGGTCTCGGTCGCCCAGGCCACCGCCTCCAACGGCGTCGCGCCGGTCGAGACCGAGATGACCGAGGTCGACCCCACCGGCGAGCACAAGGTCGGCCCGCTGACGGTCGTGGGCGACGGGCCGCTGGTGGTGCGCGAGAAGACGCACCAGGCGGCGCCGATGACGCTCGACCAGGCGCTGTACGAGATGGAGCTCGTGGGTCACGACTTCTTCCTGTTCATAGACAAGGAGAACGACCAGCCGAGCGTCGTCTACCGGCGTCGTGGCTACGACTACGGAGTGATCCGGCTGGAGGTCTAGCTGGAGGTGTGGAGCCACCGCGACGCGCGGTTCCGCCGTTAGCGTCGAGCCGACCCCGATTCGGGTTGGGGTCGGCCGGGGGCTGCATCCGTACGGGGAGCGGGTCGCGCTCGGGAGCCGTCACTGCCGCGGAACCTGCGCAGAAGTTGCGATTGATGCTCCACGGCGTCCGCGTGTCGTGGAATGATGCCAATTATGGAGACGGCAGAGGGACTGGCCCCGCCTCGGCGGGAGCCCATCCGCGTCATCGTCGTAGATGACCAGGAGCTGTTTCGACGGGGGCTCATCATGCTGCTTTCGGTCGAGGACGGCATCGACGTCGTGGGCGAAGCCTCCGACGGCGTCGCGGCCACCGAGCTCGCGGCGTCGGCGGTGCCGGACGTCGTGCTCATGGACGTCCGGATGCCCAAGCGGTCGGGTATCGAGGCCTGCATCACGATCAAGGACGCCGCTCCCTCGGCCAAGATCCTCATGCTCACGGTCAGCGAGGAGGAGGCCGACCTCTACGAGGCGGTCAAGAACGGCGCGTCGGGCTACCTCCTCAAGGACGCCTCGATCGACGAGGTCGCCCAGGCCGTGGCCCTGGTGGCCGACGGCCAGTCGCTGATCAGCCCGTCGATGGCGACCAAGCTGCTCGACGAGTTCAAGCAGATGTCGGTCGTCGGTCGACGCCAGGACGTCGCGGCGCCGCGGCTCACCGACCGCGAGCTCGAGGTCCTCCGGCTGGTGGCGCGCGGGCTCAACAACCGCGACATCGCACGCGAGCTGTTCATCAGCGAGAACACCGTCAAGAACCACGTCCGCAACATCCTGGAGAAGCTCCAGCTGCACTCCCGCATGGAGGCCGTGATGTACGCCGTGCGCGAGAAGCTGCTCGACATCCCCTGAGCGTTCGGGAGCCTGCACTCGCCGCGAGGTGGGTGATGTCGGCGCCTCGGCCTAGAGTTGACGCTCGTGACGGTTACCGATGCCCGCTCGAGCCCTCCGCTGCAGAGGCTGAGCCGCCGCCAGGCCCGGCGGACGGCTCTGGCAGCGCAGGGCTTCTGTGACCGCCGGCCCAAGCGCCCCGACGCCCGCGCGTTGTCCCGCGTGGTCGGCCGGACCAACCTGTTCCAGATCGACTCGGTCAACGTCCTGACCCGGGCGCAGTACATGCCGCTGTTCAGCCGGCTCGGCCCGTATGACACGGGTCTGCTCGACCGGGCCTTCGGCCGGCGGCCGCGGCGTCTCTTCGAGTACTGGGCCCACGAGGCATCGCTGGTACCGGTCGAGCTGCATCCCGCCCTGCGCTTCCGCATGGCCCGGGCCCACCAGCACGCCTGGGGCGGCATGCGCCGGATCGCCGAGGAGCAGCCCGAGCTGGTGACGTTCGTGCGCGAGGAGGTGCAGAACCGCGGCCCGGTCACCGCCCGCGACGTCGAGCACGACGTGCCTCGAAGCAAGGAGCACTGGGGCTGGAACTGGAGCGAGGCCAAGCGCGCGCTCGAGTGGCTGTTCTGGTGCGGGGAGGTGACCTCGGCGCGCCGCAACGGCGCCTTCGAGCGGGTCTACGACCTCCCGGAGCGGGTGCTCCCTCCCGAGATCGTCGACGCGCCGACACCCGACGACGCCGAGGCCCACCGGACCCTGGTCGAGGTCGCGGCACGCGCACACGGGGTGGCGACCGAGCCGTGTCTGCGCGACTACTTCCGGCTCACCCCGCAGGAGTCCCAGGCGGCCGTGGCCGACCTGGTCGAGGACGAGGTGCTGGTCCCGGTCCAGGTCGACGGCTGGTCGCGCCCGGCATACATGCACCATCAGGCCCGGGTGCCGCGCAAGGTGTCGGCGCGTGCCCTGCTCAGCCCGTTCGACCCGTTGGTGTTCGAGCGCACCCGCGCCGAGCAGCTGTTCGACTTTCGCTACCGCATCGAGATCTACGTGCCGGCCCCGAAGCGGGTGCACGGCTACTACGTCCTGCCGTTCCTGCTCGGCGACCGGCTGGTGGCCCGCGTCGACCTGAAGGCCGACCGCAAGGCGGGGCTGCTGCTGGTGCACGCGGCCTTCGCCGAGCACGACTCGCCCGCGGAGACCGCGGCACAGCTCGCCGCCGAGCTGCGTTCGCTCGCGGACTGGCTCGGGCTCTCCGACATCGAGGTGTCACCTCGGGGCGACCTGGCCGAGGCGCTGCTCGCAGAGGTGGGACGGTTATGAGCCGCCGCCTCGCCATCGCCGTGGTGCCCGTGCTGGCGCTCGTCCTGGCGGCCTCGTGTGCCGGCCAGTCTGGGCCGGACGGGCCGTCGACCACGGCGCAGACGGCGGTGGACGATGGACCCAGCCGGCAGCCCACCACGGCACCGCAGTCACCCGGCGCCACCGGCACATCGGTCGGCCGGGCGCGGCGTCTCGACCACCGCTTCCCCGTCCGCGGCGACACGTCGTACGGCCGCACACACCACGACTACCCTGCGACAGACATCTTCGCCGGCTGTGGTTCACGGGCGGTGGCTCCGGTGCGCGGAACCGTCCTCGAGTTCGGCCGCCGAGACCGCTACCGGCCACGCCGCGACAACCCCGCTCTGCGCGGAGGCCGCTTCGTCTCGATGCGCGGGGCCGACGGCGTGCGCTACTACGGCAGCCATCTCCGGTCCGTCGCGTCCCACATGCGCAAGGGCAAGCGCGTGCGAGCGGGCCAGTTGCTCGGCCGCGTCGGGCAGTCCGGCAACGCTCGCGGCACCGGATGCCACCTGCACTTCGGCATCAGCCCGGTGTGCGCGCGTACCGGCGACTGGCGGGTGCGTCGCGGCGTGGTCAGGCCCTACCGCTTCCTGCGGGCCTGGGAACGTGGTGGTGACCGCTCCCCGAAGGCCGCCGTACGCCGTTGGCGAGCACAGCACGGCTGCCCGTAGCGACCTCGCTGCGGGCAGGGTACGCGCCGGGTCTCACCTCGAACGCAGGTTCGAGGTGGGCCGACGTGCGTGGTGTCCGCGGTCCGGCGGCCCCGGGTGGCACCTGCGCCTTGGGGGCGAACTGCTTTCTGGGTTACGGCTGTCGCCTACGATGGCGAATGGGTCAGTGACACCCGCTTACCCGCCGCTGACCGTCGGTGGCTACTCGGTATCTAGGAGTCTGTGCTCGTGCCTGCATTGTTGGACAAGATCCTCCGGATCGGCGAAGGCAAGATCATTCGCCACCTCGAGGGCGTCGCCAAACAGGTCAATGCCATCGAGGACGACTTCGTCGCGATGAGCGACGAGGAGCTGCGTGGCCAGACCGCCGACTTCAAGGAGCGGCTGGCAAACGGCGAGTCCCTCGACGACCTGATGCCGGAGGCCTTCGCCGCCGTACGGGAGGCAGCCAAGCGCACGCTCGGCCAGCGTCACTACGACGTCCAGATCATGGGCGGGGCGGCTCTGCACCTCGGCAACATCGCGGAGATGAAGACCGGTGAGGGCAAGACCCTGGTGTCGACGCTCCCGGTCTACCTCAACGCGCTGACCGGCAGGGGCGTGCACATCGTCACGGTCAACGACTACCTCGCCAAGCGCGACTCGGAGTGGATGGGCCGCGTCCACCACTTCCTCGGCCTCGAGGTCGGCGCGATCCTGTCCCAGATGTCGCCGGCGGAGCGCCGGGTGGCCTACGGCATGGACATCACCTACGGCACCAACAACGAGTTCGGGTTCGACTACCTGCGCGACAACATGGCCACGTCGCTGGAGGAGTGCGTTCAGCGCGGCCACCACTTCGCCATCGTCGACGAGGTCGACTCGATCCTCATCGACGAGGCCCGTACGCCGCTGATCATCTCCGGGCCGTCCGACGAGGCAGTGGAGTGGTACGACCAGTTCGCCGCGCTCGTGCAGCGGCTGAACAAGGACACCGACTACGAAGTCGACGAGAAGAAGCGCACGGTGTCGGTGCTCGAGCCGGGCATCACCAGGGTCGAGGACCACCTCGGCATCGACAACCTCTACGACTCGGTCAACACGCCGCTGATCAGCTTCCTCAACAACGGCATCAAGGCCAAGGAGCTCTTCCGCCGCGACCGCGACTACGTCGTACTCGACGGCGAGGTGCTCATCGTCGACGAGCACACCGGTCGCATGCTGCACGGGCGCCGCTACAACGAGGGCCTGCACCAGGCGATCGAGGCCAAGGAGAAGGTCACGATCAAGGAGGAGTACCAGACCCTCGCCACGGTCACCCTGCAGAACTACTTCCGGCTCTACGACAAGCTCGCCGGGATGACCGGTACGGCGATGACCGAGGCGGCCGAGTTCAACAAGATCTACAAGCTCGGCGTGGTCCCGATCCCGACCAACAAGCCGATGATCCGGGATGACCAGCGCGACCTGATCTACCGCACCGAAGAGGCCAAGTTCACCGCGATCGTCAAGGACGTGGCCGAGCGGCACGAGGCGGGCCAGCCGGTGCTGATCGGTACCGCCAGCGTGGCCAAGAGCGAGATCTTGTCCGGCATGCTCAAGCGGGCCGGGGTCAAGCACGAGGTGCTGAACGCCAAGCAGCACGAGCGTGAGGCGGCGATCATCGCCCTGGCCGGCCAGAAGGCCGCGGTCACCGTAGCCACCAACATGGCCGGTCGCGGGACCGACATCATCCTGGGCGGAAACCCGGAGTTCCTGGCCGA
>DATMEB010000021.1:0-38554 GCA_035557095.1 Nocardioidaceae bacterium | reverse complement strand
CTCGCATCGGTCACAGGTGCACCGCAAGGCGGAGGAGCGAGGCCTGCGGAGCATCGTCGAGCGACGACGCGGTGAGCCTCCCCAGTGGCGCGGGGTGCCCGCCGGGCAGCGCGCAGCAGGGCAAGACGTTGCCGGCCGGGGCACCAACCGGGCCACTAGCCCGGGGTGCTCTCGACCAGGGCGTCGTCGCCGAGCACCCGGGTGAGCAGCCGGGCCGGACGGGCGGCGGCACCCCGGATCTCGACCGTCACGCCGGATGCGCGGGCCTCGTCGACGAGGTCGCGCAGCGTCAGCGCACCGGTCAGGTCGACCCGACCGAGACCGCCGAGATGCACCACGACCCGGGTCACCTGCGGGTGGGCGGCGATCAGCTCGTTGACGGTGCGTTCCATGCCGGGTGCGGACCCGAAGTACAGCACCCCGGAGGGCCACAGGTGCAGCGACGTCCCCTCCAGCCGCGACGGCACGCGCACCATCAGCTCGCGCCAGAGGTGGACCGCGAGGGCGGTGCCCACGCCGACGATCACGCCGCGCTCGACCCGGGGCGCGAGCGCCAGGGTCGCGACCACCGTGACCAGCGCTACCAGGAACTGCGGGCGCGACCATTTCCAGTACATCGCCAGCGCCGGCACGTCCACGAGCGAGACGGCGGCGGCGATCACCAGCCCGGCGAGCACCGCGGTCGGCAGTGGCGCGAGCACGCCGGCGACGGGGAGGACCGCGAGCACGGCCAGCCCGGTGAACACGCCGCTCCACCGGCTGCGCGCGCCGCCCAGACGGTTCAGCGCGGTCCGGGAGAACGACCCTCCGACCGGGTAGCCACCCGCGAGGCCGGAGGCGACGTTGGCCAGGCCCTGGCCGACGAACTCGCGGTTGGAGTCCCAGGGGCACCGGTCCTGCGCGGCGTAGCGCCGGGCGATCGAGGCGGGCTCGGCGAAGCCGACCAGCGCGATGACCAGGCCGGGCACCAGCAGGCTGCCGAGGTCGGACAGCGGCAGCGACTCGGGCGCGTGCAGCCCGACGGTGATGTCGCCGACCACATTGCCGGCGCTGCCGGCGTAGTCGACTGCGACGCTCCACGCGGTGGCCGCGACGACCGCGAGCAGCGCGCCGGGGAACAGCGGTGAGATGCGGCGGCCCAGGAGCATCAGGGCCATCGCGCCGAGCCCGAGGAGGATGTCGGCGCGCCGCCACGACTGTGGCTCGCCGAGCGCGGTGACGGCCTCCACCAGGGGACTGCCGCCGACGCCGTCGACGCCGAGCAGGGCCGGGACCTGGGAGCCGACGATCAGCAGCGCCGCGGCGGTGGTGAAGCTGGTGACGACCGGCTGGGACATCAGGTACGCGATCGGCCCGCCGCCGAGCAGGCCGACGCCCATGCGGATGACGCCGACGATGATCGCCAGCAGCCCGGCCAGCAACGCGAACCGCGCGGTGAACGGGTCGGCGATCCCGCTGAGCGCTCCGAAGGTCAGCAGGCTGGTCACCGCGACCGGGCCGGTCTGCAGGTACGGCGACGACCCGACCAGCGCGCCGGCCAATGGCGCCGCGGCCGCGGCGTACAGCCCGTGTGACGGCTGCAGCCCGGCGATCTCGGCGTACGCCATCGCCTGGGGGACCAGCACCAGCGCGACGCTGATCCCGGCGAGGACGTCACCGCGCGCCGGCGCTGTGACCGGGACCTTCACGGGGCTGTCACGGGTCGGAGCGCCCCCTCTCGCGAGACTTCGGAGTCGAGGGAGCCGGGTGCAGTCCGTGACCAGCGCCGCCGCCGGCCTTCGTCGACCTCGTCGATGGACTATGCCATATTGTGGAAGCGACTCCCACGGTTGACTGTAGCATCGTTCGCGCCTGGTGGGCAGGCCGCGCTCTGGTCGGGCGAGGGTTCACAAACGGGGCGACCGGTGACTAGTCTCGCTTCCACATAGTGGTCTTTTGTTCCATATCGTGTTGCAAGATTGGGAGTCGTCGGATGAGCCACGACAACGAGTCCGTCTTCACCTGGGCGGCGCCGCCGCTGAAGTTCGGCACGGGCGCGCTGGCCGAGGTCGGGATGGAGGTCGCGGCCACCGGTGCGGGTTCGTGCCTGGTGATCACCGACCCGGGCCTGCGCGCGACGGGGATCCCCGACCAGGTCCGTGACCTGATCAGCGCCGCGGGGGTGAAGACCGAGGTGTTCGACCGGGTCGCGGTCGAGCCGACCGACGAGAGCATCGCCGAGGCCGTGGCGTACGCGCGGGAGGGCGACTGGGGATGCTTCGTCGCGGTCGGCGGCGGCTCGTCGATCGACACCGCGAAGGCGGTCAACCTGCTCACCACGCATCCCGGCGACCTGCTCGACTACGTCACGCCGCCGATCGGCGGCGGCCGGGTGCCCGACGGCCCGCTCAAGCCGCTGGTCGCGGTGCCCACGACGGCAGGCACCGGCTCGGAGTCGACCACGATCTGTGTGGTCGACTTCCTCGGCCTGCACCTTAAGGGCGCGGTCAGCCACGCCCGGCTGCGGCCCTCGCTGGCGGTGATCGACCCGATGACCACGGTGTCGCTGCCGCCGCAGGTCACCGCCGCCAGCGGCATGGACGTGCTCTCGCACGCTCTGGAGAGCTACACCAGCGTCTCCTTCGACGCGAAGGCCGCACCGCAGGACCCGATGCGGCGACCCGCGTTCTGCGGCTCCAACCCGATCAGCGACGTGTGGTGCGAGATGGCCCTGGGGCTGGTCGGCCGCTACCTGCGCCGTGCGGTGATGAACGGCCGCGACCTCGAGGCGCGCTACCAGATGATGCTGGCCTCGACCTACGCCGGAACCGGGTTCGGCAACGCCGGCACCCATCTGCCGCACGCGAACGCGTACCCGATCGCGGGAGCGGTCGAGGAGTACCGCGCCGCGGGCTACCCGGAGATGCCGATGGTGCCGCACGGCCAGGCCGTGTCCGCGACCGCCGCCGCGGTGTTCCGCTGGACCTACCCCGGCGACCCCGGTCGTCACCTCAAGGCCGCGGAGCTGCTCAGCGGGCAGACGTACACCGCGACCGACGGGGCCGCCGCCCTCGCGCACGTCCTCAGCGAGCTGATGAGCGACATCGACATGCCCAGCGGGCTGCGCAGCTTCGGCTACGACGAGGACGACCTCGACACCCTCGTCGCCGGCACGATGAAGCAGACCCGGCAGCTGGCCGTCGTACCCCGCCCGGTCACCCCCGGCGCCCTGCACGACATCTTCCGGCAGTCGCTCTGAGCCGGCAGTGGCAATGCGGCGACAGTCACCCGGTGGTCGCGGGCTGCGCGACCCGAAGGCCGGCGGCCCGGTCGGCGTGCACGGCCTGCACGGCGCTCAACAGCGCGACCGCGATCGCGTCGCGGTCGGAGCACCCGCGCGACAGGTCGTTCATCGGCGCCGCCAGGCCCTGCAGCACCGGTCCGATCGCGGCGGCGCCGGCGAGCCGCTCGGTGATCTTGTAGCCGATGTTGCCGGCAGACAGGTTGGGGAAGACCAGCACGTTGGCCCTGCCTGCCACCGGCGACCCCGCCGCCTTCGAGCTGCCGACCGACTCCAGCAGCGCGGCGTCGAACTGCAGCTCCCCGTCGATGCAGAGGTCGGGCTCCAGCGCGCGGGCGAGCCCGGTCGCCGCACGGACGGTGTCGACCTCGGGGTGCTCCGCGCTGCCCATCGTGCTGAACGACAGCATGGCGACCACCGGCTCCTCGTCGACCAGCTCACGGAACGTGCGCGCGGTCGCCACGGCCACCTGCGCGAGCTGCTCCTCGTCGGGGGCGGGCAGTACCGCGCAGTCGCCGTACGCCAGCCGGCGGCCGTCCTGGAGCACGAGCACGAAGCTGCTGGAGATCGTCGACACCCCCGGCGACAGCCCGATCACGGAGATGCCGGCGCGGATGACGTCGCCGGTGGGACGGGTCGCCCCGGCCACGGCGGCGTCCGCCCGGCCGCAGGCCACAAGCGCCGCCGACGCGTACACCGGGTCCTCGGCGAGCCCGTCCGCCTCGGCGGGGTCACGGCGTACACCGTTGGCCCGCAGCCGGAGCGCGTCGCGCACCTCCGGGTCGCCGGCGAGCCGGGCCATCGACCACCGGTCGACCCCGTTTTGGGCGCCCTCGACGTCCGGTCCCCCGGTCAGCAGCGTCGGCCGGACCGAGGTGTTCTCGGCCAGCCAGCCGGCCGCGGAGACCACGCGCGGGTCGTCGCCGTCGGCGAAGACCACCCGCGGGCGATGTCCGGCCAGCTGCACGCTCCACCGCAGCACCTGGTCACGGACATGGCTGCCGACGGTGTCCCGGCCGGGCACGCCGGTGCCCGGGCCGCTGCGGGGCACTGCGCGGTGGAGACCGCCCATCCCTGGACCTCCCCATCTCTGGACACTCGCGGGCTGGTTTTCATATAATGGGAGTCACTCCCACAAACGACTCTAGGCAACCGTAGGTGGCGTGGTCAAGGGCGCGAACAGCCCGTGGACTGCCACAGTCGGTACGATGTCTTCCATATGGTGGGAGATAGTGAGAGAGCGAGGCCGTTCATGACTGAGACGTCGGCGACGTCCGCAGCGCCTCCTGGGCGCGCCGAGGCCAACAACGGCCGGGTGGCCGGGACGCAGGCGATCAGCCGCGCCTTCGCGCTGCTCAACGTGTTCCGCGACGAGGGCGGCGACCTCGGGGTCGTCCATCTCGCGGACCGGCTCGGGCTCACCCTCTCCACCGCCCACCGCATCGCCCGCGCGCTCGTCGCCGAGGGCTACCTGGCCCAGGACGAGGGGCGCGAGCGCTACCGCCTCGGCCCGCAGTCGCTGCTGCTCGGTCAGGCCGCCCAGCGCGCCATGGGCATCGAGATCGCCCGCCCGGTCATGCAGCGGCTTGCCGACAGCACCGGCGAGTCGGTCAACCTCGGGCTGCTCGACAACGACCACGCGATCGTCATCCAGCGCATCGAGTCCTCCCAGCCGCTGCGCTTCTCGATGGAGGTGGGCACGCGCATCGAGCTGCACGCGACGTCGATGGGCAAGTCGCTGCTCGCGTTCAACGACGAGCTGCGCGGCCACATCGACAACCTCGGCGACACGCTCGTGCAGCTCACGCACAAGACCCACCCCACCAGTGCGAGCCTGCGCAAGGACCTCGCGCAGATCCGCCGTCGCGGCTGGAGCACCGACGACGAGGAGTCGATGCTCGGCGTCCGGTGCGTCGCCGCACCGGTCCTCGACTCCGGGGGTCAGGCCCGTGCCGCGGTGGCGGTGCAGGCGCCCGCCGTACGCATGCCCGACAAGCGCTTCGGCCAGCTCGGACCGGAGGTACGCGGCGCGGCCGACGAGCTCGCCCGCCTGCTCCCGCTGTAGTGCCCCGGCCGGCAGCGTTGCTCGTCGCGAGCGTCGTCTGGTGGCATCTCCGGTTCCCTCGCAGTTCGCCCACTCGCTACGCTCGCGCGCTCTCGCATCGGTCACGGGTGCACCGCAAGGCGGAGGAACGAGGCGATGCGCAGCATCGTCGAGCGACGACGCGGTGAGCCCCCGAGTGGCGCGGGGTGCCCGCCAGGCGGCGCGCGGCAGGGCAAACGTTGCCGGCCGGGGCACCCTGGCCCAGACCACGACTCAGACCACGACTCAGACCACGAGCGGGAGCGGCAGACGACCGGTCAGACCCTGATCAGACGTAGTCGCGGTACTTGTCCAGGAACCGCACCGGCTTCGACAGCGCGTCGCGGCGGAACGGGTCACCGAGCTCGCGGGTGCACATGATCTCGATGACGGTCGTCTTGCCGTCGTTCATCTGCGCGTCGACGGCCCTCTTCAGCGCCGGCCCGACCTCCTCGAGCTTCTCCACCACAATGCCCTCGGCACCCATCGCCTGCGCGATGCCGGCGAAGTTCTGGTGCTCGAGCTCGGCGGCGACGAAGCGGCGACCGTAGAAGTCGACCTGGTTCTTCTTCTCGGCGCCCCACTGCCGGTTGTGGAACACCACCGCGGTGACCGGGATGTCGTGGCGCACGCAGGTCAGGATCTCGCCCATGCTCATCGCCCACGCGCCGTCGCCGGCGTACGAGATCGCCGGGCGCTCCGGCTGCGCGGCCTTCGCGCCGATCACGGTCGGCAGGGCGTAGCCGCAGTTGCCGAAGCTCATGGGGGCCAGGAAGCTGCGCGGGCGCTCGAAGCGCAGGTAGCTGTTGGCCACCGAGTTGATGTTGCCGATGTCGGTGGAGACCATCACGTCGGCGGGCATCGCCTTCTCGAGCTCACGGAGCACCTGGCGGGGGTGCAGCCAGTTGCCCTCCTCCTGCTCGGACTCCGTGATCACGTCGAGGCTGTAGTCGTCGCGCTCGTGGGTCCACTCGTCGAGCTCCTTCTCCCACGCCTCCTTCTCCGCGGTCAGGGTGGCCGCGCGGTCCTGCGTGGTGGCGTCGCAGGCCAGGGTCCTGCCCTCGAGCCGGCGGGTCAGCGCGGTCGCGGCCGCCTTGGCGTCGCCGCAGATGCCCACGCTGATCTTCTTCACCAGGCCGAGCATCTTGTGGTCGGCGTCGATCTGGATGATCTTCGCGTCCTTGGGCCAGTAGTCGAGCCCGTGCTGCGGAAGCGTGCCGAAGGGGCCGAGGCGCGAGCCGAGGGCGACGACGACGTCGGCCTGCGAGATCAGCTTCATCGCGGCCTTCGAGCCCTGGTAGCCGAGCGGGCCGCACCACTGCGGGTGGCTCGCCGGGAAGGAGTCGTTGTGCAGGTAGCTGTTGACCACCGGCGCGCCGAGCCGCTCGGCCAGCGCCTTGCACTCCTCGACGCCGTCGGCCATGACCACGCCGCCGCCGGAGATGATCACGGGGAACTTCGCGGTGGCCAGCAGCTCGGCCGCCTCGTCGAGGCTCCTCTCGCCGCCGGGCCCGCGGTCGAGGCGCTGCGGCTGCGCGATCTCGGCCTCGATCTCGCCGTAGAAGTGGTCGCGCGGGATGTTGACCTGGGTGGGGCCGATCTCGGACATCGCGCGGTCGAAGGCCCGCGCGGTCAGCTCGGCCATCCGCTTGGGGTTGTTGACGTGGGCCTGGTACTTGGTGAACTCCTGGAACATCGGCAGCTGGTTGGCCTCCTGGAAGCCGCCGAGACCCATCCCCATCGTGCCGGCCTCGGGCGTGACGACCACGACCGGGCTGTGCGCCCAGTACGCCGCGGCGATCGCGGTCACGCAGTTGCTGATGCCGGGGCCGTTCTGCCCGACGACCACGCCGTGCCGGCCGCTGACGCGGGAGTAGCCGTCGGCCATGTGCCCGGCACCCTGCTCGTGCACAACCGGGACGAGCCGGATGCCTGCCGGCGCGAAGATGTCCATCGCGTCCATGAAGGCCGAGCCCATGATGCCGAAGATGTCGGTCACGTCGTTGGCCACGAGCGTCTCGACGAATGCCTCGGAGGGCGTCATCTTCTGCGTGCCCTTGACGACGGTGCGGCCCGTCTTCTCGGTCTTGTCCGTCATGCCTGCCCTCTCACTCCGCCAACCGGCCGATGTCATAAAAAGTGGTACGTCGAGTTCCCGAATCCAGGATTCGGTGCGACTATATGAGCGGAGGGGCCGGAGGTCAACGCAGGATTCAAAAATCCGAGATGTAGTGTACGGCTCTTCGGGACAGTCTCTTCGCGACGCTAGGAGAGCAGGGATGGAACGCATTCGCGACGTCGAGTCCGCGGTCGGGGTGAACGGGGACACCCCCACGATGCGGCTGTTCGCGCTGCTCGAGCTCATCAGCACCAAGGACCAGTTCGTCTCGTTGCACGGCCTGGTCGAGGAGACCGGCATCCCGAAGCCGACCCTGCACCGGATGCTGCAGCAGCTCGAGGCCTCCGGGCTGCTGTTCCGGCAGGCCGACGGCCGGCACTACGGCACCGGCACCCGGCTGCGCCGGCTGGCCGAGAACCTGCTGCTCAACTCGACCCAGCACGGCGCCCGGCACGCGGTTCTCCGGCATCTGGTCGACGAGGTCGGCGAGAGCTGCAACGTCACCGCGCTGTCCGGCAACGAGGTGGTCTACCTCGACCGGGTCGAGACGCCCGAACCGCTGCGGTTCTACCTCCGTCCGGGCTCGCGCGTGCCCGTGCACTGCTCGGCCAGCGGCAAGATGATCCTGTCCCAGCTCGGGCCGTCGCAGCGGCGCAAGCTGCTCGCGCACGCACCGCTGAAGCAGTACACCCGCAACACCATCACCGACCTCGGTCTGCTCGAGGAGGAGCTCAAGCGGTCCCGGCGCGACGGGTTCGCGATGGACGACGAGGAGTTCCTGCCCGGGCTGATCTGTGTGGCCGTCCTCGTGCCCGGGGGCACCGCACGCTCCAACCTCTGCGTCGCCGTGCAGGCGCCGGTCATGCGGCTCACCACCGACAAGGCGCTGCAGCTGCTACCGGCTCTGCAGCGCGCCGCCGCGGCGATCGGTGGCATCGAGGCCGAAGGCGCGGCCGAGCCTGCTCGCCAGAACGCCGACGTCGCCGACAGCCCGGCGTCCTGACCGCGCCGCCCATCCACTCCCCCACCGGAGGACGTCCGAACGACGATGCCCGACACGACGATGCCCGACACGACGAGAACCGACACGACGAGAACCGCGATCGAGATGCTGGAACCGGACCGCCGGGTCGCCGTGCGCGACATGTTCGGCATCGACTCCGACATGACCGTGCCCGCGTTCGGCGAGGCAGACGAGCACGTGCCGGAGGTCGACGAGGCTTACCGGTTCAACCCCGACGTCACGCTCGCGCTGCTGGCCGGGTTCGCGCACAACCGCCGGGTGCTGGTGCAGGGCCTGCACGGCACCGGCAAGTCCACGCACGTCGAGCAGGTAGCCGCCCGGCTGAACTGGCCGTGCGTGCGCGTCAACCTCGACGGCCATCTCAGCCGTCTCGACCTGGTCGGGCGTGACGCCGTCGTGCTGCGCGAGGGCAAGCAGGTCACGGAGTTCCAGGAGGGCATCGTGCCGTGGGCGCTGCAGCGCCCGGTCGCGCTCGTCTTCGACGAGTACGACGCCGGTCGGCCCGACGTGATGTTCGTGATCCAGCGGGTCCTCGAGCGCCAGGGCAAGCTGACGCTGATGGACCAGAGCCGGGTGCTGCACCCGCACCCGTACTTCCGGCTGTTCGCCACCGCGAACACCGTGGGGCTGGGCAACCTCAACGGGCTCTACCACGGCGCGCAGCGGCTCAACCACGCGCAGATCGACCGCTGGAACATCGTGGCCTCGCTCAGCTACCTGCCGGCGGAGGAGGAGGCCGCGATCGTGCGCGCCCGCGTGCCCGAGCTCGACGACGACGAGGGACGGGCGCTGGTCGACGCGATGGTCGCGGTCGCCGACCTGACCCGCAAGGGGTTCCACGCCGGCGACCTGTCGACACTGATGTCGCCGCGCACGGTCATCACCTGGGCCGAGAACGTCGGCGTGTTCGGCGACCCGGAGGTGGCGTTCCGGCTCTCGTTCGTGAACAAGTGCGACGAGGCGGAGCGGCCCCTGGTGGCGGAGTACTACCAGCGGTGCTTCGCCACCGAGCTGGCGGAGTCCTACCAGCTCAGCAACGCCGCGACGGGCTAGGCCCCGCGTGCCCCCGACGCAGACCGGCGCACCCGCGCAGGCGCGGCACCAGCAGCGGGTCGAGGAGCTGTGCGTCGCCGCGATCCGCGCGCTCAGCGGCGAGCCGGACCTGCACTTTCGCGGACGGCTGCTGCACCGCGGGCACCGGCCGGTACCCGTGCACGCGCCGCAGCTGTACCCCACCGACGAGGACGACTTCGGGTCGTTCCGGGGTGCGGCCGACGGCATGGCGCTGCGGCTGGCCCACGGCGACCTCGACCTGCACCGCGCACTCGCCCCGGACGAGCCGGTCGAGCGGCTGCTGTTCGAGATGCTCGAGCAGTTCCGGGTCGAGTCACTGGCGCCGCCGGAGCTGCCCGGCGTACGCGCGAACCTGCGCCATCGGCACCGGCAGTGGTCGCTGGCGTTCCACGACAGCGGGCTGACCGGCACCACCCGCGGCATCCTGCTGTACACCGTCGCGCAGATCTGCCGCGCGCGGGTCAGCGCCGAGCCGGTCCTGGAGGAGACCGAGGACGAGCTCGAGACCACACGAGGGGCGCTGGCACCGGTCCTCGGCCACGACCTCGCGGAGCTCCGTAGGCGCCGCGAGGACCAGCCGGCCTACGCGCGGCACGCCCTGGCCATCGCACGCCGGGTCGCGCGGATGCTCGACGACGTAACCGCCTCGGACGACGAGGCGCCCGACGACGGCGCCGAGCCCGACGACCGCGCCGCGTTCCCATTGTTCGTGGACTTCGACGAGGAGTCCGGCGGTGTCGCACCGGTGGCGGCCGCCACGCGCGGCGGGCGCGAAGGCGCGAGGGAGCGCTACCGGGCCTTCACCACCGAGTACGACCGGCAGGTCGACGTCGGCACGCTGGTGCGGCCGGCGCTGCTGCGCCGCTACCGCGAGGAGCTCGACCGCAGGGTCGCCGAGCAGGGGGTCAACGTCGCCCGGCTGGCACGCGACCTGCGCGCCGTGCTGGCCGAGCCGGTGCACGACGGCTGGTCCGGCGGCCAGGA
Source organism: Nocardioidaceae bacterium (assembly GCA_035557095.1). Taxonomy (GTDB): domain Bacteria; phylum Actinomycetota; class Actinomycetes; order Propionibacteriales; family Nocardioidaceae; genus JALZDI01. The sequence goes on along the minus strand of DATMEB010000021.1, from coordinate 27,990 downwards.
GGAGGGCCACGTCGACGGGAGGCGGCTGACCCAGCTGATCGCCTCGCCGGGCGAGCGCAGGCTGTTCCAGACTCCACGGGTCGAACCGCAGGCGGACTGTCTGGTCTCGATCCTGGTGGACTGCTCCGGCTCGATGAAGGAGCACGCCGAGTCGGTGGCCCTGGTCGTCGACGTGCTCGGCCGTGCCCTCGACCTGGCCGGGATCAGCACCGAGGTCCTCGGCTTCACCACCGGCGCCTGGAACGGCGGACGTGCGCAGCAGGCGTGGCAGCGTGCGGGCAGGCCGCCTCGCCCAGGACGGCTCAACGAGCTGTCGCACATCGTGTTCAAGGACGCCGACGAGCCGTGGCGTCGTGCCCGTCGTGGCGTCGCCGGGATGCTGAAGGCCGACCTGTTCCGCGAGGGCGTCGACGGCGAGGCCGTGCAGTGGGCGTGCGGGCGGATGGCCGGTCGTGCCGAGGAGCGACGGCTCCTGGTCGTGGTCTCCGACGGCGGCCCGCGGGACAGTGCGACCGTGCTCGCCAACGACGAGCACTACCTCGACGACCACCTCGCGCAGGTCGTGCTCGAGCAGGAGCAGGCCGGCGAGGTCGCGGTCTGCGGTCTCGGCGTGGGACTCGACCTCAGCCCGTACTACGGCAGCGCGCTCGCGCTCGACCTCGTCGGTGGAGTCCCCAACTCCGTGTTCGGCGAGATCCGGCAGTGGCTGGCGACGGCCGCCCGCCCCTGACCTCCTCTTTTGCGCCGAGAATGCGCGAATGGCCCACAGCAAGCACCACGTTGGTCGCGGCATTTGTGCCGGCAGCCACCCATTGCGCCGAGATTGCGCGAATGGCCCGACAGGTGGCCCGTCGGCTGCCCGAGACCTCCAGGCCATTCGCGCAATCTCGGCGCGAAGGTGACGGCGCGAAGGTGACGGCGCGAAGGGTGGCGAGGGTTAGGACGTGGCGGTCGGGGCCTGCGCGGGCTCGGGCTCGGGGTCCCGGGCGACCGGCGTGCTGCCGGTCGCCTCGACGCCGCCGTCGGGGTCGCCGCCGCGGCGCCTGCGCACCTCGTAGGCGAGCAGGATCACCGCGAGCGTGCCGACGCTGACCAGGAAGTCGGTGCGGGTGTCCTCGAGGATGCCCATCGACACCGTGACCAGCACCATCGCCGCCACCGTGAACCAGGACAGGTACGGGTACAGCCACATCTTCAGCACCAGGCTCTCGGGCGCCTCACGCTCCAGCCGGCGACGCAGCCGGATCTGCGACAGGCAGATCAACGTGTAGACGAAGAGCGCGACCGCGCCGTAGGAGTGGATCAGGAACGAGAAGACCTTGTCGGGTGACACGTAGGCCATCACCACCGACACGTAGCCGAGCACGGTGCCCAGCAGGATCGCGCGCACCGGGACGCCCCGCCGGTTCAGCTTGAGGAACCCCTTCGGCGCGTCGTTGTGCCGGGTCAGCGCGAAGATCACCCGCGACGCGGTGTACAGCCCGGAGTTGAGCGCCGACAGCACCGCGGTCAGCACGACGACCTGCATGATCTCCGCGGCGGCGGGCACGCCCATCGTCACCAGCGCACCGACGTAGGGGCTTTCGAGCACCGACTGGTCGTCCCAGGGGCGGATCGCCACCACCAGGAACACCGAGCCGACGTAGAAGATCAGCACGCGCAGGATGACCGAGTTGGTCGCCCGTGCGACCGCCTTGCGCGGCTCGGCCGACTCCGCCGCGGCGATCGTGGCGATCTCCGCGCCGGTGAAGAACGCGACGGCCGGCACCACCGCGGCCAGCACCGGGAGTACGCCGTGCGGCGCGAAGCCGCCGTGCGCGGTGAGGTTGCTGAGGTTGGCCGACGTGTCCGGCCACATCCCCAGCACGAAGGCGGCCCCGAGCACGATGAACACGATGATCGCCGCGACCTTGATGGACGAGAACCAGTACTCGAACTCGCCGTAGGACCGGACCGAGACCAGGTTGGTAAGCGTCAGCGTGACCATAAGAGCGAGACTCAGGATCCAAAGCGGCACCTGCGGCAGCCAGTGCTGGATGAGTGCGGCGCCGGCCACGGCCTCGACTGCGACCACGATGACCCAGAAGTACCAGTACATCCAGCCGATGGCGAAGCCTGCGCGGTTGCCCAGCGCTGCCCTGGCGTACTCGTAGAACGACCCCACCGCAGGCTTGGCGGCGGCCATCTCCCCCAGCATCCGCATCACCAGGATGGCCAGGACGCCCGCGAGGAGGAACGAGATCACCGCGGCCGGGCCCGTCTCGTGGATCAGCACACCGCTGCCGATGAACAGCCCGGCGCCGATCACCCCTCCGAGCGCGATCAGCGTCATGTGTCGTTGCTTGAGCGAGTGCTGCAGGCCCGCGCGCTCGCCGGTGTCGACGGAGTTCGTCATCGGCTGGTGCTCCTCTGTAGGTTATCCATCTATCTAGACTGTCTTACATTACTTAGGGCTTCGGGCGGACGTCCGCGAGGTCCGCGGCCCGGTACCGTTCGGCCGGGGCGTCGAACGGCGTGGCTCGTCGTCATCAGGCCAGCGCCTCGGCCAGCGGGCGGACCGGGAGGTCGTGCGCGGCCGCGACGGGTTCGCTGGTGACCTCGCCGGCAACGCAGTTCAGGCCGGGTGCGAGCACCGGGTCGTCGCGCAGGGCCTGCTGCCAGCCCTTGTCGGCGAGGGCGACGACGTAGGGCAGTGTCACGTTGGTCAGCGCGTACGTCGAGGTGTTCGGCACCGCACCGGGCATGTTCGCCACGCAGTAGAAGAGGCTGCCGTGCACCGGGTACGTCGGCTCCGCGTGCGTCGTGGCGCGCGAGTCCTCGAAGCAGCCTCCCTGGTCGATCGAGATGTCGACCAGCACGCTGCCCGGCCGCATCCGGCTCACGGTCTCGTTGGTCACCAGCCGCGGGGCGCGGGCACCCGGCAGGAGTACGGCGCCGATCACCAGGTCCGCTGCGAGCACGGCCTTCTCGACCTCCATCGCGTTGGCCGCGACGGTCTTCACCCGGCCGCGGTAGAGCCGGTCGAGTGCCCGGAGCTTGTCCAGGTTCGTGTCCAGCACGGTCACCTGGGCCCACAGCCCGGCCGCCATCGCGATCGCGTTCATGCCGGCAACCCCGGCGCCGAGCACGACCACGTTGGCCGGGTGCGTGCCGCTCACGCCTCCGAGCAGCAGCCCACGACCGCCCTGGGCACGCAGCAGCGCGTGCGCACCGGCCTGCGGCGCCAGGCAGCCGGCGACCTCGCTCATCGGGAAGAGCAGCGGCAGCGCTCCGTCGGCCCGCTGCACGGTCTCGTACGCGATCGCCGTGGTTCCGGCGGCGAGCAGGGCGTCGGTGCACTCGCGCGACGCCGCGAGGTGCAGGTAGGTGAACAGGGTCAGGTCGTCGCGCAGCCGGTGGTACTCCTGCGCGACCGGCTCCTTGACCTTGAGCACCGTCTCCGCCGACCCCCAGACGTCGTCGGCGGTGTCGAGGATCTTCGCCCCCGCGGCCGCGTACTCCGCGTCGGCGATCGACGAGCCATCGCCGGCGCCGCGCTCGACCAGCACGTCGTGGCCGTGCTCGGTCAGCTCGTGGACGCCGGCCGGCGTGATCGCCACGCGGTACTCGTGGACCTTGACCTCTCGGGGGACGCCGATGCGCATGACGGTCTCTCGTTTCCTCTACTGGTGGGAGTGGGGGGTGGCTTCGGAGCGTTAGGGCGTGTCCCGTGGGACCTCGTCCGTCGCGAGCGTCGTCTGGCGGCATCTCCGGTTCCCTCGCTGTTCGCCCACTCGCTGCGCTCGCGCGCTCTCGCATCGGTCACGGGTGCACCGCAAGGCGGAGGAGCGAGGCGATGCGGAGCATCGTCGAGCGACGAAAACGCCGCGGGGTGCCCGCCAGGCGGCGCGCAGCAGGACAGCAGGTTCACGGGACGCGCCCTAGCCCGCGACGTGCCGGTCGGCGGCCTCGAGCACGGCGTCGACGTGCGACAGCAGCTCGTCGAGGACGGCCTCGTCGGCGACCAGCGGCGGCGAGAGCATCAGCATCGTGGCGCCGCGGTCGTCCGGGCGGGTGATGAGCCCGACGTCACGCATCGCGCGCGGCATCACGTCGCGCACGAGCTCCTGCGACTGCGTGTCCGTGAGCGGTCGTCCGGTGGCGCGGGAGCCGGTCAGCTCGACCGCGTAGAAGAACCCGGTCCCGCGCCACTCGGCCATGCTGTCGTGGGCCTGCAGCAGTCGGTCGAGGCCGGCCTGGAACCTGGGCTCGAGGCGACGCACGTTCGCGAGCACGTCCTCCTCGCGCAGCGCGGTCAGGTTGGCGACCGCGACGGCGGTGGAGACCGGGTGCCCGCCCCAGGTCGCCCCGTGGGTGAACGTCCCCCCGAGCGGCGACTCCATCATCTGCGCCACGAGGTCGCGACCCAGCAGCACGCCGCCCATGGGGGCGTAGCCGGAGGTGGCGCCCTTGGCGAACGTGAGCAGGTCGGGTGTCGCGCCGTACTTGGCGCTGCCGAACCAGTCGCCGAGCCGGCCGTAGCCGCAGATCACCTCGTCGGCGACCATCAGGATGCCGTAGCGGTCGCAGATCGCGCGCAGCTCGCGCCAGTAGCCGGGCTGCGGCACCAGCGCACCTCTGGAGTTCTGCACGGGCTCGGCGAACACCGCCGCGACCGTCTCCGGCCCCTCCTCCTCGATGGCCGCGACCAGCGCCCGGAGGCTGGGCAGGTCGGCTGCGTCGGCTGGGTCGCCGGTGCTGGCGCCGGCGTCGGCCAGCGTGTGTGGCACGTGCCGGACACCGGGCATCAGCGGGCCGAACGGCTCCTTGAACGCAGGGATCCCGGTCACCGCAAGGGCACCGAGCGTGGTCCCGTGGTAGGCCATGTCGCGCGCGATGATCTTGGTGCGCTCGGGCCGACCCTGGCTGCGGTGGTACTGCCGCGCGAACTTGACCGCCGACTCGACGGCCTCCGAGCCGGAGTTGACGAAGAACACGACGTCGAGGTCGCCCGGCGCGAGGTCGGCGATCAGCGCCGCGGCCTCGGCCGAGGACGGGTGGGTGGCCGACCAGTTCGTCCAGTACGCCAGCGACTCCATCTGCTTGCTCGCGGCCGCCGGGATGTCCGTCCGGCCGTGGCCGATGTTGACGCAGAACAGGCCCGCGAGGCCGTCGAGGAAGCGCCGGCCACGGTCGTCGTAGAGGTAGCAGCCCTCCCCGCTGACGATGACCGGCAGCTCGGCGTCGCGCCACACCTGGCCGCGGGTGAAGTGCGGGAGCAGATGCCGCTGGGCCAGCGTCCTGACGTCGGTCCTGGTCTCCGGCTGTGTCACGAGAACCCTCCGGTGGTCTGTTCTGGCGGTGCTGTGGTGCACACCACCTTGGCGCACGTGACAGGTCCCTTAGAAGATCCAGGTTGGCCTCGTTTTTTGGGTACCAGAGGCGCTGCCTCAGGTGCGTACGCCGTCCAGCACCTCGCGCAGACAGCGCACACCAGGACGAATCGACTCCAGCGGGATCGCGGCGAAGCCCAGCCGGAAGTGGTGCCGGTGCCGGCGGCTGTCGTCGAAGTAGATGTCGCCGCGCTCGAGCACGACGCCCCGCTCCAGCGCCCGCTCGGCCAGCTGCACGCAGTCCAGACCGGTCGGGCCGGTGACCCAGATGCTCACGCCGCCCGGCGGCGCGTCGGCGAACCACGGGAGCTCCTCGCGCAGCGCGTCGCGCAGCGCGTGCCACTTGCGCTGCAGGTTGGTCCTGCGTCGCCGGATCGTCCGGTGGTACTGGCCGTTCTCGATCAGCAGCGCCATGGCGCGCTGGGTGTGGCCCGACGCGTGCCGTACGCGGTAGCGGCGCTGGTTGCGCAGCTCACGGACCAGCTCCGGCGCAGCCACCAGGTAGCCCAGGCGCAGACCGGGCGCGAGGAACTTCGAGAACGTGCCGAGGTAGATCACCCGGTCGCTGCCGGAGAGTCCCTTCAGGGCCGGCGTCGGGCTGCCCTGGTAGCGGAACTCGCTGTCGTAGTCGTCCTCGATCACCAGCGTGTCCGAGTCGCGCGCCATCGCCAGCAGCTGCTGCCGGCGGCCGATGGACAGCGTGACGTTGGTCGGGTTGTGATGGCTGGGGGTGAGGTAGAGCAGGTCGACCCCGCTGAGGTCCTTCGGCGGGATCATGCCGGCGCTGTCGACGGTCATCGGTGCGAGGCGCGCACCTCCGCGGGCGAAGATGTGCCGTGCGTCGAGGTAGCCGGGGTCCTCGACTCCGACGGTGTCACCCGGACTCAGCAAGGTGTCCGACAGCAGGTCAAGACCCTGCTGCGACCCGAGGGTGACGAGCACCTGCTCCTTGTCCACCTCGATGCCACGGGTCGGGAGCACCCGCTTGCACAGCTCCTCCACCAGCATGGGGTCGTCCTCGTCGATCCCGTCCCGCAGGCTGTAGTGCAGGTGCGGCGGGTCGAGCGCCTCCCGCAGCGCGCGCGCCCACGCCAGCCGGGGGAACGAGTCGGTCTCGACCTGGCCGGCGATGAACGGGTACGGGTAACGGTCCCAGTCGCGGACCTTCGCGATCTCCGGCAGGTCGGAGTCAAGGCGCGCACGCACATGCCTCGACCAGTCGACGCTGGCGTCGCCGTGCTGCTCCTCGGCGTCGTGGTCGAGGAACGGCAGCATGTCGGGGTTGACGAACAGGCCGCGGCGAGGCCGGGCCTCCACGAACCCCTCCGCGAGCAGCTCCTGGTACGCCGTGTTGACCGTGTTGCGGGAGATCCCGAGCTCGCGGGCGAGCGCACGTGAGGACGGCAACGGGTGCCGCGGGTCGAGGGCGCCGGACGCGATCGCGTGCTCGAGCGCCTTGCGCAGCTGCTGGTAGACCGGCTCGCCGCTGCCGCGCTCGATCGAGATCAACGTGCGCGTCATGTCATCAGCCCACGAACGCCGCTGCCGCTGCCATGTCCGCCGACTCTACTGGCCTCGAACGCCCGGTCAGCTCACGAACAGCGGGAGCGACTTGCCCACCATGCTTCGGCGTACCGACGGGAGGCTGTCGGCCACCCGGGCGAGCTCGCGCGCCGTCGGCGACGACGGGTCGGCGAGCACCAGCGGGACCCCCGTGTCGCCGGCGGTGCAGACCGCCGGGTCCAGGGGCACCTGGCCGAGCAGCGTCGTGTCCAACGTGTCGGCGAGCCGCTGCCCGCCGCCGGCGCCGAACGCCGACGTGACCTCACCGCAGTGCGCGCACACCGTGCCGGACATGTTCTCCACGACGCCGGCGAGCGGCATCCGCGCATCACGGGCCATGCGACCCACCCGGGCCGCGACCTGCTCGGCGGCCACCTGCGGGGTGGTTGCCACCAGCATCGCCGCGTCGGGCAGCAGCTCGACCACCGACAGGGTCACGTCTCCGGTGCCGGGTGGCAGGTCCACCAGGAGCACGTCGAGGTCGCCCCAGTAGACGTCGTCGAGGAACTGCTCGAGCGCCTTGTGCAGCATCGGGCCGCGCCAGACCACCGGTTCGTCGTCGTCGACGAAGAACCCGACCGACATCAGCCGGATGCCCTGCGCCTCGACCGGAAGCATGATGCCCTTCACCGCCACCGGCGCCTCACGCACGCCGAACAGCTGTGGCATCGAGTAGCCCCACACGTCGGCGTCGAGCACACCGACGCGACGGCCCTGCCGCGACAGCGCGACCGCGAGGTTGGCGGTGAGCGTGGACTTGCCGACACCGCCCTTGCCGCTGCCGACCGCGTACACAGCCGTGCTGTCGCTGAGACCACCTGGGCGGCGGTGGCTCTGCCGGAGGTGGTGCGCGAGGTCCTGGCGCGCAGCCTCGTCCATGGGCACCAGGTCGACGCGCACATCGCGTGCGTCGGCGACCGAACGAGCGGCGTCGGCAACCAGGTCGCGCAGGCCATGGTCGCGGGCGTCCGCGTCGACGAGGCGCCGGACTGTGACCCGGAGCCGTCCGCGCTCCACCACGACGTCGCCGACCATGCTCAGCTCACCCAGCGATCGTCCGACCACCGGGTCGACGACGTCGCCGACGGCCTGGGAGACGCGCTGCGCGACGGCCTCGTCGTCGGCTTGTGGCCCGCGCGATCGCGTCCGGGTGAGGCTGCGTAAGTCCAGCAGGTCCATGCTCAGCTCCTGACCTTGAACGCCCTGCGCTTGGGCTTGACCGGCCGCATCAGGAACTCCGGCCGGCGCCAGCCGTCGGCGTTGGGCCCCGGACGGGTCAAGGCCAGCCACTCCTGGTACACCTCGCGCGACTTGCGCACGTCGACCTCGATGTCACCGTACCGGTCGCCGGGCTCGGCCTTGGTCAGCCGCACGTGCTGCAGCCAGCAGTGCATGCCCGACCACGGGTCGGGCTGCACCGGGAAGGTGAGGTTCTGGTGCACGCCCGGGTCGTCCCAGTAGATGCGGGAGCTGTCGGGGTCGTCGCTGTCGAACGCGCCCACGCCCTCGGCGTACCGCATCCGCCATATGCCGTCCTCGGACCGGTCGAGGTCGACCTTGCCCGTCACCCAGCGGCTGCCGTCGTTCTCGTGCAGCCGCCAGCGACCCATGTGGTGGCTCATCGCGATCACACCGGGCCGGATGCCTTGCGTCGCCCAGATCCGGGCGACGAAGTAGCCGATCCGGGTGGTCACCCGCACCAGGTCGCCGGTGGACAGACCCGAGTGCGCGGCGTCGTCGGCGTTGACCCAGACCGGGTGGGTGTTGCTGATCTCGTTGAGGTACTTCGCGTTGCCGGAGCGGGTGTGGATCAGGGTCGGCAGCCGGAACGTCGGCACCAGCACCTTCTCGTCGTTGTCCGCGTCGATGCGCTGGTGCGCGATGTGCGAGCGGATGTAGCCCGGGGTGGCGTGCTCGGGCCAGCCGAACGACACCATCGTGTCGGAGTAGAGCTCGAGCCGCCGGCTCGGCGTGAGCCAGCCCGCGACCTGCGACCCGTCCTCGAGCTGTACGCCGACGGCACCGGCCTCGCCCACCAGCGGCGGGGTCGAGTCGTCGTCGGTCGGCCGTCGCAGCACGCCGTGCTCGTCAGCCTGCGCGCCCTCGAGCTCGGACTCGCTCAGGGCGCGCTCGTCCTGGCGGTAGACGTCCTTGCTGATCTCGACCACGCCGTACTTGCGCATGTACTGCATCGGCGTCATGTCCTGCGCGGCGGCCTTCTCCGGCAGGCCGGGCACGCGGTTCTCGAACAGCCAGCGGTAGTACTCCTCCACCGTGACCTTCTCGCCCGGTCGGTACGGCGACTCGAAGTAGCGCCGAACGCCCAGTGAGCCGTCGGGGTCGATCCGCCACGACAGCTCGAACCAGAACTCGTTCTCCTCCCACACCTGGCCGGGGTTGGAGTCACGTGTGTCGTCGTACTCCATCCCGAGCTTGTCCATCGCCACCCGGCGCACCGGCTGCCGGAACCCGAGCCAGCGCCCGGCGTGCGTCTCGTAGGAGTGCGTGTCATGCCGCTCGGTGGAGTGGCCCATCGGCAGCACGTAGTCGGCGAAGGTCGCGGTCTCCGACCACGTGGGCGTCAGCGCGACGTGCAGCCCGACCCGGTCGGGGTCGCTCAGCGCCTCGATCCAGGAGAACCCGTCGGGGTTGGTCCAGATCGGGTTGTAGACCCGGGAGAAGTACACCTCCAGGCTGCCGCGGCCCTCGTTGAGGAAGTGCGGCAGCAGGATGGACAGCTCGTTGGTCGACAGGGGGTACTCCGCCGGCCAGAGCAGCTCGTTCCAGATGTCGTGCGCCTCGGGCATGTCGAACCCGTGCGGGATGAACTTGTCCCAGCCGTTGGGGCTGGTGCCGCCGGGAGTGCCGACGCTGCCGGTCAGCACGTTGAGGAAGAACAGGCTGCGCGCGACCTGCCAGCCGCCCAGGTTGCCCGCCGCGGCGGAGCGCCAGATGTGTGCCGACAGCGCCGACCCAGCGGTGGCCACGATCTCGGCGAGCTCGGCGATCTTCTCGACCGGGACGCGCGCCTCCTGCGCCGCGAACTCGAACGTGTAGTCGGCGTAGTCCTCGGTCAGCCGCTCCATGAACGTGGCGAAGTCGGCGTCGTCCTGCGGGTGCAGGCGCTCCATGTACGTCGGCCAGTTCACCCAGCGGCGCAGGTACTCGTGGTCGACCTGGCCGGTCTTCAGCAGGTGCGAGGCGATCGCCAGCATGATCGCCGCCTCGCTGCCCGGCCACGGAGCCAGCCACAGGTCGGCGTGCGACGCGGTGTTGGACATGCGCGGGTCGAGCACCACCAGCTTGGCCGACCCGTCGTTCTTGGCCTCCATGATCCGCTGCGCGTGCGGGTTGAAGTAGTGCCCGGTCTCCAGGTGCGAAGAAAGCAGCAGGATGACCTTTGCGTTGGCGTAGTCCGGCGACGGCCGGTCGTAGCCGCCCCACAGGGTGTAGCCGAGCCGTGCACCCGAGGAGCAGATGTTGGTGTGACTGTTGTGCCCGTCGATGCCCCATGCCTGCAGGAAGCGCTCGGCGAAGCCGTCCTCGCCGGGCCTGCCGACGTGGTAGATCACCTCGTCGCGGCGGTCCTCCACGATCGCCGACCGGATGCGGGCCGCGATGTCGTCGAGCGCCTCGTCCCAGCTGCACGCCTCCCACTGCCCGGCGCCGCGCTCACCGGCACGGCGCATCGGGTGCAGGATCCGCTCGGGGTCGTCGAGCTGGTTGATCGTGGCCGGGCCCTTGGCGCAGTTGCGCCCGCGCGAGCCGGGATGAGCCGGGTTGCCCTCGACCTTGGTGACGCTCAGGTCGTCCTTGGCGACGTGCGCGAGCAGCCCGCATGCCGACTCGCAGTTGAAGCATGTGGTCGGGATCAGCATGAACTCCCGGGCCACCTTGCGCGGGTGCGCCTTGGCGTCGTACGCGACATGGTTGTCCCACGTCTCCGGCGGCGGGAAGTTCACCAGGTTCTCGTGCCGGCGCGCCCCCGGGAGGTCCGGCAGCCGCGGCGACTGGACATCCGTCCGGTGGGAATGGTCGGTGGCCGTCATAACCAAGTGTCCTTTCCAACCTTTTCAGGGTGCCCGGTCACTGCCGGGCTGGGCGACGTCAGGAGAGCGGGACGTCCTGCCCGGCTCGGACGTACACGGTCTCGTAGACCAGCAGGGCGACCTGGCTCAGCAGACCCGCGAGCGCGACCGCGGCTACGGCGCCGCCGTTCCACGAGGCCAGGGCGACCAGCGCGGCCAGCACGACCGGGGCGACCGCACCGCCCCAGAACAGCCGCGCGTAGCGCCCGCGCGTGATCGTGCGTGCGGCGACCGCGGCGCCCTTGCTCTCGTGGGACCCGAACAGGTCGACCGCGGTGATCGCCAGGTGCAGCAGGCACCCCACCACGAACGTCCGCGCGACGAGCCCCACGCCGTCTGTGCCGACGCCGAACAGCGCCGCGCCGATCGCCATCGCGCCGGCCCCGGCCATCACCGCCTGCGCGAGCAGGTGCGGCAGCAGCCAGGGCGACTGCCACAGGTCACGACCCTCGGCCTGCCCGAACAGGAACGCCGTGTAGCCCGCCACCAGCGCACACGGCGGGAGCACGAGCCAGGCCAGCACCGACAACGCCCCGGACAGGCCCAGCACGCCGGACACGAACCACGCGAACGCCGCGACGCCGAACAGCAGCAGCACGTAGCCACCGAGCACCAGCCACGACCCGGTGTTGGGCCGGGTGAACAGGTAGTAGAACCGCTCGGGCCGCTTGAGGTCCCACACCAGCAGGGCGCCGGTCGCGGCCGCACCGGCCGCGCCCAGCACCGGTGCGAGTACGTCACCGACGGCGCCGAGCGGCGCGCCCACGATCACGGCCAGGGCGGCGACGAACAGCGCGCCGCCGCCCATGCCCTTGGCCCACAGGTAGGTCGCGACCCGCCAGCCCCAGGCCCGCGGGTGCGCGGTGTTCAGCGTGGTGGAGGCCGTGGGGTCGTCACCGACGAAGTCCTGCGACGTCGTCAGCCGGTGCTCGTCGGGCTTCGCCCACAGGTAGGTGTCGCGCACCGGTGCGCCCAGCGGGTCGAGCGTCGCCCGGTCGGCACCGAGGTAGAAGACGTTGGGCCCGGTGCGCTGCTCGGGTGCCCGGACCATCGTGTCGTTGCCCGCGACCAGCCGGGCGATCCCGGAGTCCTCGTCGTCGAGGTCGCCGACCCAGATCGAGTGCGTGGGACACACGGTCACGCAGGCCGGCTCCAGCCCGGCGTCGACCCGGTGGGCGCAGAAGTTGCACTTGGCCGCGGTGTTGGTCTCGGCGTCGATGTAGATCGCGTCGTACGGGCAGGCCTGCATGCACGACTTGCAGCCGATGCAGCTGTCGCCGTCGAAGTCGACGATGCCGTCGTCGCGCTTGAACAGCGCGTTGGTGGGGCAGATCTTGATGCACGGTGCGTCGGTGCAGTGGTTGCACCGCATCACGGCGAAGTCGCGCGTGGAGTCGGGGAACGTGCCCGAGTCGACGTACTTCACCCACGTGCGGAACTGCCCCAGCGGGATCTCGTGCTCGGTCTTGCAGGCCACCGTGCAGGCATGACAGCCGATGCAGGTGCGCTGGTCGATCGCGAAGCCATACCTCATGTCGCGACGGACACCACGTCCGGTACGCGCGGTGCCACGCCGAGCGCACGCAGCGCCGGGCCTACCCCGCTGGGGATCTCGACGACCGTCGCCCCGGCCTCGGTCAGCGCGCTGACCTTGGACTCGCCGCTGCCGCGGTTGCCGGTCACGATCGCGCCGGCGTGGCCCATGCGGCGTCCGGTGGGCGCACTGCGCCCGGCGATGAACGCGACCACGGGGGTGTCGAGCGTGGCGATCAGCTCGGCGGCCTCCTCCTCCATGGCCCCGCCGATCTCGCCGACGATCACGATCGCGTCCGTGCCGGGATGGGTGGCGATGTCGCGTACGGCGTCCGAGGTCGTCGTGCCCAGGATCGGGTCACCGCCGATGCCGATGAACGCGGACTGCCCGAAACCGTCGGTGACCAGGTTCATCGAGACCAGCGTGCCCAGGCTGCCGCTGCGGGAGATGACCCCGACGTTGCCCGGACGGAAGATGTTGTCGGCGAAGCCAGGCATGATGCCGACGCTGGCGCTGCCGGGCACGACCAGGCCGGCGGTGTTGGGGCCGAGCACGCGGGCGCCGTTGGCCTGGGCCGCCGCCAGCATGTCCATCACGTCGTGGGAGGGGATGTGCTCGGCGAGGCACACGACCTTGCCGATCCCCGCCTCGACGGCATCCACCGTCGCGGCCTTCGCACCGGCCGGCGGCACGAACATCACGGTCGCGTCGATCCGGTGCTCGCCGGCCGCCTCGGCGGCCGAGTTGTAGACCGGGAGCCCGTGCACCTCCTGGCCGCCGCGACGCGGGCTGGCGCCGGCGACGATGCCGGTGCCGCACTCGAGCATGCGACCGGTCCAGTACTGCCCCTGCCGCCCGGTCATGCCCTGGACCAGCACGCTGTCCGCACCGGTGACGATGATCCCGCCGTCGCCGGCCGGGCTGTCGCTTCCTGGCGTCGTGCTCATCGGGCGGCCTCCTCGGTCACGGCGCGGGCGGCCCCCACGGCGGCCTGTACGGCGTCGTCCATCAGGTCGTAGGGCTCGATGCCGAGCCGGTCGCGCACCATCGCGATCGCCTCGTCCTCACCGGTGCCGTGGATGGTGAACGCGATCGGCAGGTCGGGTCGCAGCTCCTCGATCGCGTTGACGACACCCTCGGCCATCACGTCGGTGCGCGCGAACGCGCCGCAGAAGTTGACCAGCAGGCTCTTCACCCGCGGGTTGTCGAGCACGAGCCCGAGCGCGGGGGTCGCGCGGGTGTAGGACTCGCCACCGATCTCCAGAAAGTTCGCCGGACGGCCCCCGAAGTGGTTGATAGCGTCGAGCGTGGTCATGGTCAGGCCCGCGCCGTTGGCGAGCACGCCCACGTCGCCGTCGAGCTCGATGAAGTGAAAGCCCTGCTCGCGGCCCCGCTGCTCGAGCTCGGTGCCGGTCTCGACGGGCGCTCCGCCGGGCAGCGCGTCGATGCGCTCCTGCTGACGGGGCACGGAGCCGGCGTCGATGGTCACCTTCGCGTCGAGCGCGACGACCTCACCGCTGCCGGTGACGACCAGCGGGTTGACCTCGACCAGGTTGGCGTCGGCGTCCTTGTACGCCGCGAAGACCCCGGTCAGCGCCTCGGACACAGCGGCCGCGGCCGGCTCGTCGAGGTCGGTGCCGGCGAGCAGCTGCCGCAGCGCCTGCGCCGACAGACCTTCGAGGGGGTCGATCGGCAGCCGGTGCACGAGCTCGGGGGTCTGGGCGTTGACCTCCTCGATGTCCATGCCGCCGGCGGTCGAGAACAAGACGAGCGGGCCCTTGCTGGCGGGGTCGTCCAGCACCGCGGCGTACAGCTCGCGGGCGATGTCCACGGCCTCCTCGACCAGCAGCGCGCCCACGACGTAGCCGCCGACCTCCGAGCCGAGGAGGCGCTCGGCGACCGAACGTGCCTCGTCGGGGGTGTCGACCAGCTGGACCGCGCCGGACTTGCCGCGCTTGCCCGCGGGCACCTGCGCCTTGCAGACGACCCTCCCGCCCAGTTGTCCGGCGGTCTCCGCAGCCGCATCGGGCGTCTGCACGAGCTCGCCACGGGGCACCCGCAGGCCGAACGTCTGCAGCAGGAACTTGCCCTGGTGCTCGAGAAGGTTCACAGGTGGCTCACTCCCCGTAGGTGGAGATGAAGTGACCGAACAGGTCCTGCTGCGAGGGCTCCCGCGGCGGGATGACCCGGGCCAGCCGCGTGACGTTCATGAAGTGCCGGAACGACAGGTTCTCGCTGATGCTGTTGCCGGCCCAGGTGCCCGCACCCATCGTCAGCGTGAACCCCAGCCCGTTGTCGAAGCTGCCGCCGTTGCCCATCGCGTGGGCCTGGTTGACCAGCACCCGGGCGACGCGCAGGCGCTCGGCGAGAAGCCGGGCGCGCTGGTCGTCGAACGTGTGGATGCCACAGGAGTGCCCGGCGCCCTGGAAGTCGAGGATCGCCTGGATGCGGTCGACCGCCTGGTCGAAGTCGGACCAGCGGTAGACGGTGAGGACCAGCGACAGCTTCTCGCCGCTGAACGGGTGCTCGGCGCCGAACCCGTCCTCCTCGACCATGAAGAACCTCGCCTCGCGGGCCCGCGGCGAGTCCAGGCCGGCGAGGGCGGCGATCTTCTCCGGGGGCTGCGCGGTGACCTGGCTGCTGAGCTTGCCGTTCTGCCACATCGCCTGCTGCAGGCGGTCCTTCTCCTGCGCGTCGAGCAGGTAGCCGCCCTCGGCCTCCAGTGCCTGCAGCGTCTTGTCGTAGACCTGCTCGTTGATGTGCACGGAGTTCTCCGACGAGCAGCTGGTGGCGTAGTCGAAGGTCTTGCTGGTGACGACCTTGCGCGCGGCGTCCTCGAGGTCCGCGTCGGCGTCGATGATCACCGGCGCGTTGCCGACCCCGACACCGATCGCCGGCGTGCCGGAGCTGTACGCCGCCTTCACGTTGTTCTGCGAGCCGGTGACGACGACGAAGTCGGCCTGCCGCATCAGCTCGTAGGTCAGGGGCTTCGACGGCTTCTCGATGAACTGCACCAGGTCGCGCGGCGCGCCCACCTTGTCGAGCTGCTCGTGGATGTACTCCACCAGCAGCCGGCAGGTGGAGGCCCCCTTGGGCGACGGCGACAGGATGATCGCGTTGCCGGCCTTGAGGGCCATCAGCGTCTTGTTCGCCGGGGTGGCGGCGGGGTTGGTGGAGGGGCAGACCGCGGCGATGACGCCCATCGGCTTGCCGTACTCGGTGATGCCGAGCTCGGGCGACTCAGCGATCATGCCGACCGAGGGCGCGCCCTGCAGGTCGCGCAGCGTGCCCATCGTCTTGCGGCGGTTCTTGGTGAACTTGTCGTCGGCGTTGCCGAGGCCGGTGTCGCGCACCGCGAGGTCGGCGAGCTCGCGCGCACGGCCGGGCTCGATGATCGCCCAGGCGGCGGCGTCGACGACGTCGTCGACCTTGCGCTGCGAGTAGGTCTCCAGGACGGCCTGGGCCTCGCGCGCACGTCGGATCAGCGCACCGATCTCCTCAGACGCCTCGGTGTTGCCTGAGTCGGCGCCTGTCGCAGCAGTGGTAGTCAACTGCACCCTCCTGAGGCCGTCTGGCTTTCATTATGTGGCAATGACTGCCACATCGAGACTAAAGCTGTGGCCGCCTGCGAGTCAAACCCCGGACCCCCTAGCGCCGAGATTGCGCGAATGACCCACAGGTGGCCTCTCGGCCGCCCGGGACTTCCGGGCCATTCGCGCAATCTCGGCGCGAAGGTGACGCGGTCACAGCCAGCCGGGCACCACCAGGACCAGCCACGCCAGCAGCGGGGCGATCACGACGACGGAGGCCCCGAAGATCAGCAGGCCCTTGTAGACGCGGTCCTGGTCCTCCTCGCTGGAGTTGGCCAGCACGATCGCGCCGTTGGTGGAGAACGGGCTCACGTCGACGATGGTCGTGGCGACCGCGATCGCCGAGACCGCACCGATGGCACCGACCTCGCCCCCGGCGAGGATCGGAACGGCCATCGGGATGATCACCGGCAGCAGCGCCGTGGAGGACGCGAACGCCGACACGAAGCCGCCGACGTAGGCCAGCAGCAGGGCAGCGATGACTGCGGCTCCGACGCCGGCGACCGCCTGCCCGGCCCACTCGATCGTGCCCATCTCCTCGAGCACGTAGATGTAAGTCAGCATCCCGGAGATCAGCAGCACGACCGGCCAGCTGATGTGCTGGATGGCGGACTTCTGCTGCTTCGGCGAGACCAGCGCCAGCACGAGCGCCACCGTCATCGCGACGAGGCCGATGTCGAGCTCGTAGACCAGCGTGGCCACACCGAGACCGAGGATGCCGAGAACCGTGAGCAGCTGGTAGGGCGTCGCCTTGGCCGGGCCCTCGTCCTCTTCCTCCGGCGGTGCCTTCGTCGCGACCCCGCCGCCCTTGGCCGCGACCGGTGCCGGCGACACGCTGGGGCCCGGCGTGGGACTCGGTGTCGGGCTCGACGACGAGGACCCCTCCTCGCTGCCGGATGTCTCGGGTGACCTGGTCGGCGTCGCCGTCGCGGCACCGGGCCCGGTGGGCCGGGTGAGCGTCGCCGCACCTGCGCCGCCGCCGGACGCGCCGGCTGGACTCAGGCCACCGCCCCCGTCAGCGGCGTCCGCACCAGCGAGGTCGTCGGTACGCCGGCGCATGAGGCTCAGGCCCCCGAAGATCACGAAGCTCACGACGCCGATCGCGAGGTTGAAGAAGAAGCTGGAGAGGAACAGGATCAGCGGGCTGCCGGGGAGCTCGGCGGCCTGGACGGCGTCGTTCGTGATCGTGCCGTAGATGCTGGTCGGCGAGAAGCCGCCGGCCTGCGCGCCGTGCACGACCATGACGCCCATCAGCAGCGGGTTGATCTTGAACCGGTACGCGAAGCCCAGTGCGACCGGCGCGATGATCGCGACCGCGGCAGCGCTGACCGCGCCGAAGGCCGTGAGCACGCCGGCCATCAGGAACATCACCCACGGAATGGCGACCAGCCGACCGCGCACGGCGCGTACCGCCAGCCGCACGAGCCAGTCGATGGTCCCGTTGGCCTGCGCCATCGCGAACAGCAGCGTGATGCCGATCAGCGTGACGGCGAGCTCGTCGGGCAGCCCATCCTCGAGGATCGTCTCGCCGTCCAAGCCGGCGAGCGTCGACCCGACGACGAACGCGGCCACGAACGCCATCACGCCGATATGGATCGGCAGCAGGGTCGCGACCACGAACATCGCCACGAGGACGAGGATCGAGATGATTTCGGGGGACACGGGGGACTCCTTCGGCTGCGTCCTGGGCGATAGTCTATGAACTCTGTAGACAAACTGAACTGGTGTCAAACCGGCCTCGGGCCAGCGCGCTGACGCTTGACGCGCGGCGGCCGGGGAAGGATTGGTGGTGCTCGGCTCTGCGCATTCCACGTTCCTTCGTGGGGGAGGACGCTCCCGGCCGGGCAGTCCGAATTGTGCCGGACTGCCACTATATGGGAGTGACTTCCAGAGAAGTCTTCCGCGGAAGTTACCGTGACCCGGCTGTGACGTCAATCACGAGGAGCCGTCGCAGGCGGGCGTCGAGCCGACCGCGACGCGGCTGAGGACCGCGGCTCAGAGCAGCTGCACCGTGCGCGCGGCGGGGTCGACGCGCACGACGTCGCCGGACCTCGCCTCGTCGAAGAAGGCGGGGTCGATGCCGGCCACGATCGGAATGCCGGCGGTGACCGCGCCCTGCACCATGACCGGGTTGGTCTCGCCGAAGACCAGCGCCGCAGGTCCGACGCCGAGCCCGGCCATGGCCAGGAACGCCCATCCCCCGGCGACACCGCCCTGCACGCCCGGCGCCGCCAGCACCACGCCGGCGATCGGCTCGCCGTACAGCGGGTGTCCCGCCCGGGAGAACCGGCCCTGGACCCGGTCGAGGTCGTAGCGCGGGCTGAACGTGACCGGGTCGACCAGCAGGTGCGCCTGAGCGGCGGGCCCGGTCGCCTGCCGCACGGAGTACGTCGCCCGCGCCGCCGTCATCGCGCCGACAGCTTTCCGGTGAGAGCGGCGTCGATGCACTCGTCGGTACGCCTCAGGGCCGGCGTGTAGCCGTGTGCCCGGATGATGTTGACGAGCTTGGCGGAGTTGGTCACCAGCCGGCTCCAGCCGAACTCCCGGCGCTGCGCCGCGGGATCCATGACGTACCAGCAGGTGCCCTGCAGCACGACCCCGCCGGCGTCGGTGATCGCCGACAGCAGCCCCTGCTCCTCGAGACCGCGACACGTCATCGCGTTGGTGGTCAGCAACAGCCGGACCCGGTCGGACACGCGGCGTCCGGCCACAGCGTCGGCCACGCGCTTGAGCTCGAAGAACGACAGCTGCGGCGCGCTGAACACGACCAGGTCGACGTCGCCGCCCTGGGCGAGGTCACGGCCGAAGACCGCCTCGATGTCGCCGTCGCCGACCTCGAACCGGTCCACGAGCTCGCGTCCGTCGACGGCGGCCTCCGCGCTCGGCGCCTCCGGCGTCACGCCGACCACGTGGTACATCGCCACCGAGCCGAAGCTGGCGACGCTCGCACCGAAGTGCTTGAGCTCGTCCTGACCGGGTGCGGCCGTGTCCAGCTCGAGCACCGGCACGTTCCAGTACCCGCGGCAGCGCTCACCGACGATCGCGCCCAGCGCGCCCCAGTCGGCCAGGTCACGCATCGCCGCCGTGACCCGCACACGCACGTTGCCGCGGCGAGTCTCGTCGAGATGGAAGCCGTACGCGGGGGTGCGGCCGGTCAGCGCGGCGGCGATGCCGGCGGCACCGGACTCGTAGTTGGTGCGGGCACCGAGCACCGAGTTGGCGTAGGCCACCGTGCCGGTGTCGCCCCAGGCGACGTGCTCGCCGAACCGCGGCTGGTAGACGGTCTGGTAGCCGATGCAGGTGTTGACGGTGGAGACTCCGAGCCGGCCGAGGACCGCACGGACCCGCCGCTCCCCCTCCACCAGGTCGTCGGACTGCCGCAGCAGTGCGGCGTGCGCGAAGTCGACCGACTGGGCGTTGCGCGTCGTCGGCACCTGTACCTGCAGACCGGCGTCGGCAAGCCGGGTCAGGTAGCTCAGCCCGGCCTCGCCGAGCACCTCGAGGTCGCCCATGAAGTGCGCGTTGGCGATCGGCTGCAACCGCTCGGCGCCGAAGAACTCGCCGACCCGCACCTGCTCGCCGAGCAGGCGCGCAAGGGCCTCGCCGCCTCCGCCGTCGAGGAGGTGCCGCTCGTGGTCCGTCAGCCGCATCGTGGTCGCGCCCGAGCCGGTACGCCGGTCAGCCGGCTGCGGTGACGGTCTGATGGACGTCCTCGTCGACGCTGATCTCGGGCTCGGTCTTCTCCCGCACCTCGTCGACGGTCGCACCGGGTGCGAGCTCCCGCAGCACCAGGCCGTCGCCGGTGACGTCGATGACCGCGATGTCGGTGATGATCCGCTGCACGCAGGCGAGTCCGGTGTACGGCAGCGAGCACTCGTTGACGATCTTGTACGAGCCGTCCTTGGCGACGTGCTCCATCAGCACGACGACCTTCTGCGCTCCGACGACGAGGTCCATCGCGCCGCCCATACCCTTGATCATCTTGCCGGGGATCATCCAGTTGGCGATGTCGCCCGCCCTCGAGACCTGCATCGCGCCGAGGATGGCCGCGTCGACCTTGCCGCCGCGGATCATCCCGAAGCTGGTCGCCGAGTCGAAGATCGACGCGCCCTTGCGCAGGGTCACGGTCTCCTTGCCGGCGTTGATCATGTCCGGGTCGATCTCGTCGTCGTACGGGTAGGCGCCGACGCCGAGGATGCCGTTCTCCGACTGCAGCACGAGCTCGACGTCGTCGGGCACGTAGTTGGGAACCAGCGTCGGCAGGCCGATGCCGAGGTTGACGTAGTCGCCGTCGTGCAGCTCCTGGGCCGCGCGCGCGGCCATCTGCTCACGCGTGAGTGGCATTACTGACCACCTTCCTGGGCGGCGTCGGTGCGAGGCCTCGTCGTACGCCGTTCGATGCGCTTGTCGTCGGCCTGCTCCGGAGTGAGCGCGACCACGCGCTGGACGTAGATCCCCGGTAGGTGTATCTGGTCGGCCTCGAGCTCGCCGGGCTCGACGAGATGCTCGACCTCCGCGATCGTGACCAGACCCGCCATCGCGCACAGCGGGTTGAAGTTGCGGGCGGTGTCGCGGAACACCAGGTTGCCGTGGCGGTCGCCCTTCCACGCCCGGACCATGCCGAAGTCGCAGTCCAGCGCGTGCTCGAGCACGAACGTGCGGTCCTCGCCCTTGAACTCCAGCTGCCGGGTCTCCTTCTTCGGCGACGCCACCGTCACGCTGCCGTCGGAGCCGTACTTCCAGGGCAGCCCGCCGTCGGCGATCTGGGTGCCGACGCCGGTCGCGGTGTAGAACGCGGGGATGCCCGAGCCGGCAGCCCGCAGGCGCTCGGCCAGCGTGCCCTGCGGGG
Source organism: Nocardioidaceae bacterium (assembly GCA_035557095.1). GTDB lineage: Bacteria > Actinomycetota > Actinomycetes > Propionibacteriales > Nocardioidaceae > JALZDI01. The sequence goes on along the minus strand of DATMEB010000021.1, from coordinate 6,994 downwards.
TCAGCTCGACCTCGAGCTCGCCGGAGAGGTACTGGCGGGCGAACTCCTTGTTCTCCCCGACATAGCTGGAGATCATCCGGCGGATGCGCTTCTCGCGCAGCAGCAGGCCGAGACCCCAGTCGTCGACGCCGCAGTTGTTCGACGCGACCTCCAGGTCGGTCGCACCCTGTTCGAGCAGCGCGGCGATCAGCACGCTCGGGATGCCGCAGAGCCCGAAGCCCCCGACGGCCAGCCGGGCACCGTCACCGACGTCCGCCACGGCCTCCGCGGCGCTGCCGACGAGCTTGTCCATGGGACCCGCCTTCCTCTGAGCGACACAGACTCTGAGCGACACCGGCTCTGGGGGACGCCGGATGGGCCGACCCTATCGCCTGCTCGCGCGGCACCGACGAGGGTCGCGGGGACACAGTTCACCGGGGCTCGGTGTGGCCCGGCCACATCGTGTGCGGGGCAGCGCGCTGCGGGGTCAGAGGCCGAACTCGGCGCGCCGGTCCTCGGGGACGAGGCCGGCGTACTCCGGGTGCCGCTTCAGGTAGCTGTTGATGAACTTGCACGACGGGATGACGGCACGTCCCTCGTTGCGCAGGTTGTCGAGCACGGCGCGGGCCAGCTGCGAACCCAGGCCCTCGCCCTCGTAGGACTGGTCGACCTCGGTGTGCGTGAGCTCCACCAGGTCGCCCTTCTCGCGGTACTCGACGACCCCGGCCACGGCCTCTTCGCCCACCAGGAGCTCGTAGCGCGACTGCTCCTTGTTGTTCTGGATGGCCGTGTCCATCGGGGTCCTCCTCGGTTTGGGTCCGTGCCGCCGAGACTACGTCGCGCCCGGCGCCGGCCGGCGGTCAGGAGCCCGCCGCCACCCGCGACTCTGCCGTGCTCGGCACGAGCATCTTGCCCGGGTTGAGCAGGCCGAGCGGGTCGAAGACCTGCTTGAGCTGGTGGTGCAGCCCGATGCTCACCGGCCCGAGCTCCTTCTCCAGGAACCCCCGCTTGAGCATGCCCACCCCGTGCTCGCCGGTGATGGTGCCGCCCAGCCGTAGGCCCAGCTCCATCACGGCCTCGAAGGCATGCACGGCACGCTTCTCGGCCTCGGGGTCGTCGCGGTCGAAGATGACCGTCGGGTGCATGTTGCCGTCGCCGACATGCCCCAGACAGCTGATCGTCACATCGTTGTCCTCGGCGATCGACTGGATGCCCGCCAGCAGGTCGGGCAGCCGGCTCAGCGGTACGGCGACGTCGTCGACCAGCGTCGTGCCCAGACGCTCCACAGCCGCGTTCACAAGCCGGCGGGCCTCCAGCAGCATCCGCGACTCCTCGGCATCGCCGGCCTCCGCCACCTCGATCGCACCGGACTCGCGGCAGAGCTCGGCGATCGCGGCGACGTCCTCCGCCGCACGCGCGCCGCGGTCGGACTGGACCAGCAGCATGCCGTCCACGTTCTCCGGCAGGCCCATGTCGCGGTAGTCCTGGATCGCGCGGGCGGTCGTGCCGTCCAGGAACTCCATCAGCGACGGGCGCAGCCCCGCGGCCATGATGCGCGCGGCCGCCTCCAGCGCCTGCCGCCCGCTGTCGAACGTCGCCGCCGCGGTGAGCGAGGTCTCCGGAGCAGGTCGCAGGGCGAGGGTCACCTCAGTCACGATTCCGAGAGTCCCCTCCGAACCCACCAGCAGGCTGGTCAGGTCGTATCCGGCCACGCCCTTGGCGGTCCGACGGCCGGTGCGCAGCACCTCGCCGGTGCCGAGTACGACCTCGAGGCCACGCACGAAGTCGGCGGTGACGCCGTACTTCACGCAGCACAGTCCGCCGGCGTTGGTGGCGACGTTGCCGCCGATCGTCGACTCGTCCCACGACGACGGGTCGGGCGGGTAGAACAACCCGACGTCCCCTACCACTCGTGACAGCTCCGCGTTGACGACACCGGGCTGCACGACGGCCACCAGGTCGTGCGGGTCGACCTCGAGCACGCTGTTCATCCGCGCCGTCGAGAGCAGCAGGCAGCCGTCGACGGCGTTGGCCGCCCCGGCCAGGCCGGTCCGGGCGCCCTGGGTCACCACCGGCACCCGGTGCTCCCCCGCGGCACGCACGACCTCCTGCACCTCTGCGGTGTCCGCCGGCCGTACCAACGCCAAGGGGGCCCCAGCGGCGCAGAACTTGGCCGTGTCGTAGCGGTGCGCCTCAAGCACGTCGGGGTCGGTGACGACGGCTTTCGCGCCCAGCGATGCCTGCAGCCGCGCGACCAGTGCGTGCGGTTCGGAGGGGTTCATTCGGGCTCCTCGCTCAGGACAGGACGTGGGGACAGGACGGGACAGGAGTGCGTCAGTGCGACTGCCGGGCGACCTTGGAGCCGCTGCGCCCGACCAGGAAGTCGAGGTCGCAGCCGCGGTCGGCCTGCAGGACGTGGTCGATGTACAGCCGCTGCCAGCCACGGTCGGCGTCGAGCTCCACCGGCTTCCACTCCCCACGACGGCGCTCGAGCTCGGCGTCGTCGACGTCGAGGTGCAGCCTGCGCTGCTCGACATCGAGCTCGATCCAGTCGCCGGTGCGCACCAGACCCAGCGGTCCGCCGACGGCCGACTCGGGCGAGACGTGCAGCACCACGGTGCCGTACGCCGTGCCGCTCATACGCGCGTCGGAGATCCGGACCATGTCATCGACACCCTGCTCGGCGAGCTTGCGCGGGATCGTCATGTTGCCGACCTCCGGCATGCCGGGGTAACCGCGCGGACCGGAGTTCTGCAGCACCAGGATGGTGTCGGGGGTGACGTCGAGCTCGGGGTCGTCGACGGCCTTGTCGTAGTCCTCGATGCTCGCGAACACCAGCGCCTGGCCACGGTGCCGCGAGAGCCGGGGCGTGGCCGCGGACTGCTTGATCACCGCGCCGCCGGGGGCGAGGTTGCCGCGCAGCACCGCGGTGCCGGCGCCGGTGCCCAGGGGCGCGTCGAACGTGCGGATCACGTCGGTGCCCTCGACGCGCTCGGCGCTCTCGACGTTCTCGCGAACCGTCCGCCCCGAGACCGTGATCGCCTCGCCCTGCAGCAGCGGCAGGATCTCCCGCATCACCGCGGGCAGCCCGCCGGCGTAGTAGAAGTCCTCCATCAGGTATCGACCGGACGGCTGCAGGTCCACCAGCCAGGGGACGTCGGAGCAGCGGTCCATGTCCTCGAGGGTCAGGTCGATGCCCATGCGCCCGGCGATCGCGAGCAGGTGGATCACGGCGTTGGTGGAGCCGCCGATCGCGGCGTTGGTGCGGATCGCGTTGACGAACGAGTCCTTGGTGACCACGTCGGAGAGCTTCTGCCCCTCGTGCGCCATCTCCACGATGCGCTGACCGGCCCGCTGCGCGATCGCGTAGCGGCGCGCGTCGACCGCGGGCACCGCGGCCGAGCCGGGGAGCTGCAGACCCAGCGCCTCGGTCATGCACGCCATCGTCGACGCGGTGCCCATCGTCATGCAGTGCCCGTTGCTGCGGGACATCCCGCTCTCGGCCGCGGCGTAGTCCTCGACGCTCATCCGTCCGGAGTTGAGCTCCTGGGTGAACTGCCAGACGGCGGTCCCCGAACCGATGTCGCAGCCGCGGAACTTGCCGTTGAGCATCGGTCCGCCGGTCACGACGATCGTGGGCAGGTCGACGCTGGCCGCGCCCATCACCGAACCGGGCGTGGTCTTGTCGCAGCCGGTCAGCAGCACGGTCGCGTCGACCGGGTTGCCGCGCAGCGACTCCTCGACGTCCATGCTCAGCAGGTTGCGGAACAGCATCGCCGTCGGCCGCAGCATGGTCTCGCCGAGCGACATGACCGGGAACTCCAGCGGGAACCCGCCGGCCTGCCAGACGCCGCGCTTGACCGACTCGGCCAGCCGCCGCAGGTGCGAGTTGCACGGGGTCAGCTCGGACCAGGTGTTGCAGATGCCGATGACCGGGCGCCCGTCGAAGACCTCGTCGGTGTAGCCCTGCGAGCGCATCCAGGACCGGTGGATGAAGCCCTGCCGGCCCTCCTCGCCGAACCAGTGCTCGTAGCTGCGCCCGGGGGCCTGGTCGTTCATGCGGTCTCCTCCTGTGCGCTGACCTTGTCGAGGGTCGGCCGACCGTCGATGCGGCGGCTGATGCCCGCCTGGTTGTCGTCGCGCAGCACCTTCGGGAGGTACTGCTGCGGGGTGTCCTGGAAGCACACCGGGCGCTGGAAGCGCCGCGCCGCGGTGACGCCGACGCTGGTGTGGATCGAACCGACCGTCGCGGGGAACGGTCCACCGTGGTGCATCGCCCAGGAGACCGCGACCCCGGTCGGCCAGCCGTTCCAGACCACGCGGCCCGCCCGCTCCTGCAGCACCGGCAGCAACGAGGAGACCTGCTCCTTGTCGCGCTGCTCGGCGTGGATCGTCGCGGTCAGGTTGCCGCCGAAGGCCGCGGCACCGGCCAGCAGCTCGTCGTGGTCGGCGTACTCCACGACGATCGACACCGGCCCGAAGCACTCCTCGAGCACCGCGTCGGCGTCCTCGAGCAGCTCGGGAACGGTGGTCTGCAGCAGCGACGCCGACGCCTGCCCCCCGCTCTCCTTGCCCTGCGCCCACTCGCGCAGACCGGCACGGTCGCGCAGCGAGGACACGCCCTCGGCGAAGCCCTGGTGGATGCGCTCGTTGAGCATGGTCCCGGCGGCGACGCCGTCCGCGGCGGACGTCAGCTTCTCCTGCAGGCCGTGCCCGGCGGGCAGGAACAGCAGCCCGGGCTTGGTGCAGAACTGCCCGACCCCGAGCGTGAACGAGCCGACGTAGCCCTCGGCGATCGCGTCGCCGCGCTCCTCCACCGCCGACGGCAGGACGAAGACCGGGTTGAGGCTGCCGAGCTCGCCGTAGAACGGGATCGGCTCGTCCCGGTTGGCCGCGACCTCGTGCAGCGCCTTGCCGGCCGGCACCGAGCCGGTGAAACCGCTGGCCTTGACCCGCGGGTCACGCAGCGCGGAGACCCCGGTCTCGAAGCCGAACACGAGCCCGAGCGTGCCCTCGGGGGCGCCGGCGTCGGTGAGCGCTCGAGCCATCACCTCGGCGGTGAGCCGCGACGTCCGCGGGTGACCCGGGTGGGCCTTCACCACCACCGGGCATCCGGCGGCCAGCGCGGACGCGGTGTCGCCGCCGCACACACTGAACGCGAACGGGAAGTTGCTCGCGGCGAACACGAGCACCGGACCCAGCGGCACCAGCATGCGGCGCAGGTCCGGACGGGGCACCGGCTTGGCCTGCGGGTCGGCCGTGTCGATGATGACCTCGAGCAGCGAGCCGTCCTCCAGGGCGTCGGCGAACATCCGCAGCTGACCTGAGCTGCGCCCCACCTCGCCCCGAAGCCGCGGCTCCGGCAGACCGGACTCCTCCATCGCGACCGGCACGAGGTCGTCCGCGGCGGCGTCCAGTGCGTCGGCTGCCGCCCGGATCCACCGCGCCCGCTCGTCGTGGCGTGACCCGGCCACGGCTCCGGCCGCGGCCTCGGCGGCCGCGAGGATGGTCTCGAGCTGGTCCGGTGTGGTGTCGGCGACGGGGGTGTCGTGGGTTGTCGTGGCGCTCATCGTGCCTCCTCCATCTGCGGACGTGCTGACGAGTCATCGGACAGCCATCCGAACGTGTCCTTGCCGATCCTGACCTCGTTGGTGAGCCGGCCGACCTGGTCGATCTCGATCTCGACCTGGTCACCCGCGAGCAGCGTGAAGTCCATCTCCGGGACGATGCCGGTGCCGGTGGCGAGTACGACCCCGTCGGGGAAGTCGTTGGCCTCGCCGAGCACCGCGACCAGGTCGGTCAGCGACCGGGCGAGGGTAGCCGTGGACGTGCTCCCCGCGAACGCGGCCGAGCCGTCGCGGTGCACGGTCATCGTGATCGCGAGGTCCATCGGGTCGTCGACCTCCCACGCCGGGCGGATGCCCGACGACAGGGAGCAGCCGCCGGCGAACAGCTTGGCCTGCGGGATGTACAGCGGGTTGACGCCCTCGATCGCTCGCGAGCTCACGTCGTTGCACACGGTGTAGCCGACGATCTCACCATGCCGGTTGACGACGACAGCCAGCTCCGGCTCGGGTACGTCGAGGCCGGAGTCGGCGCGGATCCCGATCGGCTCGAGGTCGGTGACCAGCCGCCAGGCAGGCGACTTGAGGAACAGCTCGGGCCGGTCGGCGGTGTAGACCCGGTCGTAGACCGACTGCTCGCTGCTCTCCTCCATCCGGGCGCCGCGCGAGCGCTCGTAGGTGACGCCGGCGCACCACACCTCGCCGCGGCCGTCGAGCGGCGGCAGCAGCTGCACGGTGCCCACGTCCACGCCCTCGCCCTCCGGCGCGGACTCCACCGTCGAGCGCAGGTCCGCGGCCGTGAGCGACAGCAGCTCGGAGATGCTGCCGACCGACGGCAGTGCGGTGATGGTGTCGCGGTCGCGGACCCCGACACGGGCCTGCTGGTCATCGGCTCGGTACCGGACGAGATGCATGGTGTGCTTTCCGCCTTCCTGTGGCGTTGCTGGGGGTTGCGGTCGTTCGTCGCCTCACATAGAGGTACCCAGGAGGCCGCGGGTGATCTGGAAGCCGACGTTGCCCGCCTCCAGGGCACGTGGCGTGTGCTCGCGCGAAGCGACCGCGCGCACGATCTCGAGCAGCTCGACGGCCTGGTCGTCGGCGGCACCGCGCACCACCGCGTCGAGGTCGCCGGACAGCCGCTCGGCGGTGTCGGCATCCGCGGTGACCTGTACGACCGGGACGAACCGCTGGCCGGAAAGCGTCCCGCCCGCGACGTGTGCAAGCAGCAGCTGCGCGCCGCCGGCGCCCATGCCGGTCGCGGTCTCCATCCAGTCGGAGGTGGGCATCCGCATCACGTGCCAGCCCGGCGTCGTGGTGCGCTGACCGTGCGCGAGCGTCGGCTGGACCTCGTCGGCGCTGCCGAACGCGGTGCGCCGGAAGCTCTCGTCGGCCACGAGCGCTCCGCGCGAGGACAGCAGCACGCTGCCGCCCGCCGCGACCACCCAGCCGCC
>DATMEB010000020.1:0-31446 GCA_035557095.1 Nocardioidaceae bacterium | reverse complement strand
CAAGGATCTCCTCGACACCCAGCAGAAGGGCATCCGGGTCCACCACCTGCTGCAGGCGTGCGTCGACGAGTTCAAGGAGAACGAGGACCTGCCCAACACCACCAACCCCGACGACTGGGCGCGGATCTCGGGCAAGAAGGGTGAACGCATCGTGTTCATCCGCACCCTGATCACCGGCAAGGAGGGCACCGAGCCCGGCCGTTCGATCGACACCGTCGCCAACACCGGTCAGTACCTCTGAGCCCAGCGCTCTCCCGCCCCGGCGCGGGTACCCCGGTATGGCGGCTGCCGGGGATGCGCCCGCTGGTCGTGCTCACCGCGGCCGGCTTCGGCGGCTTCGCGGCGCTGGTGTCCGTTGCGCCGTTGTGGGTGGCCCGCGGCGGCGCCGGTGCGTTCGGAGCCGGCCTGGTCACCGGCGTGCTCCTGCTGCTCACGATCCTCACCCAGCCGTTCGTGCCGTGGCTGCTCAACCGGTTCGGGCACGGTCTCGTTCTCGCCGCCGGCCTGGTCGCGCTCGGCCTGCCGGCGCCCTTCTACGTGCTGTCCGACCAGCTGTGGCCGGTCCTGGCGCTGTCCGCGGTGCGTGGCATCGGCTTCGGCATCCTGACCGTGACCGGCAGCGCGGTGGTCGCCGAGCTGGTGCCGATGAGCCGGCGGGGCGAGGCGGTCGGTGTCTACGGGCTCGGCGTGGCCGTGCCCAACCTGGTGATCCTGCCTGCGAGCGTCACGATCGCGGACCGGCTCGGCTTCGGCTGGGTGTTCGCGCTCGGCGCGCTGTCGCTGCTGGGGATCCCGGCTGCGCTGCGCCTCGGCGTGGTGCTGCGCCGGCAGGCGGCCGACGAGGCGGTCGCGGCCGTCGCGGCTGTCGGTGGTGCGGCCGGGGAACGCGGTGACCGGGGGGCGCTGCGCCGCTCCCGGCTCAGCCGGCCGGTGCTGCTGCGGGTGGCGCTGCCCGCGGTCGTGCTGTTCGTGGTCACGGTGTCCGGCGGTGGGGTGATGACGTTCCTGCCGCAGGCCGTGGCGTCGTCAGTGCTGTCCTCGTGGGGCCTGTTCACGCTGGGTGCGCTCGCGGCGGTCAGCCGCTGGTGGATCGGGCGGATCGGCGACCGGCGGGGCAACGACCGGCTGATGGCCCCGCTGCTCGCCCTCACCGCCGTGGGCCTGGTCCTGCTCGCGTTCTCGGTCGCCGACGAGGCCTGGCTCTGGCTGCTGCTGCCGGCGCTGGCGGTGGTCGGGTTCGGCTACGGCGCGCTGCAGAACGTCACGCTGGTGAGCGCGTTCGCGCAGGTCACCCCCCGCCACTACGGCTCGGCCAGCGCGGTCTGGAACATCGGGTTCGACGCCGGCACGGGCATCGGGGCGGTGATGATCGGGCTGATCGCCTCGGCCGCGGGCTTCCCCGCCGGGTTCGTCGTGTCCGCGGTCGTGGTCGCGGCCTGTATTCCGTTGTCGCTGCAGATGGTCTCTCGGCGACAATGGCCGCGTGACCCTGTCTGAGCCCTCGTACGGCCCCGCACCGCTCGGCGGCGCGGCCGTGCGCCTGCTCCCGGTCCGCTACGACGAGCCGCAGGTCGCCGTGCTGGTCGAGGAGGTCCAGCGGGTCTACGTCGAGCTCTATGGCGGCCGTGACGACACCCCGACGGCCCCGGAGCAGTTCGCGCCGCCGTACGGCCGGTTCTTCCTCGCCTGCCTCGACGGCGAGCCCGCCGCGATCGGCGGCTGGCGGCTGCGTCACGACGCGGGGGCGGCCGGTCTGCCGGGAACCCGGCCCGCCGAGGTGAAGCGGATGTTCGTCCGGGCGCCGATGCGCGGCCGCGGGCTGGCGCGTGCGGTACTGGGGGCGCTGGAGTCGTCGGCCCGCGCCGAGGGGGTCGACTGGCTCGTGCTGGAGACCGGCGACCAGCAGCCGGAGGCGGTCGGGCTGTACCGCTCGGCGGGCTACACCGAGGTCGCCCGCTTCGGTCTCTACGCATGCGAGGAGGGCAGCATCTACCTCGGCAAACGTCTCTGACCAGTCAGTTTGCCGCTCGATCCGTTCGTCGTGCGCCCCCGGAGCGGGTCCCGGGGCTCGACGGGACGCGTACGCTCGGCGTATGAGCGTGCAGCGAGTGATGGGAACCGAGACCGAGTTCGGCATCTCGGTGTCCGGCCAGCCGAACGCCAACCCCATGCTTGCGTCCTCCCAGATCGTCAACGCCTACGCCAACGCCACCGTGCGCGCGCGCCGGGCACGCTGGGACTTCGAGGAGGAGAGCCCGCTGCGCGACGCCCGGGGCTTCGACATGTCGCGGCAGGTCGCCGACCCCACGCAGCTCACCGACGAGGACCTCGGCCTGGCCAACGTGATCCTCACCAACGGGGCACGGCTGTACGTCGACCACGCGCACCCGGAGTACTCCACGCCGGAGTGCCGTACCCCGCGCGACGTCGTCGTGTGGGACAAGGCCGGCGAGCTGATCATGCTCGACGCGGCCGAGCGAGCCGGCGCGATCCCGAACGCCCGGCAGATCCTGTTGTACAAGAACAACACCGACAACAAGGGAGCGTCCTACGGCGCGCACGAGAACTACCTGATGCGCCGGCAGACGCCCTTCGGTGACATCGTCCGCCACATCACGCCGTTCTTCGTCTCCCGTCAGGTCATCTGCGGCGCGGGGCGCGTCGGCATCGGCCAGGACGGCGCGTCGCACGGCTTCCAGATCAGCCAGCGGGCCGACTACTTCGAGGTCGAGGTGGGCCTGGAGACGACCCTCAAGCGCCCGATCGTCAACACCCGTGACGAGCCGCACGCCGATCCCGACAAGTACCGGCGGCTGCACGTGATCATCGGCGACGCCAACCTGTGCGAGATCTCCAACTACCTCAAGATCGGCATGACGTCGCTTGTGCTGGCGATGATCGAGGAGCGCTTCCTCTCCGCCGACCTGATGCTGTCCAAGCCGGTGCGCTCGCTGCACGAGATCTCCCACGACCTGACGCTGCAGCACCTCGTGGAGCTCAAGGACGGCCGGCGGATGACAGCCGTGCAGATCCAGCTGGAGTACCTCGAGCAGGCCCGCAAGTTCGTGGAGGACCGCTACGGCGCCGACGCCGACGAGCAGACCGTCGACGTGCTCAACCGATGGGAGTCGGTGCTCAGCAGGCTCGAGCGGGACCCGATGGAGTGCAAGCGCGAGCTCGACTGGGTGGCGAAGCTCGCGCTGCTGGAGTCCTATCGTCAACGTGACGGTCTCGACTGGGACCACCCGAAGCTGCACCTGATCGACCTGCAGTACGCCGACATCCGCCCCGACAAGGGCCTCTACCACCGGCTGCTGCGGCTGGGCTCGATCGACCGCCTTCTCGACGACGACGAGGTGCGCCGCGCCGTTGCACAACCGCCCACCGACACGCGCGCGTACTTCCGCGGCCGCTGCCTGCAGAAGTATGCCGACCAGGTCGCCGCTGCGTCGTGGGACTCGGTGATCTTCGACCTGCCCGGGCGCGACTCGCTGCAGCGGGTGCCGACGATGGAACCGCTGCGCGGGACCCAGGCACACGTCGCCGGGCTGCTGGACCGCTGCGACACCGCCGACGCGCTGGTACGGGAGATCACCGGCTCCTGAATGTCGCGACCGAGACGCGCCCCGCCCGGGTAGGGTCGGGGTAGCAGGTTCGAACACGCGCCTGAGGCACCGGAGGTGGGCAGATGGCACGCGAGGGTGGCCAGCAGCACAAGAGCCCGAAGAAGTCGTCTGAGACCGACGAGTCACCTGAGGTCCAGACCGGCGAGGATGTCGCCGAGCGCAAGGAGAAGCTCGACGAGGACATCGACGCGATCCTCGAGGACATCGACGACGTGCTCGAGACCAACGCCGAGGAGTTCGTCCGAGGATTCGTACAGAAGGGCGGCGAGTAGTCGAGGTGACCACCCCATCCGCGGACATCGGCCGGCTGCCGATGGCGTTCCTGACGCCCGGCAGCTCCTCGTTCTCCGACTTCCTGTCGGTGCACGCGCCCGACCTGCTGCCCGGGCGCCGTACGCCCCCGGCTGGTTCGGTCGGTCACGAGGTTCCGCACGGCACCACGATCGTTGCGGCGACGTTCCCCGGCGGGGTCGTGATGGCCGGCGACCGGCGCGCGACGATGGGCAACGTCATCGCCCAGCGCGACATCGAGAAGGTCTACCCCGCCGACGAGTACTCCTGTGTCGGCATCGCCGGCTCGGCCGGTCTCGCGGTCGAGATGGTCCGGCTGTTCCAGACCGAGCTCGAGCACTACGAGAAGATCGAGGGCATGACGCTGTCGATGGACGGCAAGGCCAACCGGCTGGCGACGCTGGTGCGTGGCAGCCTGCCGATGGCGATGCAGGGCCTGGCCGCGGTGCCGCTGTTCGCCGGCTTCGACCTGCGGGCCGGAGGCGGCCGGATCTTCTCCTACGACGTGACCGGCGGTCGCTACGAGGAGACCGCGTTCCACGCCGTCGGGTCCGGCTCGGTGTTCGCCCGGGGCTCGCTGAAGAAGCTCTACCGCGAGGACCTCAGCGAGCTCGAGTGCGTGATGGCGACGCTGCAGGCGCTCTACGACGCGGCCGACGACGACTCGGCCACCGGCGGCCCCGACATGGCCCGGCGGATCTTCCCGGTCGTCGCCGTGGTCACCGAGGAGGGCTACACCAGGGTGACCGACGCCGAGGTGGGCCGGGTCGCCGACGAGGTCGTGTCCGGCCGGATGCGTCGCCCCGACGGACCCCCCGCACCCCTGAGCTAGGAAGGCAACTCTGTGACCGTCCCGTACTACGTCTCGCCCGAGCAGCTGATGAAGGACCGGGCCGACTTCGCCCGCAAGGGCATCGCCCGGGGTCGCAGCGTCGTGGCCGTGCAGTACGCCGACGGCATCGCCTTCGTCGGGGAGAACCCTTCGCAGGCGCTGCACAAGATCAGCGAGATCTACGACCGCATCGCGTTCGCCGCGGTCGGGCGCTACAACGAGTTCGAGAACCTCCGCATCGCCGGCGTACGCCTGGCCGACCTGCGGGGCTACTCCTACGACCGCACCGACGTGACCGGTCGTGGCCTGGCCAACGCCTACGCGCAGACGCTCGGCACGATCTTCTCCTCCGGCGGCGAGAAGCCGTACGAGATCGAGATCTTCGTCGCGGAGGTGGGTGACCGGCCGGAGGCCGACCAGATCTATCGGCTGACCTACGACGGCTCGGTGGCCGACGAGCACGGCTTCGCCGTGATGGGCGGCTCGGCCGAGCTGGTCGGCGCCTACCTCGAAGAGCACTTCCAGCCCGCGCAGGGTCTTGAGGACGTCCTTCAGGTCGCCGTGGACGCACTCGGACATGACGGCCAGCAGGTCCGCCGCCTGCACGCCGAGCACCTCGAGGTGGCGGTACTCGACCGCACCCGCAGCCAGCCGCGCAAGTTCAAGCGGGTGACGGCGCGCCGGCTCACCGAGCTGTTCGGGTCCGCGAACGGCCCCGCGGAGACCACACCGCCGCCGCCGTCACCGTCGCCGTCTGCCGACGACGGTGAGCAGGACCCGCCGCCGATCGGCTGACTGGTTAGGCCAGCCAATTCCGGCCGACTGCTTCGGGCCAGGCGTTTCGCCCGCACGACGTTGCCCCGCGACATAAGGTGGTGACGTGGACCGCCGGATCTTCGGGATCGAGAACGAGTACGGCGTCACCTGCACGTTCCGAGGGCAGCGCCGGCTGTCACCGGACGAGGTCGCCCGTTACCTCTTCCGTCGGGTCGTGTCCTGGGGACGCAGCAGCAACGTGTTCCTGCGCAACGGCGCCCGTCTCTACCTCGACGTCGGCAGCCATCCCGAGTACGCCACGCCCGAGTGCGACGACGTCCTCGACCTGATCGCGCACGACAAGGCGGGGGAGCGGGTCCTCGAGGGCCTGCTGATCGACGCCGAGCGCCGGCTGCGCGACGAGGGCATCGCCGGCGACGTCTACCTGTTCAAGAACAACACCGACTCCGCGGGCAACTCCTACGGCTGTCACGAGAACTACCTCGTCGGCCGGCACGGAGAGTTCGGCCGCCTCGCCGACGTCCTCATCCCGTTCCTGGTCAGCCGGCAGATCATCTGTGGCGCGGGGAAGGTCCTGCAGACTCCGCGCGGCGCGATCTACTCCGTCAGCCAGCGCGCCGAGCACATCTGGGAGGGCGTGTCCAGCGCCACCACCCGGTCCCGGCCGATCATCAACACCCGCGACGAGCCGCACGCCGACGCGGAGCGGTTCCGGCGGCTGCACGTGATCGTCGGCGACTCCAACATGAGCGAGACGACGACACTGCTCAAGGTCGCCTCGGCCGACCTCGTGCTGCGGATGATCGAGGAGGGCGTGGTGATGCGCGACCTCACGATCGAGAACCCCATCCGCGCCATCCGCGAGATCTCGCACGACATGACCGGCCGCCGCACCGTGCGGCTGGCCAACGGCCGCGAGGTGAGCGCACTCGACATCCAGAACGAGTACCTCACCAAGGCGCGCGACTTCGTCGACCGCCGCGACCTGCACACCCCGGTGACCGACCTGGCCCTCGACCTGTGGGAGCGGGCGCTGAAGGCGGTCGAGTCCGGCGACCTGTCGCTGGTCGAGCGCGAGATCGACTGGGTGATCAAGCACCAGCTGATCGAGCGCTACCGGTCGCGGCACGGTCTGCCGCTGAGCCATCCGCGGATCGCCCAGCTCGACCTGGCCTACCACGACATCCACCGCGGCCGCGGTCTGTACTACCTGCTCGAGGCACGCGGCGCGGTCGCGCGGGTGACCAGCAACCTGGCGATCTTCGAGGCCAAGTCGCGCCCGCCGCAGACCACCCGTGCCCGGCTGCGCGGGGAGTTCATCCGGCGTGCGCAGGAGCGCCGCCGTGACTTCACCGTCGACTGGGTGCACCTGAAGCTCAACGACCAGGCGCAGCGGACCGTCCTGTGCAAGGACCCGTTCCGGGCTCACGACGAGCGTGTCGAGCGGTTGATCGACTCGATGTGAACGAGCGCGACTAGGCTGACCGGGTTCCTCCCTTCTTCTCCCCGACGCGATGAGGTGCTACGTGCGACGGCTGTTGTCCCTGCTGGTCATCCCCCTGCTGTTCCTCGCCGCGTGCGGCGGCGACGGGAGCGCCTCCGCCGGCGGCGGACTCGAGGGCGTCACGGTCGAGGGCGACCCGCAGAGCAAGCCGCAGGTCGAGTTCGAGGACGGCTACTCGGTCGACACCATGGAGGTGAAGACCTTGGTCAAGGGCAACGGGGAGAAGGTCGGCGGCACGGACACCGTCACCGTCGACTACGTCGGGATCAACGGGCGCAACGGGCAGGAGTTCGACTCGTCCTGGAAGAACGGGCAACCGGTCACCTTCTCTCTCGGGCCGGGGATGATCACCGGCTTCAACAAGGCGCTGACCGGGCAGACCGTCGGCAGCCGGGTGGTCGCCGCCATCCCGCCCAAGGACGGGTACGGCTCCAAGGGGAACCCGCAGGCGGGGATCAAGGGGACCGACACACTGGTGTTCACGATCGACATCCGCGAGATCACGCCCTCGGAGGCGCAGGGTCGTGCGGTCACGCCTCCCGCTGACCTGCCGCACCTGCTGACCGACGCCCAGGGGTTGCCGGAGACGTTCCACGAGGTCAAGGGGACTGCGCCCGCGCCCGAGCAGGTCGACGTGCAGCCGGTCATCGAGGGCACCGGCGAGCCCGTCACGGCGGGCCAGGCCGTGGCCATGAAGTTCCTGGGCCAGATCTACCCCGCAGGCAAGACCCTGGTGAACACGTACCCGCAGAGCCCGCAGAGCCTGCCGATCGGGCAGGGCCAGCCGCTGCCGTGCTTCGACGAGCTCGTCGGCCAGAAGGTGGGGTCGCGCGTGATCCTCGTCTGCCCGCCGGACAGCGCATTCGGCCCGCAGGGCAACCCGCGAGCCGGCGTCAAGGGCACCGACTCGCTGGTCTTCGCCGTCGACCTGCTCAGCGCGAGCTAGCGGCTAGCCTCGTCGCGAGGAGGTCCGTTTGGCCACGACACGCAAGAGCGAGCGGCTGATGAACCTCGTGATCTGCCTGCTGGTGGCGCGCACGTACGTCGGCAAGGCCAAGATCCGCGAAGTGGTCCCCGGCTACCAGGAGACGTCCGACGACGCGTTCGAGAAGATGTTCGAACGCGACAAGGACGAGCTGCGCGAGCTCGGCATCCCGATCGAGGTGGGCTACGTCGACCGCGCGTTCGAGGACGAGCCCGGCTACCGGATCCGCCGGCAGGCCTTCGAGCTGCCCGACATCCGGCTCGAGGGCGACGAGGCGGCGGTGGTGGGGCTGGCTGCCCGGGTGTGGCAGCACGCCGGCCTGGCAGAGGCGACCTCGGGCGCGCTGGTCAAGCTGCGTGCCGGCGGCGTCGACGTCGACACCAGCGCGCTCTCGGTGGTCGAGCCGCACCTGGCGACTCCCGAGCCGTCCTTCGGCCCGCTCTGGGACGCCGTGCTCGACCGCACGCCGGTGCGTTTCGCCTACCGCCGGCCCGGGGGAGAGGCCGCGGTCCGGACGCTGGAGCCCTGGGGCATCGTGTCCTGGCACGGCCACTGGTACGTCGTCGGCCACGACCGCGACCGCGAGGCCGCGCGGATGTTCCGGCTCTCGCGGGTCGAGGGCTCGGTCACGCCCGCCGGCCGCCCGGGCGCCTACGTCGTCCCCGAGGGCACCGACGTCCGCGCGCTGGCCGCCGGCCTCGCACCCGACGAGACCTCCGGCGGCGTGGCGACCCTGCGCGTACGCGCCGGCAGCGGGTTCGCCCTGCGGCGCCAGGCGCGCGCGGTCGAGGGCCTGGACGGGTCCTGGGACCGGGTGGAGGTGCCGTTCGGCGCGGTGGAGGCGATGGCGGAGCTGGTCACTTCGCACGGTGCGGACGTCGTCGTGGAGGCGCCCGACGAGCTCCGCAAGTCCGTGGTCGAACGCCTGCGCGGGCTGGCCGAGGTCGGTGCGGAATGAGCCGCGGCGCGAAGGGGCAGGTCGAGCGGATGCTCGCGCTGGTGCCGTACCTGCGCGAGCGCGGAGGCGTTCGGGTCGAACGCGTCGCCCGCGACTTCGGCGTGACGCCCAAGCAGATCCAGGACGACCTCAACGTGCTGTGGTTCTGCGGGCTCCCGGGCGCGATGCCCGACGACCTGATCGACGTCGACATGGACGCCCTCGAGGGTGAGGGCGTCGTCCACGTGGACAACACCGACTTCCTGGACCGCCCGCTGCGCCTCGACGCGCACCAGGCGCTGGCGCTGATCGTGGCGCTCAAGACGCTTCGCGACGTGGCCGCCAGCCGGGAGCGCGAGGCGATCGACCGGGCCCTGGTCAAGCTGGAGAACGCCGCCGGCGACGCGGTCGCAGTCATCGACCAGGTGGAGGTGCAGATCGACGGCGCCGACCGGCAGGTCACCGACACCATCAACGCTGCGCTGCGGGCCAAGCACCGGCTGCGCCTGGCGTACTTCGTCCCCGCACGAGACGAGACCACGGAGCGCGACGTCGACCCGATGCGTCTGGTTGTCGCCGAGGGCCACACCTACCTCGAGGCGTGGTGCCACCGCACCGAGGACACCCGGCTGTTCCGGCTCGACCGGGTGACTGCCGCAGAGGAGCTCGACCTCCCGGCCGACCCGCCGCCGGAGGCGCAGCCGCGCGACCTGTCCGAGGGGCTGTTCCAGCCGGCCGCCGACGACCTGCTCGCGACCGTGGACCTGGTCCCCGCTGCCCGGTGGGTGGCCGACTACTACCCGCACGAGAGCACCGAGGAGCTGCCCGACGGCGGCCTGCGTGTGCGGCTGCGCACCGCCGACCCGAGCTGGCTGGTCCGGCTCGCCCTGCGGCTGGGTGGGCAGGCCCGCGTGGTGATCCCCTCGGAGGTCGCCCGGCGGGTGCAGCAGGAGGCCGAGCAGGCCTTGCGGGCCTACGGCGAGTAACCGCCACGCCCCGGCTGCCCGCAGCAGCGTCACCGGTTCGGGGTAGCGTGAACACGCAGCGTTCACCTCGATGCTGTTTTCCGGTGTTCGGGTCGGCTAGCCTGCCCGGCGGCGTAGCATTGAGACTGGCCACACCTACAAGTCTGAGGACACCATGCACCAGATTGTTCCCATGATCGGCATGCCCCAGGGGTGGGAGTTGATCCTGATCGTCCTGGTCATCCTCCTGCTCTTCGGCGCCGCCAAGCTGCCGCAGCTCGCCCGCGGGACCGGACAGGCCCTGCGCATCTTCAAGGCGGAGACGAAGGGGCTGCGTGACGAGGACAAGGACAAGGACGAGTCCACGTCCGAGCGCACCGACGAGAAGCCGCGTGGCATCACCTCCGGCGACGACCACGCCTCGCCCTCCCAGCCGGTCGACGACCCGGCTGAGCGCTCCCGCGACAACTGACGGCGCCGGCTGCGATGGCCGCTGCCACGACCTCCGCGCAGGGTACCGCCGCGGGCGGTCGGATGACCCTGGTCGAGCACCTGCGCGAGCTGCGCAACCGCGTCTTCAAGGGCGTCCTCACGATCTTCGTGGCCACCTGCGCCAGCTGGTTCTTCTACGACGAGCTGCTGCACCTCCTCGTCGGGCCGTACGAGGCAGCGACCCAGTTCAGCTCTGACCAGCTGGACCAGAAGCTGGTGCAGGGCACGATCGCCGGCCCGTTCATCCTGCAGATGAAGATCTGCGGCCTCGCCGGTCTGGTGCTGGCGAGCCCGGTCTGGCTCTACCAGCTGTGGGCGTTCATCATGCCCGGCCTGCACCGGCACGAACGCAAGTGGACGATGGTCTTCGCGGCCGTGGCCGGTCCGCTGTTCATGGCCGGCGTTGTCCTCGGCTACGTCGTGCTGCCCAAGGGCATCGAGATGCTGCTGGGGTTCACCGGCCCCGACATCGCCAACTTCATCGACGTCAACGGCTACCTCAGCTTCGCCCTGCGCATGCTGATGGCCTTCGGAGTCGCGTTCGAGATCCCGCTGTTCGTGATCCTGCTCAACCTCGCCGGCGTGATCAGCGGTCAGCAGCTGAAGCACGCACGCCGCTGGATCGTGCTGCTCGCGTTCGTGTTCGCCGCGGTCGCGACGCCGTCCGCCGACCCGTTCAGCATGCTGGCGCTGGCGATCCCGATGACGCTGCTGTTCCTGCTCTCGGAGATGATCGCGCACCTGGTCGACCGCCGCCGGCTACGGCGCAGCGGCTACGCCGGGCTCAGCGACGACGAGGCGTCGACGCTGGAGTTCAACGACGACCCCGAGCTCGACGAGCCCAGCCCGCTGAAGGACGGCGAGTGACCCCACCGGTCGAGGTGGACCCGTTCGAGCTGCCCGACTGGCTTGGCCGGGAGCAGGTGCTGTGGCAGGCCACCGACGAACGGGGCGGGCGCGAGAGCGCGGCCACCATCCACGGGATGCTGCGTCCGCTGCAGGGCGGTGAGGGGCTGGGCCTCGACCTGCTCGGGGTCGACGTCGCGTGGCCCAAGCCGGTATGCGACGAGCAGAGCCGGCACCTCTCCCACGAGGCCTGGCACTACGGCCAGGTCATCCTGCTCGACGTCGAGGGCCGGGTGACCCTCGGCGTACCCTGCACCCGCTTCAGCACCGACCTCGTGTGCGAGGCCGTACGCCGGTTCAGCAAGGCGGTCGGCGCCGAGCCCAGCCGCTTCCTCGTACAGCTGCGGCTCTGAGGGTGACGTCCGAGGTCGCCCTGCTCGTCAACCCGAGCGCGGGCCGCGGACGGGGTGCCCGCGCCGGACGGATCGCCGCGTCGACCCTGCGTGACCGCGGTCATCGCGTGCGTGAGCTGGTGGGACGCAGCGGCGACGAGGCCGCCGACCTTGCCGCGGCGGCGCTGGCCGCCGGGACCGACGGCCTGGTCGTCGTGGGCGGCGACGGCATGGTGCACCTGGCACTGCAGCAGATGGCCGGGCCCGGGGCACCCGGCGTGCCGCTGGGTGTCGTGCCCGCCGGCACCGGAAACGACGTGGCGCGCTACCTGGGCGTGCCGCGCCGGGACCCGGCAGCGGCCGCTGCGGTCGTGGCCGACGGTCACGTGCGCCAGATGGACCTCGCACGCGCCGGTGGCGTCTACTACGCGACGGTCCTCGCCAGCGGGTTCGACTCCACGGTCAACGAGCGTGCCAACGCGATGACCTGGCCGCGCGGGCAGATGCGGTACAACCTGGCCACCGCCGCGGAGATGCGGACCTTCCGGCCGGTCCGCTACGCGCTCGAGCTCGACGGGCGGCGGCTGGACGTCGAGGCGATGCTGGTCGCGGTCGGCAACGGCCCGTCGTACGGCGGAGGGCTGCGCATCTGCGAAGGGGCCAAGCTCGACGACGGACTGCTCGACGTCGTCGTGATCAAGCCGCTGAGCAGGCTGTCGCTGCTGCGCGTCTACCCGCTGCTGTTCACCGGCGCCCACGTGCGGCTGCCGCAGTACGAGCATCACCACGCGACCCGCGTCTCGCTGGCCGCGCCCGGCATCTCCGCGTACGCCGACGGCGAGCGGCTCGGTGCGCTGCCGCTCACGGTGGAGTCCGCGCCACGCGCGGTCACCGTGTTCGTCGCGCGGCCCTGACCACGTAGCCTCGACCCATGAGCACCCCCGCCGAGCGGTACGCGCGGTTCAGGTCCGACCAGCGCACCCCGGCGCTCACCGAGTTCCGCGGGCTCTACGACTTCGCGCTCGACGACTTCCAGCTGCGGGCGTGCGCGGAGCTCGAGGCCGGGCACGGCGTCCTGGTGGCGGCGCCCACCGGATCCGGCAAGACCATCGTCGGCGAGTTCGCCGTGCACCTGGCACTGCGCACGGGGCGCAAGTGCTTCTACACCACCCCGATCAAGGCGCTGTCCAATCAGAAGTACAACGACCTGGTCCGTCGCTACGGCTCCGAGCAGGTCGGGCTGCTCACCGGCGACAACAGCGTCAACGGGGAGGCCCCGCTGGTGGTGATGACCACCGAGGTGCTGCGCAACATGCTCTACGCCGGGTCCAGCACGCTGCAGGGGCTCGGCTACGTCGTCATGGACGAGGTGCACTACCTCGCCGACCGGTTCCGGGGCGCCGTCTGGGAGGAGGTCATCATCCACCTGCCCGACTCCGTCGCCCTGGTGTCGCTGTCGGCGACGGTGTCCAACGCCGAGGAGTTCGGCGAGTGGCTGTCGACCGTGCGCGGCGACACCACGACGATCGTCGAGGAGCGCCGTCCGGTCCCGCTGTTCCAGCACGTGATGGTCGGGCGGCGGCTGTACGACCTGTTCGCCGACGAGGGCCCTGCCGGCGACTCCGGCGGCGAGACGCGGGTCAACCCCGAGCTCGCGCAGGTCGCCCGTGAGGACTGGCGCAGCCGGCGAACCCGCGACCGGCAGCCCAGGCAGCGGGGCGCCACCAAGGGCGGCTACAACCGCGGCAACCGGCACCGGGCCTACACCCCGAACCGGTTCGACGTGATCGACCGGCTCGACCACGCCGGTCTGCTGCCGGCCATCGTGTTCATCTTCAGCCGGGTCGGATGCGACGCGGCCGTGATGCAGTGCCTGAGCACCAACCTGCGCCTGACCACCAACGAGGAACGGCTGCGCATCCGGGCCTACATCGACGAGCAGACCCACGACCTGCCCGAGGAGGACCTGCGTGTGCTCGGCTACCACGACTGGGCCGAGGGCCTCGCACGCGGCGTGGCGGCGCACCACGCCGGGTTGCTCCCGACCTTCAAGGAGGTCGTGGAGACGCTGTTCTCGCAGGGGCTGGTCAAGGTGGTCTTCGCGACCGAGACGCTGGCACTCGGCATCAACATGCCCGCGCGCTCGGTGGTGCTGGAGAAGCTGAGCAAGTGGAACGGCGAGACCCACGCCGACATCACGCCGGGGGAGTACACCCAGCTGACCGGACGGGCCGGGCGCCGCGGCATCGACGTCGAAGGACACGCGACGGTGCTCTGGCAGCCCGGCCTGGACCCGCGCGCGGTCGCCGGGCTCGCCTCGACCCGCACCTATCCGCTGCGGTCGTCGTTCAAGCCGTCGTACAACATGGCGGTCAACCTGGTGCGCCAGGTCGGCCGCGAGACCGCACGCGAGCTGCTGGAGTCGTCGTTCGCGCAGTTCCAGGCCGACAAGGCCGTCGTGGGACTGGCGCGTCAGCAGCGCAAGGGCGAGGAGGGCCTGCAGGGCTACCGGGAGGCGACCGAGTGCGATCGCGGCGACTTCCTGGAGTACGCCGGCCTGCGCCGCCGGCTGTCGGACCGGGAGGGCTCGCTGGCCAAGGCGCGCCGCGCCGACCGCCGCGACCAGGCGGTGAGCTCGCTGGAGGGGCTGAAGGTCGGCGACGTGATCGCCGTCCCGTCTGGTCGCTGGGCCGGCCTGGCGCTGGTCATCGACCCCGGTGTCCGGTCCGAGCGCGACGGGCCGCGGCCGCTCGTGCTTACCGCCGACCGGCACGCCCGGCGCCTTTCGATGGTCGACTTCCCGACGCCGGTGCAGTCGCTGATGCGGCTTCGGGTGCCCAAGTCGTTCAACGCCCGCAACCCGCAGCAGCGGCGCGACCTCGCCTCGACACTGCGCACCAAGGCAGGTCACATCGACCTGTCCCGCGAACCGAAGCGGGAGCGCGGACCGGCCGGGCACGGCGACGACGGGGAGGTGCACGAGCTGCGCCGGCGGCTGCGCGAGCACCCGTGCCACCAGTGCCCGGAGCGTGAGGACCACGCGCGCTGGGCCGAGCGCTACTTCAAGCTGCGGCAGGAGGTGCAGTCGCTGCAACGGCGGATCGAGCAGCGCACCAACACGATCGCCCGGCAGTTCGACCGGGTGTGCGAGGTTCTCGAGGACCTCGACTACCTGCACGGCGACACCATCACCCCCGGCGGCGAGCGGCTGATGCGCATCTACACCGAGATGGACCTCGTGGCCGCGGAGTGCCTGCGACAGGGACTCTGGGACGACCTCGACCCGGCGGAGCTGGCCGCCGCACTGTCTGCCCTGGTGTACGAGTCGCGCCGCCCCGACGACGCCGGGCCGCCCCGGCTGCCGCGCGGGCCCGTCCGCGACGTACTCGCCCAAATGGTGTCGACCTGGGGCGAGCTCGACGCCCTCGAGCGCGACCACCGGTTGCAGTTCCTGCGCGAGCCGGACCTCGGCTTCGCCTGGGCGGCGTTCCGCTGGGCCGGCGGCGCGACGCTCGACGAGGTGCTCACCGACACCGACCTGGCGGCCGGCGACTTCGTCCGGTGGGTCAAGCAGCTGCTCGACCTCACCGACCAGATCGCGGATGCCGCGGGGGACACTCCGCTGCGCCGGACCGCCCGGCTCACCGCCGGCTCGCTGCGGCGCGGCGTCGTGGCGTACTCCTCGGTGTCCGCCTGAGCCGCAATGACGTCTGTCAAAAAGCGTGACGTGTGACCCGTCACATCGTTGGGTAGGCTCCCGGGGTTCCGCGCCGAGTCTTGGAGGACGTCGTGAGCCAGGTAAGCACCGAGGGAGGCGTCCGGCACCGGTTGCCGGTGCGCACGCTCGTCGCCGCGAGCATCGGCAACGCGATCGAGTGGTACGACTGGACGGTCTACGCGACGTTCAGCATCTACTTCGCGACGCAGATCTTCCCCAACGACGACACCGCGCTGCTCAGCACGCTCGCAACGTACGCGGTGGCGTTCTTCTTCCGCCCGCTCGGCGGCTGGATACTGGGCCGGTTCGCGGACGTCCGCGGCCGTCGTACGGCGATGATCCTGACGATCGTGCTCATGGCCGGCGGTTCGGCGATGATCGGGCTGCTGCCGACCTTCGACATGATCGGCTGGCTCGCGCCGATCCTGCTGCTCATCGCCCGTATCGCGCAGGGCATGTCCCTGGGCGGCGAGGTCTCCAACGCCTCCGCCTACCTGGCCGAAATCGCGCCGGAGGGCCACCGGGGCCGCTACTCGTCGTTCTTCTACATCTCCACCGGCACGTCCCTGCTGGTCGCCTCGCTGCTGGGTGTGGGCCTCACCGCGTGGCTGAGCGACGACCAGCTCGACTCCTATGGCTGGCGCATCCCGTTCCTGATCGGCGGCGTGCTCGGCGTGGTCGGGCTGTGGCTGCGGCGCAACCTGGCCGAGACCGAGCTGTTCGAGCAGCGCAAGGACGACGCGCAGCACACCCACAATCCGTTGCTGACCACCCTCACGCAGCACCGGAGCGCTGTGGCCACGATGGTGGGCATCACGCTGCTGGCCACGCTGTCCTACTACACGTTCTTCAGCGCGCTCCTGCCGTTCGCGGTCGAGTCCAAGGGCGCCGACGAGAGTGACGCGTTCCGCGCGCTCACGATCGCCACGGCACTGTTCGTGGCGGTGCAGTACCCGTTCGGCAAGTTCTCCGACCGGTTCGGCAGGCGTCCGCAGATGCTCGTTTGGTCGGGTGCGCTCGCCGTTCTGGTCGTCCCGCTGTCCCTGCTGATCGGTCCCGGGCTGCCGCAGCTGACCGTGGTCTTCTGCACCGGGCTCGTCCTGTATGCCATGGCGTCGTCCATCGCGCCGGCGATCATGAGCGAGCTCTTCCCGACCGAGCTCCGCGGCGTGGGCATCGGAGCCTGGTACAACATCACGGTCGCGACCTTCGGTGGAACCGCGCCGCTGGTGATCATCTGGCTCGATGGCATGGGCATGGCGCAGGCGTTCTTCTACTACGTCGCGATCAGCGCGGTGATCACCTTCGTCACGGTGTGGCGGCTGCCCGAGACCGCCCACAAGCCGCTGCCATGACGCAAGCCGCTGCCATGCCCAAGGCGCCGGATGCCGTCGACCTGCTCGCCGAGCTGGTACGCGCCGATACCGTCGCCGCCGGCGAGGGCGTGCTCGCGCGACGCTGCGCCGACCTGCTGTCCGAGTCCGGGCACTCCGTGGCGCTGGTGCCGTGGGAGGACGGCCGTGAGCAGCTGGTGTCGCGTTCCGCGGACACCGCCGCGCCGCTGACGTTCACCGGTCACCTCGACACCGTCCCCGCCGACGCGGCGGCCTGGTCGGTCGACCCGTGGGCGGCCGAGCGCGACGGCGACCGCATGGTCGGCCGGGGCACCAGCGACATGAAGTCCGGCGTCGCCGCCGCACTCGTCGCGGTCGCCGCCCACGCGGCCACATCGCACGACTGCCGCGGCGTCCAGGTCGTGCTGACCGCGGGGGAGGAGACCGGCTGCACCGGGGCGGAGCGGATCCCGCGTGACGCCCTGTCGCCCGGTGGTCCGCTGGTCGTGGCCGAGCCCACCGCGAACCGGCTCGTCCTCGGCCACAAGGGCGCGCTGTGGCTGCGGCTGAGCGCGGCCGGCCGGGCCGCGCACGGGTCGGCGCCGCACCTCGGCGACAACGCGGTGGTCCGGCTGTCGCGGGCCGCGGTCGCGCTGCACGACCACGACGCATGGCCGCAGCACCCGGACTTCGGCACCGTGACCGCCAACGTGGGAAGGCTGCGCGGTGGCGTGCAGCCCAACGTCGTCCCGGACAGCGGGGAGCTCCTGCTGGACCTGCGAACCGTTCCCGGCGTCGACCCCGACGACCTGCGCAAGACCGTCGCCGGGCTCGCCGGTGACCAGGTCGAGGTCGCCGACCATGTGGTGCTGCCGGTGGTCGACACCGACGGCGGCGAGGCGTTCGTCGGCCAGGTGGGCGAGGCGCTGCGCGCCTGTGAGCAGCCCGACGAGCCGCAGCCGCCGGCACGCTTCTTCACCGACGCGTCCGTCCTCGCCCATCTGCTCGCCGCCGACGGCGGTCGCCCGGTACCCACGGTCGTGCTGGGCCCGGGAGAGCCCGACCAGTGCCATGTGGTCGACGAGTGGTGCTCGGCCTCGAAGGTCGAGACGGCGGCCGAGGTCTACCGGGTTCTGCTGGACAGGTGGTGCTCCGGCGGCTGAGCTCAGGCGCCGTTCACGGCAGCCACGACCCGCTCGGCCGAACCGCCCAGGCCCCACCGCTCGGTCAGCTCGGCGAACCGTCCGGGGTCTCGCGGCGAGGGGTCCGGCAGCGCCAGGTCGGGGTCGCCGAGGTCGAGCACGCGACAGACCGCCACGACCTGCGGTGCGACCTTCAGGTAGTCGGTGGAGGCCAGCAGCTTGCCGCGCACCGTGGCCGACATCGTGCTGTCGTCGTCCGCGGCGGCGGCCACAATGCTGTCGAGGTCGCCGTAGGTCCGCAGCAGGCCGGCCGCGGTCTTGTCGCCGACGCCCGGGACCCCAGGCAGGCCGTCGGAGTTGTCGCCGCGCATCGTGGCGAAGTCGGCGTACTGCTGGGGGAGTACGGCATAGCGCCGCACCACCGCCTGCTCGTCGAGCACCTCGTGCTTGCCGACGCCGCGCGCGGTGTAGAGCACCCGGACCGAACGCGCGTCGTCGACCAGCTGGAACAGGTCGCGGTCGCCGGTCACGATGTCGGTCGCCCAGCCGGCCGAGCCGGCCCGTTCGGCGAGCGTGCCGATCACGTCGTCGGCCTCGTAGCCGTCTGCACCCACCACGGCCAGTCCCAGCGCGTCGAGCACGTCGACGATGACCGGCACCTGGACCTCGAGCGGGTCGGGGGTCTCCTCGACGTCGACGCCCGTAGCGACGGTGTACTCCACCCGGTGCGCCTTGTACGTCGGCAGCAGCTCGACCCGCCAGTGCGGCCGCCAGTCGTTGTCCCAGCAGCAGGCGAGATGGGTGGGTTTGTACTGGCCCACCAGGCGGCTGATGAAGTCCAGCAGACCGCGCACCGCGTTGACCGGGGTGCCGTCGGGCGCGCGCACGGAGTCGGGAACGCCGTAGAAGGCGCGGAAGTACAGCGAGGCGGTGTCGAGCAGCAGCAGGCGGTTCACGGGGTGATCCTGTCACGGGGTGGGGGAGCGGGACACTTGCGCGGCCTGATACGTTGCCCGCGCCCCGCGCCGCGTATGCCCAGAAGGGAGAGGTCCATGCCTGGACGCCATTCCGCAGCACCCTCCCGACGGGCGGACCGCCGGCGCCCCCGTCTGCTCGCGCGCGCAGGGGTGGCAGCGGTCGGCGGCACGGCCGTGCTGGCCACGGTCGTCGGCTGGCAGGTGTCGCGGGCCGACTCCGAGTGCTCCGACGCGACACTCACGCTGGCGGCCGCGGACGAGATCGCGCCGACCATCGAGGATGTGCTCGAGGAGCAGAACGGCGAGCTCTCCACCCCCCAGGGCTGTGCCCAGGTGGAGCTGGTCTGGATGGACCCCGTGCAGGCGGCACAGGCCATCGAGTCGGGGCAGGACGCGCCGGACCTGTGGGTTCCCGACACGTCGGCGTGGCTGTCGCGCGTGCCGCCCGCCCTGCAGCAGCGCCGGAACTGGCCGCTGGCCAAGACCCCGGTGGTGCTGGCCGGTCCACGTGGCGCCGAGCGGCCGGCCACCTGGCTGCAGGCGCTGTCGGCACCCCAGGCCACGTTGCTCGACCCGAGGTCGTCCGGCGCCGGCGTGGGCGCGCTGGCCGCGCTGCAGGCGGAGGCCACCTACGGCAAGACCACCGGAACCGACCTGTCCGCCTGGCTGGTCGAGAAGGCCCAGTCCGCGCCCGACTACTCGCTCGACGACCACGACCTGCTGACCAACGCGGCAGGCGGGGGAGCGGACTCCGGCTGGTTCCCCACCACGGAGCAGCGGTTCATCGACCGGTCGGAGGGTGGCGGACTCGGGTCCCTCGGTGCGTTCACGCCGAAGTCGGGGTCGGTGCTGCTCGACTACCCGCTCGTACCGGTCGCCAAGGAGAACACCGCGCTTGCCACTGCGGCGGCTGAGGAGCTGGCGAGCCGGATGGCGTCGCCGTCGGGCCAGAAGCGGCTCGCCGAGGCCGGCTTCCGGCCTGCGTCCGCCGAACCCACCGCGTCCTCGGCCGGCGTCGGCCGTGTCAGCGAGATCGGCGTCGTGCAGCCCCTCGCGGTCGGCGAGATGCTGCACACGTGGGGCACACTCTCGACCGACTCGCGCATGCTCGTGGTGCTCGACGTGTCCGGTTCGATGGCCGAGTACGCCGGGTCCGACACCCGGGTGGCTCTCGCCCGCGATGCCGCACTCGCCGCGCTGAGCACCATGCCCTCAGGCTGGGAGGCCGGGCTGTGGGCCTTCTCCGTCGGGCTCGGCGACGGTGACCGTGACTACCGTGATCTCACACCCGTGCGTGAGCTGGGCGCGTCGTCCGGCGCGAGCACCCACCAGGACGCTCTCGCGCGGGCGGTGCGGGAGCTTCCGGGCCTCGTTGGTGGCGGCACCGCGCTCTACGACACCGCGCTCGCGGCGTACGAGGAGGCGATCCGCGGGTACGACCGAGGCCGGCTGAACACCGTCGTCCTCATGACCGACGGTCACAACGAGGACCCGAACGGTCTGCGGCTGCCCCAGCTGCTCGGTGAGCTCGAGCGCCGGCACGACGAGCAACGGCCGGTGCAGATGGTCACGATCGGCATGGGGCCGCAGGCAGACGTCTCGGCGCTGCAACAGATCGCCGACGCCACCGGTGGGCAGAGCTACGTCGCGCGCGACCCTCGTGACATCCAGGAGATCTTCAAGGACGCGCTGCTCGAGCGCGTGGGCTGGGGCCTGCGGTGAGCTCGGGTCGCTGCGCGACGAACGCCTAGGCTGACGGCGTGGAGGACCTGGACCTGACGATCGTGCGGCTGCTGGCCGCCGACGGCCGGATGTCCTTCACCGACCTCGGTCGTGCGACCGGGCTGTCGACCTCGGCCGTGCACCAGCGCGTCAAGCGCCTCGAGCAGCGCGGCGTGATCCGCGGCTACGTCGCGCGGATCGACTACGAGCAGCTCAGCCTTCCGCTGACCGCGTTCATCTCGATCCGGCCGATGGACCCCGGGCAGCCCGACGACTCACCGGACCGGCTGCGTGACATCGACGAGATCGAGTCGTGCTGGTCGGTCGCCGGCGACGAGTCGTACATCCTCAAGGTCAGGGTGCCCACGCCGGGGCACCTGGAGGACCTGCTCGCCCGGATCCGCGGTGCCGCGAACGTGTCGACGCGCACCACGATCGTGCTGTCGACGCCGTACGAGAGCAGGCCGACCACCGGGTAGCCGGCCTCAGATGATCGTGAGGCGCTTCTGGTCCTCGGACGCCCCGCGCGAGCTGGCGGCGAGTCGCTCGGCCGCGGCGTGCGCCTTCCTCTGGTCGGCGCCGCTGTGCTTCCGCCACCAGCGCTGCCCCGACGCGGGCAGCGTGTGGATCGGGTCGTAGTACTCGTACAGCCGCTGCAGCGCCTCGGGGTCGCTGCTCTCGATCGACGTGCGGTAGTTCTTCGTCCAGTACGAGACGCCGCGCTCGCGGTCGTAGTCGGCGAGCTGGTGCACCCACCGTTTGCCGACGAACGGCACGTCGCAGACGATCCGCGGGGTCGCGAAGCCGGGCAGGTAGCCCATGATGTGGTGCTGCAGGTGCTGCGCCTTGGCGACCGAGACCCGCCAGTGCTCGCTGAACGGGATCATGTCGCACATGTAGAAGTAGTAGGGCATGATCCCGGCGCCGTCGAGCAGGCTGAAGCACAGGTCGAGCAGCGCGTGCGGGTCGGCGTTGACGCCCTCCATGAGCACGCCCTGGTTGCGCACGTCGCGGATGCCCGTGTCGAGCATCGCGCGCGTGGCCCTGGCCACCAGCGGCGTCATCGAGTTCGCGTGGTTGACATGGGTGTGGATGGCGATCTGAACGCCGCGCGAGCTCGCCAGCCGCGCCAGTCTCTCCATTCCCGCGCGTACGTCGTCCTGCAGCCAGTGCTGCGGCAGCCCCATCAGCGCCTTGGTCGCCAGCCGGATGTCGCGGATGTTCTCGATCTCCAGCAGCGCCGAGACGTACTCCTCGAGCCGCTTCCACGGCATGTTGGCGACGTCGCCGCCGGAGACCACGACGTCGCGCACGGCCGGGTGCGTACGCAGGTAGTCGAGGTGCTGCGCGAGCCGGTCGACCGGCTTGAGCTCGAACTTGAGCTTGTCGATCACCGGCGTCGAGTTGCCGACGAGGTCCATGCGCGTGCAGTGCCCGCAGTACTGCGGGCACGTCGGCAGGATCTCGGCCAGCACCTTGGTGGGGTACCTGTGGGTCAACCCCTCCGCGACCCACATGTCGTGCTCGTGCAGCGAGTCCCGCGTGGCGTGCGGGTGGCTGGGCCAGTCGGTACGCCGGTCGGAGAACACCGGCAGCATGTAGCGACGCACCGGGTCGGCGTAGAAGGGGTCGGTCAGCGACCCAGGCCCGGCGGGTTCGGTGTGCCGGGCCATCGTGTTGAGCATCTGCGGCGGCAGCAGCATCGACATCGTGGCGCGCTCGGCCTGGTCGCGCTCGAGGTCGGCGAAGAGCCGGTCGTCGACGAGGTCGCCGAGCACCCCGCGCAGCTGCTTGGTGTTCTTGACGCAGTGCGCCCGCTGCCACTGCGCGGACTCCCACTCCTGCACGGTGACGTCGCGCCAGCCCGGGAAGCGGGTCCAGTCGGGCTCGGTCAGCTCCACCTGCCGGTACGCGTACGGCTGCTCCAGCAGGCTGTCCCCCTGGTCGCCCCCCTTGGCGGCCCCCTTGGCGGCCACGGCGTCGTGGTCGGTCACCGGGTGGGTCACGGGCTCCTCCGAGACGAAGTCATCCTGGGCGCGGCGGCCAGGCGTGTGCCGGGTTGTGCCGGCGGGATGTCCCTGCCAGAGTACGAGAGATCATGCGGCAGGTCCAATGCAACACCGTAAGATTTATTGCACAACCCCGCGTCGCTCTGGAGGACCCGCACGATGTCGACAGCCCAGCCCGCGGTCGCGGGGCATCCCAGCGGTCTGCACCGCGTGCTGGAGCCGGCCGGGGTGCTGCCGCAGGCCGCCACCCTGCTGGACACCCGGCGCGCGCTGTGGCCGGACGAGGTACGCATCAGCGTCGAGCGGCTCAACCTCGACGCGGCGTCCTTCCGGCAGCTGCAGTCCAAGCACCGCGGCGACGGCGACGCCGTACGCGACGAGGTGCTCGAGATCGTCCGGACCCGCGGCAAGATGCAGAACCCGGTCACGGGCTCCGGCGGGATGCTCGTCGGCACCGTCGACGAGGTCGGTCCCGACTCCCCGCTCGGGCTACGGCCCGGCCAGCGGGTCAGCACGCTGGTGTCGCTGACGCTGACGCCGCTGGTGATCGAGGACGGCCTGTCGGGCTGGGACGGGCGGAGCGAGCAGGTGCCCTGCCGCGGCTACGCGATCCTGTACGGCCGTTCGATCGCCGCGGTGCTCCCCGCCGACCTGTCCACCGAGCTGTCGCTCGCGGTGATGGACGTGTGCGGGGCGCCCGCGCTGACCGCACGCGTGGTGCGGGACTGGTCGCGTCGCCACGACGGGGCCGGCCCCACCGTCGCGGTGCTCGGCGGGGCGGGCAAGTCGGGCTCACTGTCGCTCGCGGCTGCGCGCGACGCGGGCGCGGGTCGCACGATCGGCGTCGTGCCGATCGCCGCCGAGGCCGAGCTGCTGCGCGCCGCCGGCCTCGCCGACGAGGTCGCGACCGTGGACGCCCGCGACCCGGTCGAGCTGACTTCGGCGGTGGCTGCTGCCGGCGGCCCCGCGGACGTGACCGTGGTCTGTGTAGACGTTCCCGGCTGCGAGCACGGTGCCGTCCTGGCCACCCGCGACGGCGGCACGGTCGTGTTCTTCTCGATGGCGACGTCGTTCGCCGCCGCCGCACTGGGTGCCGAGGGCCTGGCCGCCGACGTCACCATGCTGGTCGGCAACGGCTATGTTCCCGGACACGCGGACTACGCCCTGGGACTCCTGCGGGCCGAGGCCGGCGTACGCGCGCTGTTCGAGCGGAAGACGCAGTGAGCGGCGGCAGCCGCAGTGACAGGATGACGCCGTGACACCCGACCCGCTGACATCCGAGGAAGCCACCAGCAGGGCTGCGACCGGCCGCACCCTGTTCCACCGCGGCAGCGTCTACTCGCCGGCGCACCCGCATGCCACCGCCCTGTGCGTCGAGGACGGGCACGTGGTCTGGGTCGGTGACGACGACGGCGCCGCGCTGTACGCCGACGGCGCCGACACCGTCGTCGAGCTCGACGGCGGGCTGGTCACCCCGGCCTTCGTCGACGCGCACGCGCACCTGGCGCAGACCGGCCAGGCGATGACGAGTCTGGACCTTTCCGGGGCCCGCAGCCTCGGTGAGGCGCTCGAGGCGCTGGCCGCGTTCGCGCGGTCATATCCCAGCGGTCTGCTGCTGGCCTTCGGCTGGGACGACAGCACCTGGCCGGAGGAGCGTCCGTTCACCGCCGGCGAGGTCGACCGCGTGGTCGGTGACCGCCCGGCGTACCTCGCCCGCGTCGACGTGCACTCGGCAGTGCTCTCCAGTGCCCTGGTGCACCACATGCCCGGCCTGCCCGGCTTCGACGGCTGGTCCGACGACGGGTGGGTGCAACGCGAGGCGCACCACCACGCCCGCGCCGTCGTGCAGACCCTGGTCGGCCCCGACGAGCGTCGCGCCGCCGTGGTCACCGCACTGGCAGCCGCGGCAGGGCAGGGGATCGGGGCCGTGCACGAGCTCGGCGCGCCGCACCTGTCCCTGCCCGGCGACTTCGCGTTGCTGCGCGAGCTGCGGGCTCTTCAGGACGCACCCGAGGTGTTCGGCTACTGGGGCGACCTCGGCGGGGTGGACGCCGCCGCCGGGCTCGGGTGCGCGGGTGCCGCCGGCGACCTGTGCGCCGACGGTGCGATCGGCTCGCACACCGCCGCGCTGCTTGCGCCGTACGCCGACGCCGACACCCTGGGACACCTGTACGTCGACATCAGCGACGTCCGCGACCACGTGGTTGCCTGCACCCGCGCGGGCATGCAGGCCGGCTTCCACTGCATCGGCGACGACGCCAGCAGCACGGTGCTCGAAGGGTTCCGGGCGGCCGCAGAGGTCGTCGGCCAGGAGGCGATGCTGTCGGCCCGGCACCGGCTCGAGCATGTCGAGATGGTCTCGGCCGCCGACATCGCCACGATGGCCGACCTGGGCATCGTGGCCAGCGTGCAGCCGATGTTCGACCGCTGGTGGGGCGGCCCGGACGGCCTGTACGAGCGGAGGCTGGGGCAGAGGCACACGGCCATGAACCCCTTCGCCTCGATGACCCGTGCCGGGGTCGTGCTGGCGTTCGGCTCCGACAGCCCGGTCACGCCGTTCGACCCGTGGGGCACGGTGCGGGCAGCGGCGTTCCACCACAACCCGCAGGAGCGGCTCACCGTGCGGGCGGCGTTCAGCGCACACACCCGCGGCGGGTGGCGCGCCGTGCGCCGCGACGACGCCGGGGTGCTGGCACCGGGGATGCCGGCGACGCTCGCGGTCTGGGACGTGCCCGGTGAGCTCACCGTGCAGACCCCGGACGAGCGGGTCGCCGCCTGGTCGACCGACCCACGCGCGGGTGTGCCCGTGCTGCCCTCGCTGCACCCCGATCACGACCTGCCGGTCTGCCGTCGCACGTACGTCGACGGCCGGCTCATCTTCGACCAGGAGAGCGCACGCGCATGACGGCACCGACCCGCGGCCGGGGACCACGGCACCCAGTTGCCCGATCTCGGCAGAAGCTCGATCTCGACCCGGCGACCGTTCGCAGGGCGCGGTCGCTGGCCCGGCAGGCAGGCCGCCCGATCGTGCGGCTCGCGAAGCAGCACACGACGGTGTCGGTGGAGCGGGCGACGCTTCGGCTGGCCGGGCTGCAGGGGGCCGACCCCGACGGCATCCCGTGGGTCAACCGGCTGCTCGACGCAGTGCGCGGCGACGTCGGTCTCGAGCACGGCGTGTCCCTTCCGGTGTGGGACGCGCTGGTGCGTGGCGACGCGGGTGACCTCTCCACGCTGGCGCAGAAGGCGGCCACCGGGTCGGTCCGCTTCCGCATGCCCGAGGGTCGCGACCTGGTACGCGCCCGCGCCGCCGCGCGCCGGGCCGTCGGGGGCGGGCTGAAGCAGGTCGACGCGCGCCGGCGCGAGCGCGAGCGGCTGATCCGCCGCTGGGGCGACGCGCCGCGCAAGCCCTGGATCTACCTGATCGTGGCAACCGGGGACATCTACGAGGACATCCCGCAGGCGCAGAACGCCGCACGCGAGGGTGCGGACATCATCGCGGTGATCCGGTCGACCGGGCAGTCACTGCTCGACTACGTGCCCGAGGGCGCGACGCGTGAGGGCTTCGCCGGCACCTACGCCACCCAGGAGAACTTCCGGCTGATGCGCGCGGCGCTCGACGAGACCAGCGCCGAGCTGGGCCGCTACGTCCGCCTCACCAACTACGCCTCCGGGCTGTGCATGCCCGAGATCGCCGCCTTGGCGGGCATGCAGCGGCTCGACATGATGCTCAACGACTCGATGTACGGCATCCTGTTCCGCGACATCAACCCGGTGCGCACGTTCGTCGACCAGCGGTTCAGCCGGCAGGTGCACGCACGTGCGGGCATCATCATCAACACCGGCGAGGACAACTACCTCACCACCGCCGACGCGGTCGAGGCCGCGCACACCGTCACCGTCAGCCAGCTGCTGAACGAGTTCTTCGCCAAGGAGGCCGGGCTCGAGGACTGGCAGCTCGGCCTGGGGCACGCCTTCGAGATCGACCCCGCCGTCCCCGAGAGCTTCCGGATGGAGCTCGCGCACGCGCTGCTGGCCCGCCAGCTGTTCCCCAAGGCGCCGCTGAAGTGGATGCCGCCCACGAGGCACATGACCGGAGACGTGTTCCGCGGATACCTGCTGGACGGGTTCTTCAACCTCGCGGGCGTGATGAGCAGCCAGGACATCCTGCTGGTCGGCATGATGACCGAGGCCGTGGTCACGCCCTGGCTCTCCGACCGTGACCTCGCCCTGCAGAACGTCCGCTACGTCGTCGACGCCGCCGGGCGGCTGCACGAGGACTTCCACCCCGCACCGGACGGCTTCATCGCCCAGCGGGCGCGACAGGTGCTCGCCGAGGCCATCGACCTCCTGGAAGACATCCTCAGCCATGGAGGCGGTGGTCGCCGCGGCAACGGTTCCGGCAACGGCTTGCTGGAGGCGATCGCCGACGGCACCTTCGGGCTGATGCGGCGACCGGCCGACGGCGGGCGGGGCCTCGACGGGGTCGCCCGCAAGGCCGCCGACTACTACAACCCGGCGGCAGAGCTGCTGGACGGGCCGGACCCGCGGAAGGGGACGCGACGATGAGCGAGAAGGCGATCGTCCGGCCATACGGCGACACCACCGGCGACGGCATGGTGCAGGTGTCGTTCACGCTGCCGGTCCCGCACGGCAAGCGCGCCGAGGGTGCGGCCGCGCAGCTGGCGCACAAGATGGGCCTGGATCCCGCGATGGTCGTGCACGCCAAGCCGATGGGCCCGGACTTCACCTTCTTCGTGGTCTACGGCCAGGTCAGCCACCTGGTCGACCTCACCGCGGTCGAGGTGGTCGAACGCGACTACCCGCTGCTGTCGCCGAAGGACGTCAACCTCGCCGTACGCAAAGGGCTCCGCCGGCGGATGGTGGTCGTCGGCGGCTGCATCGGCACCGACGCGCACACCGTCGGCATCGACGCGATCCTCAACATCAAGGGGTTCGCCGGGGAGAAGGGCCTCGAGTACTACCGCGAGCTGCGGGTGGTCAACCTCGGCGCGCAGGTGTCCGTGCCCCAGCTCGTGGCGAGGGCGCAGGAGGAGCGCGCCGACGCCGTCCTGGTGAGCCAGGTGGTGACCCAACGCGAGGCGCACATCCTCAACGCCAAGGAGATGTCGGCCGCGTTCCGCGAGGCCTACCCGAGCGACCGCCGCCCGGTGCTGGTGCTGGGCGGCCCACGCTTCCACGAGTCCATGGCCGACGGGCTCGGAGTCGACCGCGTGTTCGCCCGGGGCACGACCCCCGCGGAGGTGGCCAGCTTCCTGGCCGACACGATCGTGGGTCCGGGCCGGGCCCGACGCATCGGCCGAGCCGCACAACCGCAGGAGAGCGCATGAGCGAGACGAGCCCGCCGACCGACCCGCGAGTCGGTCTCACCGTCACGCACAGCCGCTATGTGCCGTACTCCCACGCGCACTACGCCGGCGACCTGGTCGACGGGGCCTACGTGCTCGCGTTGTTCGGCGACGTCGCGACCGAGGTGTGCATCCGCACCGACGGCGACGAGGGTCTGTTCGCGTCGTACTCCGACGTGCAGTTCGAGGCGCCGGTGCGGGCCGGCGACGTGGTCGAGGTCGTCGCCACAGTCGCGCGTGTGGGCTCCCGCAGCCGCGAGCTCGACCTGATCGCGCAGGTGACGTGCCGCGGTCGTCCGGACGTGTCAGCGTCCGCGGCATCCGTGCTCGACCCGCCCGTCGTGGTGGCCACCGCGCGCGGTACCGTCGTCGTCCCGCCGGCACGCGAGAGCGGCTGACTTCCTGGCCACAACGGCGTGTCAAGCAACGACACGCCGAACAGCGCACCAAGAATCAGAAAACTTCAGGTGTCCAGGAGTGGGCGATGACCTGCACAAACGGGGCAACCACGCAGGTCAGCGAGTGCTTGACACGGACCGTCGTCCAAGGTCAAGGTGCACGAGTCCACCGAGCAGGCCGCAACTGCGGACGAGCATCGAGAGCGACCGATCAGGCTGGAGCCAGGCACCAGGTTTCATCCCCTGACGTTGTCGTCCGGTGTGAGTCCGAGGGGGTGGGTGAGACTCGGATTGAGCCCGGCGCCCAGTAGACAACGGACGCATCGCACATCGCCAGTGTGTGGTCGTTCGGTCCGAAGGGTCCGGGCTCCTTCCGTACCCGGCCCCGGCACTCGGTGGGCCTGCCCCACGTTCTCCTTGTACGGTCGAGCCGACTGACGAAGGAGATCCGTGAGGCTCAGCGAGGGCGCACCATCGGTTCCGGTGCGGTCGGGGGTCGCGCTCCTCGCCGGCGTACTCCTCGCCCTCTCCATGCCGCCGCTCGCGTGGTGGCCGCTCGTGTTCGTCGCGGTCGCCGCGCTCGCTCTGGTCTGCCGAGGTACCTCGCTGCCGGTGGGGGCGCTGCTCGGGGCGTTCTTCGGGTTCGCCTTCGTGCTGGTGTGCATGTGGTGGCTGCAGGTCATCGTGCCCGGCATCCAGTTCGCGATCGCGGCGGCGGAGCTGCCGTTCTTCGCGCTGCTTGGTCTGGCGATGGCGGCCACGTCCCGGCTGCCCGGCTGGCCGCTGTGGGCGGCCTGCTGCTGGCTGGGCGTGGAGGTGTTCCGCAGTGCCTTCCCTTTCGGTGGGCTCCCCTGGGGACGGCTCGGCATGGCCGTCGCCGAGACCCCGGTCGCGGCCTGGGCGAGGTACGCCGGCGAGGCCGGGCTGACGCTGGTCGTGGCGCTCGTCGCGACGCTGCTGGCTGCCGCCGTCACCGCGCGGGGCCTGACGCGCGTCGTACCCCTGGTCGGCGCCGCCCTGCTGCTGGCCGGCTCGACGTTGCTCCCGGTCGGCCTGCAGGGGCCACCCGGTCGCGACCTGACAGTGGCCGTGATCCAGGGCGACGTCCCCGGCTCGGGGCTCGACGCGTTCTTCGAGCCCGAGGTGACGCTGCGCAACCACGTGCAGGCCACCCTGGGACTGGCCGCCGACGTGCGCGCCGGACGGGTTGCGCGGCCCGACGTGGTGATCTGGCCCGAGAACGCCAGTGACGTCGACCCGCTGCTCGACACCGAGGCCGGCGACCTGGTGCAGCAGGCCGTCGATGCCGTGGGCGTGCCGGTGGTGGTCGGCGCGGTGACGCTGGGGTCGAGACCGGACGAGGTCGAGGGCACGGGCATCGTGTGGCGCCCGGGTCTCGGGCCGGGACAGCGCTACACCAAGCGCCGGCTCGTGCCGTTCGGCGAGTGGGTGCCGTTCCGCTCCGCCCTCACGCCGGTGGTGCCGCTGCTGGAGGAGGAGATCCCGCGTGACTTCGTGCCGGGTCGCCGCCCCGGCGTACTTCAGGCCGGTGGGATCACGGTCGGCGCGGTGATGTGCTTCGAGGTGGCGTACGACGCGGCGATCCGTGAGGTCTCGCCGCCCGGCGTCGACCTCCTCGCGGTGCAGACCAACAACGCCAACTACCTGGGCACCGGACAGCTCGAGCAGCAGTGGGCGATCACCCGGCTGCGGGCGGTCGAGACCGGGCGGGCGGTCGCGGTCGCGGCCACCACCGGCATCAGCGGCGTGGTCGCCCCCGACGGCTCGGTCCTCCAGCGCACGCACACCCGGTCCCGGCAGACGATCGTCGCGCAGGTGCCCGCCGGAGAGGGGCAGACCCCGGGCATCCGATGGGGGTCTTGGGTCGGGGTGGTTGGATCGGCAGTAGGCGCGGCGGCTGTCGCCGCGTCGGTGTTCCGCCGAGCCGGGAGGGGGCGTCGTGGGTGAGCGACCAGACCGCGTCCTCGTCGTGGTGCCCACCTACAACGAGGCCGACAACCTGACCGGCGTCGTCGAGCGCATCCGCAGCGCCGTGTCCGAGGCGGACGTGCTCGTGGTCGACGACGGTTCACCCGACGGCACCGGCGACGTGGCCGACGACCTCGCCGCGGGGGACGAGCAGGTCCTGGTGCTCCACCGCGCGGCCAAGGAGGGTCTCGGCGCGGCGTACGTGGACGGGTTCCGCTGGGGCCTCGAGCGCGGCTACGCCCGGTTCGTGCAGATGGACGCCGACGGCTCGCACCTGCCGGAGCAGATCCCGATGTTGCTGGCCGGTCTGGCCAGGGCCGACCTGGTGATCGGGTCGCGCTGGGTTGCCGGCGGGTCGGTGCAGAACTGGGCCTGGGGCCGCGAGATGCTCTCGCGTGGCGGCAACCTGTACGCCAGGGTCGCGACCGGGGTCAGCATCCGCGACGCCACCGGCGGCTTCCGGGCGTGGCGGCGCGGCGCCCTGACCGCTGTCGACCTCACGACCGTCGCGTCCACCGGGTACTGCTTCCAGGTCGACCTCACCCGGCGCGCGGTCGCGGCCGGCCTGCGCGTGCTGGAGCTGCCGATCCGGTTCGTCGAGCGCACCCGGGGAGAGTCGAAGATGAGCGGGGCCATCGTCCGCGAGGCGCTCTGGCGGGTCACCGCCTGGGGCGTGCAGGAGCGGTGGCTGCGAGCACGTTCGCGCGGGCGCGCGGGTGCCGCACCTGCAGGGGCGAGCTGGAACCGCGAGGAGGCCTGACCCATGCCCTGGACGTTGCTTGCGGCCGCACTGCTGGTGCTGCCGATCCTCGAGATCTACGTGATCATCCAGGTCGGGCAGGTGATCGGCGCCGCGCCGACCATCGCCTTGCTGATCGTGGAGAGCGCGCTCGGCGCGTGGATCGTCAAGCGGGAGGGCCGACGTGCCTGGGAGGCCCTCAACGCGTCGTTCAGCACCGGCCGGCTGCCCACCCGGGAGCTGTCCGACGCCGCGCTGGTGCTCGTCGGCGGCACGCTGCTGCTCACGCCGGGGTTCGTCACCGACGTGTTCGGGTTCTTCTTCGTGCTGCCGTTCACGCGGCCGATCGCACGCCGGTGGCTGTCATGGCTGGTGTCGCGCCGGGTGCTCCGTGCTGCCGGGCGC
>DATMEB010000019.1:0-61095 GCA_035557095.1 Nocardioidaceae bacterium | reverse complement strand
TCATCCGCCCGACCATGACGGGCGAGGAAACCCGGAGGCCGGCATGACGCCGTATCCCTTTTCCGCTGTCGTCGGTCACGACGACCTGGCGCTGGCGCTGTTGCTCAACTCGGTCAACCCCGCGATCGGCGGGGTGCTGGTACGCGGTGAGAAGGGCACCGCGAAGTCCACGATGGTGCGCGCCCTGGGCGGCGTGCTCCCGGTCGAGCCGGTCGTGCGCGGCTGCCGGTTCCGCTGCGACCCCGCGCGTCCCGACCCGGGGTGCCCCGACGGTCCCCACGACCCGGCAGGTCCGGCCGACGACGCGCCGGCGAGCCTGGTGGAGCTGCCGGTCGGTGCGACCGAGGACCGCGTGCTGGGTTCGCTCGACCTCGAGCGGGCGCTGACCGAGGGCGTCAAGGCGTTCGAGCCCGGGCTGCTGGCGCGAGCGCACCGCGGCCTGCTGTACGTCGACGAGGTCAACCTGCTGCACGACCACCTGGTCGACGCCCTGCTCGACGCCGCGGCGATGGGACGGGTGCACGTCGAGCGCGACGGGGTGTCGGTCTCGCACGCCTCTCGGTTCGTCCTGGTCGGCACCATGAACCCCGAGGAGGGCGAGCTGCGCCCGCAGCTGCTGGACCGGTTCGGGCTGTCGGTGGAGGTCGCCGCCTCGCGTGACGCGCAGCAGCGGGCCGAGGTCGTACGCCGGCGGCTCGACTACGAGGCGTCGCCGGAGGACTTCGCCACCCGGTGGGCCGAGGAGGACCGCGCCGTCGGCGAGCGCGTTGCGCGGGCTCGGGCGCTGCTGCCCTCGGTCGAGCTCACCGACGCCGCGCTGTCTCTGGTGGCCTCGGTGTGCGCGAGCTTCGAAGTCGACGGCATGCGGGCCGACCTGGTGATCGCGCGGGCAGCCCTCGCGCACGCGGCCTGGGAGGGTCGCACCCAGGTGAGTACGCCTGACGTCCGCGCGGCTGCGCGGCTGGCGCTGCCGCACCGTCGCCGGCGCGACCCGTTCGACTCGCCCGGACTCGACGAGGACCAGCTCGACGACGCCCTGGAACGCGACGACGACGGGCCCGACGACCCCGACGACCACCCCGACGACGACCCGGAGCCGCCGGAGGGCGGTCCGCCTCCGGACGGACGTGGCCCCGATGACCCCCCGCGCGATGACGGCCCGCCGGAGGATGCTCCGGAGCCGGACGCCGTCGACGAGGCCGGCACGAACGGCTCCGACCGCTCTGACGGCGCTCCTCGGTCCGGTGACGGTGCGCCGCGCAGGTCCGGCGAGCCGTTCCGCACCCGGTTGCTGAGCGTCGACGGGGTCGGCGAGGGCGCGTCCGGACGCCGGTCACGCGCGCGCACGCCGTACGGCCGCAGCGTCGGGTCGAGCCGGTGGTCGGGACGCGGCCGGCTCGACGTACTCGCCACCGTCACTGCGGCCGCACCGCACCAGCGGTCGCGCGGACGTGACGGCCTCGGACTGCGGCTGCGCGCCGGCGACCTCAGGGAGTCGGTGCGCGAGGGCCGGGAGTCCAACCTGGTGGTGTTCTGCGTCGACGCGTCCGGGTCGATGGCCGCGCGCGACCGGATGCAGCAGGTCAAGGACGCCGTGCTCTCCCTGCTCGTCGACGCCTACCAGCGACGCGACAAGGTCGCGATGGTGACCTTCCGCGGGACCGGCGCCGACGTCGCGCTTCCGCCCACGTCGGCGGTCGAGGTCGCCCGCGCTCGGCTGGACTCGCTGCCCACCGGCGGACGTACGCCGCTCGGCGCCGGCCTGCGCACCTCCGCCGAGCTGATCGCTCGCGAACACCGGCGCGACCCGCATCGCCGGGCCCTTCTCGTCGTGGTGACCGACGGCCGCGCGACCAGCGGGAGCGCGGAGGCCGCGGCTGCCGCTACGACGCTGCGCCGCGACGCGTCTGTGGTCGTGGTCGACTGCGAGCGCGGACCTGTGCGGCTCGGGCTTGCGCGACGACTCGCGAGCACGCTGGGCGCCGGTGTCCTGGCGATGGAGGACCTGCGCGCCGAGGCGCTGACCTCGGTCGTGCGTGAGGTGGCCGCCTGATGCCGCAGGGGAAGCCGGCCACGGTTCCCGACGACGGGCTGACGACCCGGCAGCGCCGGCTGCGTCCGCTCCTCGGCGTGCACACCGGAGCCGGCAAGGGCAAGTCGACGGCGGCGTTCGGGCTCGCGCTGCGGGCCTGGAACCAGGGCTGGCCGATCGGGGTCTTCCAGTTCGTGAAGAGCGCGAAGTGGCGTGTCGGCGAGGAGCGCGCGCTGCGGGTGCTCGGTGCGTCCGGCGAGGGCGGCACCGTCGCCTGGCACAAGATGGGCGAGGGCTGGTCCTGGGTGCAGCGGCACATCGAGGACTCCGAGGAGGCCGCGGTCGAGGGGTGGCAGCAGGTCAAGCGCGACCTCGCCGAGCAGACCTACCGGCTGTACGTGCTCGACGAGTTCACCTACCCGATGAAGTGGGGCTGGGTCGACGTCGACGAGGTCGTCTCGGTACTGCGCGACCGGCCGGGCACGCAGCACGTCGTGGTCACCGGGCGCGACGCCGACGCGCGGCTGGTGCAGGCCGCGGACCTGGTGACCGAGATGGGCAAGGTCAAGCACCCCATGGACGCCGGCCAGAAGGGCCAGCGGGGCATCGAGTGGTAGCCCGGGTCGTCGTCGCCGCCCCGTCGTCGGGACAGGGCAAGACCACGGTGGCGACGGGGCTGATGGCCGCACTGCGGCGTCGCGGGCACCGGGTCTCGGGGCACAAGGTCGGCCCCGACTACATCGACCCCGGCTACCACGCGCTGGCGACCGGGCGGCCGGGTCGCAACCTCGACCCGTGGATGGTCGGGGAGCAGCGGGTGGGGCCGCTGTTCGCGCACGGCTCGGCCGGTGCCGACATCGCCGTGGTCGAAGGGGTGATGGGGCTCTTCGACGGCACCGCCGGGCAGGGCGACTTCGCGTCCACCGCGCACGTGGCGCGTCTGCTCGACGCGCCGGTCGTGCTGGTCGTCGACGCGTCGAGAATGTCGCGCAGCGTGGCGGCGCTCGTGCACGGCTTCGCGCGCTTCGACCCGCAGGTACAGGTCGCGGGCGTGGTCCTGAACCGGGTCGGCTCGGCCCGGCACGAGGCGATGCTGCGCGAGGCACTCGACGAGCTGCCGACTGCTATGCCCGTGCTGGGTGCACTCGGCAGGTACGACGACCTGGACAACCCCTCACGGCACCTCGGCCTGGTCCCGGCCGCCGAGCGGCGCTCCGAGGCGGTCGCCGCCGTCGACGCGATGGGCGAGGTGGTGGCACGCTCGGTCGACCTCGACGCGGTCGTGAAGGTCGCGCGTTCCGCCCCGACGACTCAGGTGCAGCCGTGGCGACCCTGGGCACCGTTCTCCACCCGGCGCGTCGCGGTCTTCGGCGGCACGGCGTTCACCTTCGGCTACGCCGAGCACGTCGAGATGCTGGCCGCGGCCGGTGCCGAGGTGCTCACGGTCGACCCGCTGCGCGACGAGGCGCTGCCGGCGGGCACCGACCTGCTCGTCATCGGTGGCGGCTTCCCGGAGATGTACGCCGGCGAACTGTCCGAGAACAGTCGGCTGCGGGCGAGCGTTGCGGCGTACGACGGCCGGGTGCTGGCGGAGTGCGCCGGTCTGCTCTATCTGTGTCGTGACCTCGACGGCCTGCCGATGGCCGGGGTGGTGGACGCCCACGCCACCATGACGGAGCACCTCACGCTGGGGTACCGCGAGGCGACCGCCGGCGCCGACTCGCTGCTGGGGGAGTCGGGGAGCGCCCTGCGTGGGCACGAGTTCCACCGCACCGCGGTGACACCGGGTGCCGGCTCGACGCCGGCGTGGCGGTGGCCCGACCCGAGCGGCCGGAGCGAGGCCGTCGCCGAGGGGTACGTCGTGCGGTCCGGGCGCGTCCACGCGTCGTACCTGCACACGCACTGGGCAGGCCTGGAGCAGACCGGACCGGAGGCTTAGAGCGAACGCTCGGTGATCCGGGTGCTGACCGGCGTCGAGAGCTCGACCGTGCGTCCGACGGTGCACAGCCGGTCGTGCGACCTCTGCACGGCGTCCGGCAGGACATTGCGCGCCGCGTCGCCGTCGGGCCCCGCCGGGAACGCCAGGTCGAACGTCACGCCGACGTCGGTAAGCCGGTTGCCGCCCCCGTCACGGATCTTGGTCGCGTCGACGGCGATCTCGAACCGGTCCGGCTCGGAACGGCGCGAGGTGAAGATGTCGACGTCGATCGCCGTGCACCCGCCGATCGCGGCGAGCAGCAGCTCGGTGGGTGTGAAGTCGGCATCGCCGCCGGTGCCGACCGTGATCTTGCCCCCGCGGTCGTTGCGGAGGCTGAACCGCCCGTTCTCGATCCGCTCGACGGCCACGTGACGGTGGTCTCGGCGGTCGTGCTGGTCCGTCGTCATGAGGGCCACGATGCCACGCGAACGTGGCTAGGCACGCTTCCGAGTCGTCTCCACGGGTGTGACGGTGCTCGCAGCCTCCGACGACCCGGAGGCGGGCGCCTGGGTCGCCTGGTCCAGGAAGCGCAGCAGCTCGACCGGGAACGGCAGCACCAGAGTGGAGTTCTTCTCCGCCGCCACCTCCACGATCGTCTGCAGCAGCCGCAGCTGCAGCGCCTGCGGGGTGGCGGCCATCGCGTTGGCCGCGGCCGCGAGCTGGCGCGAGGCCTGGAACTCGCCGTCGGCCGTGATGACCCGCGAACGCCGTTCGCGCTCGGCCTCTGCCTGACGTGACATCGACCGCTTCATCGACTCGGGCAGGGCGACATCCTTGATCTCCACGCGGTCGATCTCCACGCCCCAGCCCACCGCGGGGCTGTCGATCATCAGAGTCAGCCCCTGGTTGAGCTTCTCCCGGTTCGACAGCAGGTCGTCGAGCTCGCTCTTGCCGATGATCGAACGGAGTGACGTCTGCGCCACCTGCGCCACGGCGAAGGCGTAGTCCTGCACCTCCACGACCGCGCGGATCGGGTCGTGCACCCGGAAGTAGACCACCGCGTCGACGCGGACGGTCACGTTGTCGCGGGTGATGCCCTCCTGTGCGGGAACGGGCAACGTGATGATCTGCACGTTGACCTTCTTGAGCCGGTCGACGAACGGGACGATCACGGTCAGCCCCGGGTCGCGGACAGGCTTCTGCACCCTGCCGAGACGGAAGACGACCCCCCGTTCGAACTGCCGGACCACCCGTGCGCTCGAGGCGAACGCGCAGAGTCCGGCCACGACGACCGCGCCTACGATCACGCCGATGATGAAGATCATGGCGACCTCCTGCTCAGGCGGAAGTCCTGCCTCGATCGTACGTCGCGGACCCGGCCCGGACCCAGGGCTCAGGTCTGGTCAGGTCTGGTCAGGTCTGGCCCGCGGCCGCGGTTTGGTGCCGTACGACAGCTGCCTGATCAGCCGGTCGGCCCGGCAGTCCTCGACCAGGGCGGCCAGCCGGCGCTGCCGGGTCTCCTCCCGTTTGGCCGACATCACCCAGTGCGTCACGGTTCGCCGGTAGCTCGGCGTCTGCGCCTGCCAGAACGACCAGACGCGCTCGTCGGCCTTGAGCTGCCGCTCGAACTCCGGCGACAGCGCGCTCGCGGCCTTCTCGTAGGAGTACGACGCGTCCTTGCGGCGGTCGCGGCCCTCGAACGCGGCCAGGCCGGCGGGGTGCATCCGGCCCGCCTCGGTCAGCTCAGCGACCTTGGCGATGTTGAGCGCGCTCCAGCTGCTCGTGCGACGGCGCGGCGTGAACCGCTGCGCACGCAGCTCGTCGTCGACGCGACGTGAGATGCCGTCGATCCAGCCGAAGCACAGTGCCTCCTCGACGGCCTCGCGGTAGTGCACGGACTGCTTCGGCACGCCCTTCTTGTACAGGCCGACCCACAGTTCGGACTCGGTGTCGTGGTGCTCGCTGAGCCAGGCGCGGAACGCCGCGGCGTCGGCGAAGACCACGACGTCTGTCGGCACCGGCGCTGGCATGCGCTCATCCTAGACACCGCCACCCCCAGGGGACGGGTTCATGTGGCAGGATCGGCGCAGCGGCAGCTGTGGAGGA
This sequence comes from Nocardioidaceae bacterium, assembly GCA_035557095.1. Lineage (GTDB taxonomy): Bacteria > Actinomycetota > Actinomycetes > Propionibacteriales > Nocardioidaceae > JALZDI01. Next base: position 55,039 of record DATMEB010000019.1, on the reverse strand, counting down.
ACACCGGTGCGCGTCGGCAGACGCAAGTCCGGGGCGGTCCCGCCACTGTGACCGGGGAGTCTCTCCCCTCGTGAGCCACTGAGCACGGCCGGCAGGCCTGTGCTCGGGAAGGCCGGGAGGCGACGCCGATCCGGGAGCCAGGACACTCTCGCTGTCGTGTCCGGATCACCGATGGGCGTGGACACCCAGAGGAGGCCTCATGGCGTATCGGCACAGCCCCACCGCGGCGACCCGTCCGTTGACGTGAGCGCGCGCCTGGTCGGCGTGGGCGTCGGCCCCGGCGACCCCGAGCTGCTCACGGTGAAGGCCGTCCGCGTCCTGCAGACAGCCGACGTCGTGCTCGTCCCGGTGCTCGATCTCGACGACGACGAGCCCGGCCGGGCGGAGGCGTCGGTGCGGGCCCATCTGGCCGACGACGGGCGTGTGCGCCGGGTGCGGTTCGCCCTCAACGACCGCGCCGGGCTGAGCGAGGCACGCACGAACAGCTGGGACGCCGCGGCGCGAACGGTCGTGCACTGCTGGGACGAGGGTGCGTCGGTCGTGGCGTTCGCGACCATCGGCGACCCCAGCGTCTACTCGACGTTCTCCTACCTCGCCCAGACCGTGTCCGCGCTGCGCCCGGACGCGCAGGTGGAGGTCGTCCCCGGCGTCACGGCGATGCAGGACCTGGCCGCCCGCTCGGTGACCCCGCTGTGCGAGGGGACCGAGTCGCTGGCGCTGTTTCCGATGACCGCGGGGCTGGACCGGTTCGCGCAGGCTTTGGACGTGTTCGACACCGTCGTGGCCTACAAGGGCGGTCGGCAGCTGCCGGGAATGCTCGACGTCGTACGGCGCGCCGGGCGGCTCGACACCGCCGTGTTCGGCGCCGCGCTCGGTCTGGCCGAGGAGACCGTACGCCCGGCCGGTGAGATGAGCGGCGACCGTGTGGCTCAAGCGCCGTACCTGTCGACGCTGCTGGTGCCGCCGGCACGCCGGGGGCGGGGTGGTCGGCTGTGAGCCACGCACTGGTCAGCTTCGTGGGCGCCGGCCCGGGGGCGGCCGACCTGCTGACGCTGCGCGCTGCGCGGGTCATCGCAGAGGCGGACGTGGTGGTGTGGGCGTCCAGCCTGGTGCACGAGGACGTGCTCACGCACGCGCGTGCGGACGCCGAGGTCGTCGACTCCGCGGCGCTGCCGTTGGAAGGCGTCGAGCCGCTGTACCGCCGTGCCGCCGAGCACGGGCTGCGGGTCGCCCGGATCCACAGCGGCGACCCGGCGCTGTGGGGCGCGGTCGCCGAGCAGCGGGCGATCTGTGAGCGGATCGGCATCGCCCACGAGACGGTTCCCGGTGTGTCCGCCGCGGCGGCCGCGGCTGCGGTCGTCGACGCCGAGCTCACCGTGCCGGAGGTGGCGCAGTCGGTGATCCTGACCCGCCTGGAGGGCGGCAAGACGCCGATGCCGGCCGGGGAGACCGTCCGTGCGTTCGCCGCGCACGGCGCCACGATGGCGCTCTTCCTGTCCGCGGCCCGGGCCCGGCAGCTGCAGCACGAGCTCACCGCCGGCGGCTACCCCGACGACACGCCGTGCGTGGTGGCGTACCGGGTCAGCTGGGAGGACGAGGCGGTCGCCCGCTGCGCCCTGGCAGACCTGGCCGAGACGATCCGCGCCCGCCGGTGGTGGAAGCACACCCTGGTGCTGGTGGGTCCGGCGCTGGCCGAGACATCGGTGCGGACGCGCTCGCACCTCTACCACCCCGGTCACTTCCACGGGCACCGCAGAGCGGAGCGCTCGGCCCGCGAGGCGCTGCGAGGTGGCGGGACGTGAGCCCGATCGAGCGCACCTGGGACTACGCCGGCGACCCGCAGCTCACCGAGCCGGATCTGCCGCGCACGGCCAAGGTGCGGCAGAAGGCGCTGCGCACCGGATGGACGACAGGCACCTGTGCGAGCGCGGCCGCCAAGGCGGCGGTGACCGCGCTGTTGCGCCAGGACGCGCAGCAGCCGGTGGTGGAGGTGGCGCTCCCCTCGGGGCGGCGCATCACGTTCGCCACCGAGCGGGTCGACCTCGACGACGAGACCGCTGAGGCCGTCGTGGTCAAGGACGCGGGCGACGACCCCGACGTCACCCACGGCGCGCACCTGACGGCGACCGCGACCTGGTCGACCGGCACCGGCCTGACGCTCGACGGCGGCGAGGGAGTCGGGGTCGTCACCAAGCCCGGCCTCGGGCTGCAGGTCGGGCGACCGGCGATCAACGCGGTGCCACGCCAGATGATCACGCAGGCCGTGGCCGAGGTCGTCGACCTCGAGCACCGCGGCGTACGCGTGGTGGTGTCGGTGCCAGACGGCGAGCGGATGGCGCGCAAGACCACCAACCGCCGGCTCGGCATCGTGGGTGGCATCTCGATCCTGGGCACGACCGGGATCGTGCGGCCGTTCTCGACCGCGTCCTGGCGCGCCAGCGTGGTCCAGGCCGTGCACGTGATGGGTGCGCAGGGGGAGCAGACGGTGGTGCTGTGCACCGGTGCGCGCACCGAGCACGGCGGCCGCGCCCTGTTGGCGGACCTGCCGGAGGTCTGCTTCGTCGAGGTCGGGGACTTCACCGGTGCGGCGCTGCGCGCGGCCGCGGAGAACGGCCTGCAGCGGGTGGTGTTCGTGGGCATGATCGGCAAGCTCACCAAGCTGGCCTCGGGTCTGCTGATGACGCACTACACCCGCAGCCGGGTCGACGTGGGCCTGCTGTCGGCGATCACCGCACCGCACGACGCCGGCATCGCGGCGCGAGTGGCCGAGGGCAACTCCGGCCGGCACGTCTTCGAGATGTGGGAGTCGGCCGGGCTGCTGGGCGTCTGCGGCGGCGAGCTGTGCCGCCGGGTGCAGCAGGTGCTGCAGCGGCACAGCGACGACCTGGGTACGCCGATGGCCGCCGACGTCGCGATGGTCGACTTCACCGGACGGCGTTGCGAGGCCGCGACCGTGCCGGGGTGGGCCGCGTGATCACGGTCGTCGGCATGGACGAGCGCGGCCTCGGCGCCCGTGCGAGCGCGGCCGTCCGGGGCGCCGGACTGGTCGTGGGCGCAGACCGCCACCTCGCGGCCGTCGAGGTCCCCGCGGATGCGGCGACGGTGGCGATGGGCCCGGTGGCGCCCGCCGTCGAGGCCCTGCGCACGCACGCCGGTGACGCGGTCGTGCTCGCCAGCGGGGACCCCGGGTTCTTCGGCGTGGTCCGGCTGCTCCGGGCCTCCGGGCTCGAGCCCGTCGTGGTGCCGGCCGCTTCCAGCGTGGCCATGCTCGCCGCACGCGTGGGCCTGCCCTGGGACGACGTACTCGTGGTGTCGGCGCACGGACGCGACCCGCGGGCGGCGGTCAACGCCTGTCGCGCCCACCCCAAGGTCGCGGTGCTCACCGGGCCGGACCTTGACCCGGCCCAGCTGGCCCGGCAGCTGGGCGGCTGGGACCGCAGGCTGGTCGTGGGCGAGTGTCTGGGCTCGCCCGACGAGCAGGTTCGCGAGATGTCGCTGGCGGAGGCCTCGGCGCGGTCCTGGGCTGACCTGTCGGTGGTGCTCAGTCTCGCCCCGCGGCCCGCGTCCGCGATGCCCTGGCATGCGGGCGCGACCGGTCCGGCGGGCTTCGCCCTCGACGACGACGCGTTCGAGGCCCGCGCGGCGATGCTGACCAAGGCCGAGGTCCGGGCCCTGGTGCTCGCACGTCTGGGTCCAGGGCTCGGCGACCTGGTGTGGGACGTGGGGGCGGGCAGCGGCTCGGTCGGCGTGGAGGCCGCGCGGTTCGGCGCCGCAGTCGTCGCCGTCGACCGCGACCCCGAGGCCGTCGGCCTGGTCCGCCGCAACGCCGAACGGCACGGGGTGCAGGTGCGCGCCGTGCACGGTACGGCGCCGGCGGCGCTCGACGAACTGCCCGACCCGGACCTGGTGTTCGTGGGCGGGGGCGGCGCCGACGTGGTGCGGTCCTGCGCGGCCCGCGAGCCCCGTCGTGTCGTGGTCACACTTGCAGCCCCCGAGCGCATCGGCGAGGTGCGCACCGCGCTGGCCGGCTATCGGGTCGAGGGGACCGTGCTGCAGGCCTCGCGGCTGCGGCCGCTGCCGGACGGGACCGACCGGCTGGCCGCCACCAACCCGGTCACGGTGATGTGGGGGTCGCGATGACACGGGTCGGACACGTCGCGGTGACCGCGGCCGGACGCCGGCGCGCCGAGACCCTCGCAGAGCACGGGTGCGGGGAGGTGCTGACCGGCTCCGCAGCCGGTGCGCTGCGCGACGGCTGGCGGTCGTACGACGCGCTGGTGTGTCACCTCTCGGTCGGCGCGGTGACCCGGCTGGTGGCTCCGCTGCTGGCGGGCAAGGATGCCGACCCGGCCGTGGTCTGCGTCGACGAGACCGGTCGCTACGTCGTACCCGTACTGGGCGGGCACGCCGCCGGAGCGAACGCCCTGGCCCGCCGGGTCGCGGAGCAGATCGGCGCACAGCCGGTCGTGACCACCGCGACCGACGCGTCCGGACTGCCCGGGCTGGACGACCTCGGCTGGCCGTACTCCGGCGACGTCGCGGGCGTCACCCGGGCGATGCTCGACGGCGAACGGGTCCGGTTCGAGAGCGAGCACACCTGGCCGCTGCCGGCGCTGCCGCCGCACGTCGACGCCGAGGCGGGGTCCGGGCCGGCGGTCGTGGTCAGCGACCGTGCGGACGAGGTCGGGCCTGGCACCGTCGTTCTGCGTCCTCCCAGCCTGGTCCTCGGCATCGGGGCATCGCGCGACGCACCGGCCGCCGAGGTGCGCGAACTCGTCACAAAGGCGCTGGCCGACGCGGGCCTCGCGGAACGGTCCGTGGCGGCTGTCGCGACCGTCGACCTCAAGGCCAACGAGCCGGCGCTGCTGCTCCTGGCCGAGCAGCTGGGTGTCCCGGTGTGCACGTTCGCCGCCTCTGAGCTGGCCGGCCAGCCGGTACCCAACCCCAGCGAGGTGGTCGCCGGCGAGGTGGGCACGCCGAGTGTCGCGGAGGCGGCCGTGCTCGCATCCGGGGCCGCGCTGGTGGTGGAGAAGGTCAAGTCCGCGCGTGCCACCGTCGCCGTCGGGCGCGTTGCTCCGCGCGGGCAGCTCCGCATCGTCGGCCTCGGTCCGGGAGCCCGCGACCTGCTGACCCCGCGTGCCCGCGAGGCCATCCAGCGGTCCTCGGTGGTCGTCGGGCTCGACCAGTACGTCGACCAGGTCCGCGACCTGTTCCGGCCAGGCACCCGTGTCCTCGCGTCCGGGCTGGGCGCCGAGGAGGAACGTGCGCAGACCGCCCTCGAGGAGGCCCGCGCGGGACGGGCCGTGGCGCTGGTGTGCTCCGGTGACGCCGGGCTGTACGCCATGGCCAGCCCGACCCTCGAGCTCGGTGCGGCCGGTGTCGACGTCGAGGTGGTGCCCGGTGTCACCGCCGCCCTGGCCGCGAGCGCGCTGCTCGGCGCCCCGCTCGGTCACGACCACGCGCTGCTGTCGCTCTCGGACCTGCACACCCCGTGGCCGGCGATCGAGCGGCGCCTGCAGGCCGCGGCCGAGGCCGACCTGGTCGTCGCGCTGTACAACCCCCGCAGCCGCCAGCGCACCTGGCAGCTGCCGAAGGCGCTCGGGATCCTCGGCGCGAGGCGCCCACCGCAGACCCCGGTCGCGGTCGTGCACGACGCCAGCCGCGCGGACGAGCAGGTCGTGGTCGGCACGCTCGCAGACATCGACCCCGATGTGGTGACGATGCGGTCGGTGGTGGTCGTCGGGGCGTCCACGACCCGGGTCGTCGACGGCCATGTCGTCACCCCGAGGGGCTACGCGTGGCTGGGCTGATTCCGCACATCGTCGGCTGCCAGGGCTGCGGCGCGTGCCTGCTCACGTGCCCGGAGTCGGCGCTGCGTCCGCAGGGCGGCTCGCTGGTCGTGCTCGACGACCGGTGCACGGCGTGCGGGGAGTGCATCGAGGTGTGCCCGGTCGACGCCATCGACTGGAAGGAGGCCACCGCATGAGCCCCCCGACGGTGCGCCGGACCGTACATCCGATCGAGGCCGAGTCCTACCGCATCCTGCGGGCCCGGGTCGACACCACCGGGCTGCTGCCGTGGACCAGGGCGGTGGTCGAACGGGTCGTGCACTCCAGTGCAGACCTCGACTACGTCGACGACCTCGTGTGCCACGAGCCCGACCTGCAGCGGGCGGCCGCAGAGCTCGCCGCCGGCGCGCCGATCGTCACCGACGCGGAGATGGTCGCGGCCGGGATCACCCGGCGCGAGACGTACTGCTTCGTCCGAGACCCGCGCACCCGCGAGGCGGCCGCCGCGGGTGGCACAACCCGCTCCGCCGCCGCGGTACGAGTGGCGCTGGCCGATATCGGACCCGGTGCGGTGTGGGTCGTCGGCAACGCGCCGACCGCGCTGTACGCACTCCTCGACCTGGCCGCGGAGGCGCGGCCCTCGCTGATCGTCGGGCTGCCGGTCGGTTTCGTCGGGGCCATGGAGTCCAAGCAGGCGCTGCGCGAGTCCGGCCTGCCCAGCGTCACCAACCGCTCGGAGAAGGGCGGCAGCGCCGTCGCCGCCGCCACCGTCAACGCACTGCTGTATGGGAGCAACGCCTGATGACCCTGCCCGCTCGGCCCTTCCCGCCCTCGCAGCCCGCAGCGCAGCCGGTGCCGCTGCTGCTCGTCGGGCACGGGACGCGCGACCACACCGGGGTCGCGACCTACCTCGACTTCGTCGCCCGGATGCAGACCCGGCTGGCGTCCAGGGACGTCAGCGTCGCCGGCGGGTTCATCGAGCTGTCCGCTCCGCCGCTCAAGGAGGCCGTCGGCGCCCTGGTCGAGGCCGGACACCGGCAGCTGGCGGCCGTGCCGCTCGTACTGGTGTCGGCAGGTCACGGCAAGGGCGACATCCCCGGCGCCATGCAGCGCGAGCAGCTGCGCCACGGCGGCCTCGGCTACCGCTACGGTCGCCCGCTCGGCCCGCATCCCCGGCTGCTCGAGACCGTCGCCGAACGGGTCGACGCCGCCCTGGGAGAAGCGGGACCAGGTGCCGCCGGACGGGAGGGCACAGCGGTCGTGCTCGTCGGGCGCGGGTCGAGCGACCCCGACGCCAACGCCGAGATCCACAAGATGGCGCGGCTGCTCTGGGAGGGGCGCGGCTACGACTTCGTCGAGCCGTCGTTCGTGTCGCTGGCGTGGCCCAGCGTGCCGCAGGCACTCGAACGCGCCCGCCGTCTCGGCGCCAGGCGGGTCGTGGTCGCGCCGTACTTCCTGTTCCCGGGGGTGCTGCCGGACCGGCTCGCCCGGCAGGCACGGGAGTTCGCCCAGGCCCACGACAGGCTCGACGTCCGCGTCGCGGACGTGATCGGCGACTGCGACGCGCTGGCCGACGTGGTGGCGGAGCGCTACGAGGAGACACTCGCCGGCGACATCCGGATGAACTGCGACACGTGCATCTACCGGATCGAGATGCCCGGGCACGAGCACCGGGTGGGGGAGCCGCAGCGCCCCCACCATCACCCGGAGGACCCGGCACACCACCACGCGCACGATGTCGCGCACGGTCATGCGCACGCTCACTGACGACGCGGACCGCGCGCTGCGCCACCACGGCGACCGCGACACGGCGCCGGGCCTGGTCGACCTCGCGGTCAACGTGCGCAGCGAGTCGCCGCCGCCGTGGCTACGGAAGGTCCTCGCGGAGGAGATCGGCCGGCTCGGCCGCTACCCCGACCCCACCCCCGCGGTGCACGCGGTCGCGCGGCGGCACGGGCGCGACCCGCGGGACGTGCTGCTCACGCACGGCGCCGCCGAGGCTTTCGTGCTGCTGGCGCGTGCGTTGCACCCGCGGCTGCCGGTCGTGGTGCATCCGCAGTTCACCGAGCCGGAGGCCGCACTGCGCGACGTCGGCTGCCCGGTCGAGCGCGTGGTGCTGGCTCCGCCGTTCCGCCTGGCCGACGCGACCGTCCCCGACGACGCGGACCTGGTCGTGGTCGGCAACCCGACCAACCCGACGTCGGTGCTGCACCCGGTCGAGCAGGTACGCCGGCTGGCCCGGCCGGGGCGCACGCTGGTGGTCGACGAGGCGTTCATGGACGGCGTGCCCGGCGAGACTGCGTCACTGGCCGCCGACCGTGACACCCCCGGGCTCGTCGTGGTCCGCAGCCTCACCAAGCAGTTCTCCCTGGCCGGGCTGCGTATCGGCTACGTCCTCGCCGACTCGGCTCTCGTCGAGCGGGTGCAGCACGGCCGGCCGCTGTGGCCGGTGTCGTCGCCGGCCCTGGCGGCCGCCCGCGCCTGCGTCGGCGCGACCGGCGTCGAGCAGAGCCGCACCTGGGCACGGGAGGGCGACCGGCTCCTGGCCCGCTGCGTCGACCGGCTCGACTCGGTGCCCGGGGTCGAGGTGACGCAGCCGGCCGCCGCGCCGTTCGTGCTGCTGCGGGTGCCCGACGGTGCGCGGGTGCGGGCACGACTGCGCGACCTCGGGTTCGGCGTACGCCGGTGTGACACCTTCCCGGGGCTGGGTCCGGACTGGATCCGGGTCGCGGTGCGCGACGACGCCACCAACGAGCGGTTCGCGCGGGCGCTGGCGGACGCCGTGCCCGCGGAACCGGCCGAGGGTGTGGATCAGTGCTGGTAGGTGCCGACCAGGATCGCGCGGCCGATCGCCTTGAACGCGAGGTTGAACGACAGCACCGCGAACGACGCGTCGGAGTCGATGCCGAGGGACTCCTCACCGACCGCGTGCACGACGAAGTAGTAGCGGTGCACCTGGTCGCCCTCCGGCGGAGCGGCGCCCATGAAGCCCGGCGAGCCGCCGTCGTTGCGCAGGTGGAACGCGCCGGCAGGGAGTCCGGAGCCGTCGGGGTTGCCCGCGCCGGTGGCCAGCTCGGTGACGGAGGCCGGGACGTCCACCATGCCCCAGTGCCAGAAGCCCGACGGGGTCGGCGCGTCGGGGTCGAAGCAGGTCACCACGAAGCTCTTCGTGCCCTCCGGCGCCCCCTCCCAGACGAGGTGGGGCGAGGTGTTGCCGTCACCTGCGACCTGGGCACCAGGCAGGGGGTCCTGGTGGCTCACCTCGTCGCTGCGCACCGTGAACGCCGGCAGCTTGGGCAGCAGGTCGTACGGGTCCGGGGCGACCGGTCGATCCAGGCTCATGCGTCCTCCATGGTCGATGTGGTCTCTGCGAGCGAACCTACCCGTTCGCTCCGGACCCACACAGACGCAGGGCGTTGAAGGCAGATGACCCGCACGCCAGAGGAGTTCACCGCCGAGGACGCCGACCTGCTGTATCGGCTAGTCGACGCCCGTCGCGACATCCGGCGCGGGTTCGAGCCCGACCCGGTGCCGGACGCGACGCTGCACCGCATCCTGCGTGCCGCGCATCGTGGTCCGTCGGTGGGGCTCAGCCAGCCGTGGGACTTCCTGGTGGTCCGCGACGAGTCGACCCGGCGAGCGGTGCAGTCGCTCGCGGCGCAGCACCGCGACCGTTTCGCCGCGGACCTGCCGGGCGCGCGGCAGTCGTCGTTCGACCGGCTGAAGGTGGAGGCGATCCTGGACGCGCCGGTCAACGTCGTCGTCACCTGCGACCCGACCCGTGGGGGACGCCATGTGCTCGGACGGGCGAGCATGCCGCAGACCGCGGCGTACTCGACCGCGTGCGCGGTGCAGAACCTCTGGCTCGCCGCGCGGGCCGAGGGCGTCGGAGTCGGCTGGGTGTCGTTCTTCGACGAGCGCGAGCTCGTCCACACCCTGGGACTGCCCGAGCATCTGGCGGTCGTGGCCTACCTTTGTGTCGGGTTCGTCGCGCGGTTCCCGCCGACGCCCGAGCTGGCCGAGTCGGGGTGGGCCCAGCGGCGGCCCCTCGAGTGGGCCGTGCACCACGAGCGCTGGGGCCGGCGCGCCCTTCCCGGAAAGGCACCGATGGACCTGTTGCAGCAGACGACCGAGGCGATCGCGCCGACGGACGCCGAGTCGACGGCGGCGGCGCGGCAGCGGCAGGACCTGCTGACCAAGCCGCGGGGGTCGCTCGGTGTGCTGGAGGACGTCTCGGTGCAGCTGTGCGGCATCGCCGGCACGTGTCCGCCGCCGATGCCCGAGCCCGCTGCCGTCGCGGTGTTCGCCGCCGACCACGGGGTGTACGCCCAGGGCGTGACGCCGTGGCCGCAGGAGGTCACCGCGCAGATGGTGGCCAACTTCCTGGCCGAGGGTGCCGCGGTCAACGCGCTGGCCCGCCAGGCCGGCGCGGAGGTGCTGGTCGTCGACGTCGGCGTCGCGGCCGACCTGCCGGCCGCCGACGGGCTGCTGCCGCGCAAGGTACGTCGAGGCACCCGCGACCTGGCCACACAGGAGGCGATGACCCGCGACGAGGCGCGTGCCGCAATGGAGGTCGGCGTCGAGGTGGCCCGAGACCTGGTCGCCGCAGGCAACCGCTGCCTGCTGGCCGGGGACATGGGCATCGCCAACACGACCGCCTCAGCGGCGCTCGTCGCGGCGTTCACGGGCCGCGAGGTCGCCGACGTCACCGGGCACGGCACGGGCGTCGACGCCGCCACCTGGCAGCGCAAGGTCGACATCGTGTCGGAGACACTGCGCCGGCGCCCGCCGGACCCCGACGACGCGCTGGCGACGCTGGCATCGCTCGGCGGGCTGGAGCACGCCGCCATCACGGGGTTCGTCCTGGGCGCGGCGGCGAGCCGCGTGCCCGTCGTACTCGACGGTGTCGTCTCCGGTGCCGCCGCCCTGGTGGCCACGGCCCTGGCACCCGACGCGGTCGGCTACTGCGTGGCCGGGCACCGCAGCACCGAGCCTGGTCACCGGCATGCCCTGCAGCACCTCGGACTCCGGCCGATGGTCGACCTGGACCTGCGGCTGGGAGAGGGCTCCGGTGCGGTGCTCGCGCTACCGCTGGTGCAGTCCGCGGCGCGCGTGCTTCGCGAGATGGCGACCTTCGACTCCGCCGGTGTCACCGACAAAAGTGTCACCGAGCAGGGGAACCGCGCATGAGCCACGAGCATCCGCCGTACCCCGCGGGCCTGTTCCTCGAGGGCAGGCGGGTCGTGGTCGTCGGAGGCGGGCACGTCGCGCAGCGCCGGGTGCCCGGCCTGCTGGTGTCGGGCGCCGACGTGCTGGTGGTGTCCCCGGAGGTCCGGCCCGCGTTGGAGGGCATGGCCCGCGGCGGGGAGATCACCTGGCGCCGGGGCCGCTTCGAGACCGCTGACCTCGACGACGCGTGGTACGTCATCGCCGCGACCGACGACCCGGCCGTCAACGACCGCATCACGCAGGAGGCGGAGCGGCTGCGGATCTTCTGTGTACGCAGCGACGACGCACGGCAGGCGACCGCGTGGACGCCCGCCGTCGGCCGGCACGGCGACGTCACGATCGCGGTGCTCGGCAAGCGCACCCCGCGCCGCTCGGCCGCGCTGCGCGACGCGGTCGTCGACGCGTTGCACGACGGGACCATCACCGCCGACCGCGAGCCCTCCGTCGGTCCGGGAGTGACCCTCGTCGGCGGTGGTCCCGGCGATCCCGAGCTGCTGACGTCGGCGGCACGCCGCGTCCTGCACGAGGCCGACGTGGTGGTCGCCGACCGGCTGGCACCACGCGCGGTGCTCGACGAGCTGCCCGCACACGTCGAGGTCGTCGACGCGGCGAAGCTGCCACGCGGCCGTTCGGCCGCGCAGGAGGAGATCAACCGGGTGATCGTGGAGCGCGCCCGCGAGGGCAAGCGGGTGGTGCGCTTCAAGGGCGGCGATCCGTTCGTGTTCGGACGCGGCTTCGAGGAGGCCATCGTCTGCGCGGAGGCAGGCGTCGAGTGGCGCGTCGTCCCGGGCCTGACCAGCGCGACCTCGGTGCCCGCGCTGGCGGGGGTGCCGGTGACGCATCGGGGCGTCGCGCACGAGTTCGCCGTCGTGTCCGGGCACATCCCGCCGGGGCACCCCGACTCGCTGGTCAACTGGCCTGCGCTGGCGGGACTGCACGGCACGCTCGTGCTGATGATGGCGATCGACAACCTCGGGGTCATCGCGGACACCCTCGTCGAGCACGGCCGACCAGCGGACACACCGGTCGCGGTGGTGCAGGAGGGCACGATGCCGGGGGAGCGCACGGTGTTCTCGACCCTGCAGCAGGTGGCGGCCGACGTCGCGCGTGACGGCATCCGGCCGCCGGCCGTGGTGGTCGTCGGCGACGTCGTGGGTGTCGCGCGTAGCGTCGAGCACGCCTGAGGGAGCCGATCGTGGCGCAGCTGGTCGAGGTCGACGACCCCGGCGACCCGCGTCTCGCGGACTACGTCGACCTGCGCGACGTCAGCCTGCGCAAAAGCCTGGAGGCCGAGCACGGGCTGTTCATCGCCGAGGGCGAGAAGGTCGTGCGCCGCGCGGTCGAGTCCGGGCACGCTGTGCGTTCGTTCGTGATGGCCAGGCGCTGGATCGCCGGCCTCGCCGACGTGCTCGACTCGGCCGGCGACGTGCCCTGCTACGTGGTCAACGAGCAGGTGGCCGAGGCGGTCACCGGCTTCCACGTGCATCGGGGCGCGCTGGCGTCGCTGCAACGCCGCCCGCTGCCAGAGGTCGACGACGTGGTGGCCGAGGCACGCAGCGTCGTCGTGCTCGAGGACATCGTCGACCACACGAACGTCGGCGCGGTGTTCCGCACCGCCGCTGCGCTCGGTGTCGACGCCGTCCTGCTCTCACCGCGTTGCGCCGACCCGCTCTACCGGCGCGCGGTGAAGGTCGGCATGGGCGCGGTCTTCTCGATGCCGTACGCGCGGATGCGTGACTGGTACGACGGGCTGGGGTCGCTGCGCGCACGCGGGTTCACCGTGGTGGCGCTGACCCCGGCGCCCGACGCGGTGCCGCTGGAGACGGCCGTACGCCCGGAGCGGGTCGCCCTCGTGCTGGGCTCGGAGGGTCACGGTCTCACACATCGCTGGCTGACTTCGGCCGACGTGCGCGCGCAGATCCCGATGGCCCGCGGTGTCGACTCGCTCAACATCGCCGCGGCCGCCGCGATCGCGTGCTACACCAGGGCGCGGGCCCGGGACCTGGAACGCTGACGCGCTACGCGGTCACCGCCTGCGTCTCCGGGACCGTTGCCTGCGACGGCATCGCGAACATCGCTACCGCGCCCACCACGGCGGGAATGGCGAACGCGTAGAAGTTCGCGTCGAGTCCCCACCCGGAGTCGAGGATGAACGCACCGTAGATCGGGCCCATGATCGCGCCGAGCCGGCCGACGCCGAGTGCCCAGCCGAGGCCGGTCGCACGCATGTGCGCGGGGTAGTAGTTCGCGGTGTAGGCGTTGACCAGGATCGTGGTGCCGATCGTGCACGCGCCCGCGATCGCCACCAGGACGTAGAGCACGAACGACGGCAGGTCGTAGCTGAGCAGGTAGATGCACACCCCGGCGGTGAGGAACATCGACGTCGTCGTCTGCTTGGACCCGACCCGGTCCGCGACGGCGCCGAGCAGCGGCGTGCCCACGATCGCACCGAGGTTGAGCACGAGCAGGAACGCCAGCGCCGACCCGAGCTCGTAGCCCGCCGTGGCCATGATCTGCGCGAGCCACGTGTTGAGCCCGTAGACCAGCAGCAGGCCCATCCCGGTGCCGACCCAGAACAGCAGCGTGCCCAGCACGAACCGCGACGCGAAGATCGACCGCAGGCCCGACAGCGGCGACGGCTTCTCGGTCTGCACCGACGGGTCCGGTCGCTCCAGCGCGAGCTGGTACGTCGCGGCGAGCGACTCGGCGTCCGCGACGCGCCCGCGGGCAAGCAGGTAGCTCGCCGACTCCGGCAGCCCCTTCCAGAGCACGGGGAGCAGGATCAGGCCGAACACCCCACCGAGCACGAACATCGCCCGCCAGCCCAGCTCGGGGATCACCGCGATGGCGGTCAGCGCGGCGACCAGGCCACCGATCGAGTAGCCGCAGAACATCACCGCGTTGGTGGCGCTGCGGTGACGCGGGTGGGCGTACTCGATCGTGAGCGCGATCGCGGTCGGCACGACGCCCCCGAGCCCGAGACCGGCGATGAACCGGGTCAGGCCGAAGACCTCGGGCGTCGGTGCGACCGAGGCGAGGAACATCGCGGCGGAGAACCAGGCGACGCAGCCGATCATGATGCGTCGCCGGCCGACGAGGTCGGTGACGGTGCCGATCACGAGCGCACCGATCAGCATGCCGATCAGTGCGTACGCGCCGATCCGGCCGGCCTCGGCCTCCGTCAGGGTCCACTCGGCGCTGCCGTCGACCAGCGTCGGGACCACGGTCCCGTACACGATCAGGTCGTAGCCGTCGATGATGATCGCGGCGCAGCACAGGGCGACGACCACGAAGCGCGAGCGATGCTCGGTGGTGGGGGACTGGGTGGACATGTTCACCTTCCAGGTGTGGGGCAGGGGAGGGCCGCCTTCAATGGCCCTTGAAGGCCTCGGCCAGCCACCAGGCCCCACGTTCGCCGGTGACTTTGGCGTCGATCAGCAGAGGTGCGGTGCGGGGTCCGGAGACCCACGCGGCCACCGGTGCGAGGTCGTCGGGGCCGCGCACCGTCACCCCCTCGAACCCGTAGCCGCGCGCCACGGCGGCGATGTCGGTCTCCGGGAACGTCACGGTGTCGAGGGGGTGCCCCTCGGGCGCGAAGTGGTGGACCTCGGCGCCGTAGGCGTCGTCGTTGTAGACGACGACCACCATCGGGAGTCCCAGCCGGCGTACGGTGTCGAGCTCGGCCGCGCTCATCAGCGCACCGCCGTCGCCGAGTGCGGCGACCGGGAGGCGCCCGGGCTGGGCGAGCGCCGCACCGATGGCCGTCGCGAGTCCCAGGCCGATCGACTGGAACGCCTGGGTGAAGCAGAAGCCGCCCTCGTCGGGCACCGACAGGAACATGCTCGGGTAGCCCATGAAGTTGCCCGAGTCGACGCTCAGGACGCGTTCGGCGGGCAGGATGTCGTCGAGCGCGATGGTCAGCGTCCGGGGGTCGATGCGCTCGCCGGTTCCGGCGTCCTGGTACGGCACGTCACGCCAGCGCACGCCCTTGGCGATGCGCTTGCGGACGTCGTCGCCGCGGTAGCCGACGCACGTGGACGTGCCCGCGGCGGCGAGCGCGGCCTCGGCCGTCGCGCGTACGTCGCCGACGACGCCGAGGTCGACGTCGCGATGCACGCCGATGGCGTCGGCGGTGTCGTCGACCTGGACCACGGTCGCGGTCGGGGCGATCAGCCGGCCGTGCCGCATCGTCCACATGTTCAGGGCGCAGCCCCAGCCCACGATCACGTCTGCGCCGCGGATCAGGTCGGCCGCGACCGGCGAGGCGAATCCGCCGGACACGTCCAGCGACCACGGGTGGCCGTGGAACAGACCACGCGCGACCGCCGAGGTCGCGACCAGCGCGCCGTACCGCTCGGCCAGGTCGACGAGCGCCTGCCGGCATCCCGGCCCGCGCGAGCCGCGGCCGGCGACGAACACGGGCCGCTCGGCCCGTTCGAGCACCTCCACCAGGGCGGCCAGGTCGGACTCACCGGGCACGACCGTGGCCGGCGCCTCGGGCAGCCGGGCTCCGGTCGCGTCAGCGATGTCGGCGAAGTCGGCGGACTGGACGCCCAGCGGGAGGTTGAGCAGGACGGTGCGCCGCTGGTGCAGCGCCGTGGCGACGGCCGCACAGGCCTCCTGGACCGCCGTCTGTACCGACGACACCCGCATCGGGACCGCGCCGACGGCACGCGCCAGCGCCTCCTGGTCCACGTAGAAGTTGGACCGCGGTTCGGTCACCTCCGCGGCCAGCACGACCAGCGGGGTGCGGCTCTTGGCCGCCTCGGTGAGGCCCGTCATCGCGTTGGTCAGGCCGCAGCCCTGGTGCACGCTGACGGCAGCCACCGTGCCGCTCATGCGCGCGTACGCGTCGGCCATGGTCGCCGCGCCGGCCTCGTGCCGGGTGGCCACGAACCGGGCGCCGGCTTCGACCATGGCGTTGGTGACGTGGAAGTTGCCGGACCCGACCACGCCGAAGACATGGTCGACGCCGAGCGCCGGCAGCGCCCGTCCGACGGCCTGCGCGACGTTCATCGGCGCTCGACCAGGGCGAGCACGCGCGCCGGGGCGCCGGAGCCGGTGACGATCGGCAGCGGTCCGGCGATGACGACGCTGCCGGTGGCCGGCAGCCGGGACAGGTTCTGCAGCTGGGTCAGGCCGTACCGGCCGCTGCCCATCAGGAACGAGTGGCACGGGAACGGCGGGTCGAACGAGGGCGCAGCACCCGCGTCGGTGCCGACGGTTTCGACCCCGAGCCCCACCAGCGGTGACTCCTCGGCCACCCAGCGGGCGCACTCCGGTGACAGTCCCGGCGTGTGCGGGCCGCTGTCGTCGGCGTTGGCAAACTCTTCCTGCGAGTGCGACCGGACGTCCCAGCCGGTGCGCAGCAGCAGCCAGCCGCCGGACGGCAGCGCGCCGTGCTCGGCCTCCCACGCTCTGATGTGGTCGACCTCGACCAGGAAGTCGGGGTCCTGCGATGCCTGCTCGGAGAAGTCGAGCACGGCCGCGGGCGCGACGAGCCTGTCCGCCGGTATCGAGGAGACGTCCTCGCGGTCACGGCCGGTCACCCAGTGGTTCGGTGCGTCCAGGTGTGTCCCGGTGTGCTCACCGCTGCGGAAGTTGTTCCAGTACCACGCCGGTCCGCGGTCGTCGTACCGGCTGATCTCCTCGAGCGCGAACCGCGCCGTCTGGCCGAACTGGGGCGGCAGCTCGATGACCGGGGTGGTGCTCGTCAGCGGTGCGGTCAGGTCGACGACCTCGACCGCTCCGGAGTCGAGCGCGGCGACGAGGTCTGCGAGCACGGACATAAGCGGGTCCTCCTGGGGTCGTTCCTTGCCGGTGGTCTACGGACGCCATCGGGCGTGCCGCGTACCGGTCTCCCCCTCGCGGACCAGCTGCAGCCGGGGCTTGGGACCGTCGGTCCGTCCCGTCTGCGGCTTGCGGCGTCCGGCGCGCCACGGATCCGGCCACGCCGCCCCCGGTCCGTCGTAGTCCTGCTCGACGGCCGCGTGCAGCGTCCAGCTGGGATCGTAGAGGTGTACCCGGCCCAGTGCACAGAGGTCGGCCCGTCCGGCGAGCACCAGCGAGTTGACGTCGTCGTACGACGAGATGACCCCTACGGCGATCGTGGGGATGCCCACCCGGCTGCGGATCGCGTCCGCGAACGGGGTCTGGTACGACCGGCCGAACTCCGGCTGCTCCTCCGAGCTGACCTGCCCGGTCGACACGTCGATCGCGGCCGCGCCGGCGTCACGGAACGCCCGGGCGATCTCGACGGCGTCGTCGCGGGTGACGCCGCCCTCGACCCAGTCGGTCGCGGAGATGCGCACGGTCATCGGCTTGTGCTCCGGCCACAGCGCGCGCATGGCGCGGAAGACCCGCAGCGGGTAGCGCAGCCGGTTCTCCAGGGTGCCGCCGTACTCGTCGGTGCGCTGGTTGGCCAGCGGCGAGATGAACGACGAGAGCAGGTAGCCGTGTGCGCAGTGCACCTCGAGCAGGTCGAACCCGGCCTCCTCGGCTCGCCGGGCCGAGTCGACGAACTGCTGCTCGATCTCCTCGAGCGCGTGTCCGTCGAGCTCGCGGGGGACCTGGTTGACACCCGGCTTGTACGACAGCGCGGAGGGGCCGACGACCTCCCAGTTGCCGTCCGGGAGCGGCTCGTCGATGCCCTCCCACATCAGCCGGGTCGAGCCCTTGCGCCCGGAGTGCCCGATCTGGATGCCGATCTTGGCCTCGGTCTCGCGGTGCACGAAGTCCGTGACCCGCCGCCAGGACGCGGTCTGCTCGTCGTTCCAGATGCCGGTGCACCCCGGCGTGATCCGGCCGGTGGGGGAGACGCACACCATCTCGGTCATGACCAGGCCGGCGCCGCCGAGTGCCTTGCCACCCAGGTGCACGAGGTGGAAGTCGCCGGCAACCCCGTCCCGGGAGCGGTACATGTCCATCGGGCTGACGATGATCCGGTTGGCCAGGTCGAGGCCGCCGAGCCGGAAGGGCTGGAACATCGGCGGGCAGCGCTGCGGCTCGTTGCCGAGGTCGCGGGCGACCGCTGCGGCGAACCAGTCGTCTGCGCGCTGCACGAACTCGGGGTCGCGCACCCGCAGGTTGTCGTAGGTGACCCGCCGGCTGCGCGTGAGGATGTTGAACGCGAACTGCATCGGGTCCTGGTAGGTGTACTGCCCGAGGTTCTCGAACCACTCCAGGCTCGCCTGCGCGGCGCGCTGCGTCGACAGCACGACCGCTTTCCGCTCGTCCTCGTAGGCCCCAAGCGCGGCGTCGACGCCGTCGTTCTCGTGCAGGCAGGCCGCGAGCGCCAGCGCGTCCTCCATCGCCAGCTTGGTCCCGGAGCCGATGGAGAAGTGCGCGGTGTGCGCCGCGTCGCCCAGGAGCACGATGTTGTCGTGCCGCCAGCGCTCGCAGCGCACGGTGGTGAAGCTGATCCAACGCGAGTTGTTCGCGGTGACCTCGTGGCCGTCGAGCACGTCGGCGAACAGGTCCTTGACCAGCTCCACCGACTTCTCGTCGGACTCACCCGGCCGGAACTGCCGGTTCGCGAAGCTGTCGAACCCGGCGGAGTACCACGCCGCGTCGTTCATCTCCGCGATGAAGGTGCTACCCGTGGCGTCGAACGGGTAGCCGTGGACCTGCATGACGCCGTGCGGTGTCTCCTTGACGTAGAACTTGAACGCGTCGAAGACCTTGTCTGTGCCCAGCCACATGTACTTGCAGTGCCGGGCGTCGACGGCGGGCCGGAACGTCTTCGCGTAACGGGCGCGCACGGCCGAGTTGAGCCCGTCGCAGGCGACCACGAGGTCGTGCGACATCGACAGCTCCGCGACGTCGGGCGCCTCGGTGCCGAAGTGCACCGCGATGCCCAGGTCGGCGCAGCGCTCCTGCAGGATCGCGAGCAGCCGCTTGCGGCTCATCGCCGCGAAGCCGTGCCCGCCGCTGGTGATGACCTCGCCCTTGAAGTGCACGTCGATGTCGTCCCAGCGGGCGAACTCGTGCTGCATGCGCGCGTGGATCTCCGGGTCGGCGAGCTCGATGCCGCCGAGCGTCTCGTCGGAGAACACCACGCCGAACCCGAAGGTGTCGTCGGCGGCGTTGCGTTCCCACACGGTGATCTCGTGGGCCGGCGAGAGCTGCTTGGCCAGCGCGGAGAAGTACAGCCCGCCGGGCCCGCCTCCGATGACTGCGATGCGCACGTCGTTCTCCGCCGGCCGTCAGGCCGGGCTGCTCGTCTCGAGGTTGCGGAGGCGGTAGCGCTGCACCTTGCCGGTGGAGCTGCGGGGGAGCGCGTCGATGAACTCCACCGCCCGGGGGTACTTGTACGGCGCGATCTGCTGCTTGACGAAGTCCTGCAGCTCCTTGACCTTGGCGTCGTCGCCGACCGCATCCGGTGTGAGCACGACGTAGGCCTTGACCAGCTGGCCGCGTGCCTCGTCGGGTACGCCGACGACTCCGCACTCGGCCACGTCGGGATGGTGCTGCAGCGCCTCCTCCACCTCGGGCCCGGCGATGTTGTAGCCGGACGAGACGATCATGTCGTCGCTGCGCGCCTGGTACCAGAAGTAGCCGTCCGAGTCGCGGACGAAGGTGTCGCCGGTGAGGTTCCAGCCGTGCTGGACGTACACCTTCTGGCGTGCGTCGGCGAGGTAGCGGCAGGCGGTCGGCCCCTTCACCGCGAGCCGGCCGATATCACCGTCGGGCACCGGCCGGCCTTGCTCGTCGACGACCGCCGCGACGTAGCCGGGCACCGCGCGCCCGGTCGAGCCCGGTCGGATGTCGTCGTCGGCGGACCCGATGAAGATGTGCAGCATCTCGGTGGAGCCGATGCCGTCGATGAGGCGCACGCCGGTGGCCTCGTGGAACGCGTCCCACGTCGACCTGGCCAGGTGCTCGCCGGCCGAGACGCCCCGGCGCAGCGAGCGCAGGCGCGAGGCGTGGCCGGACGCCACCATCGCGCGGTAGGCCGTGGGCGCGGTGAAGCAGACCGTGACGCCGTACTCCGCGATCAGGTCGGCGAGCTGGTCGGGGGTCGCCTTCTCGATCAGCAGGGTGGAGGCGCCGACGCGCAGGGGGAAGACGACCAGCCCGCCGAGTCCGAAGGTGAAGGCCAGCGGCGGTGTGCCGGTGAACACGTCGGTGGGCTCGGGCTTGAGCACGTGCAGGCCGAAGGTGTCCGCGATCGCAAGAACGTCGCGGTGGAAGTGCATCGTGGCCTTCGGCCGTCCGGTCGTGCCCGAGGTGAACGCCAGCAGCGCGACGTCGTCGGCCGCGGTGCCGACGGCCGCGAACTCCGTGGGCAGGTCCGCGATCCGCCGGGTCAGGTCGTCTGGGCCGGCGCCGCCGTACTCCATCAGCCGGAGGTCGGGGATGCCTGCGCGGGCCAGGTCGTCGACGAACCTGTGGTCGCACAGCGCGAGCTCGACGCGGCCGATCTCGGCGATGGTGGACAGCTCGCTGGGCCGCAACAGCGGCATCGTCGCGACCACGACCCCGCCGGCCTTGAGGACCGCGAACCAGCAGGCGACCAGCCACGGGTTGTTCGGCCCGCGCAGCAGCACGCGGTTGCCCGGGACGAGGGCGTACTCGTCGACGAGGAGCCGGGCGATCCGGTTGGCCGTGGCCATCAGCTCGCCGTACGACCAGCGCGTCCCGTCGGGGGCGAGGAGGCAGGGGCGGTCGGGTCCGTGCTCGGCGACGACGGTGTCGAGCAGCTCGACCGCGCAGTTGAGCCGCTCGGGGTACTGCACCTCGGGCAGGTCGAAGAGCAGCTCCGCCCAGTCGGCTTCTCCGGGCAGGTGGTCACGACAGTAGGTGTCGACGTGAGCAGACGGGGTGAGCTCCATCGTGACCTTCCTCGTCTCGAGGGGACTCTCGAAACTATGCACTTCACGTGACGACAGTCAAGAGTTCGGCATATCCACTCTGCTGGATCTCTGACGGGCGGCACGAAAGCGCTAGAGTGCGAGACGTGACTGTCTCCGTCGCCGAGCGCGAGGTCGGCCAGGGCCGTGTCCTGCAGCCGCGCGCGCTGATCGTCACGATCTACGGCCTGTACGCCCGCGAGGCCGGTGGCTGGATCAGCGTCTCCTCGCTGATCAGGCTGATGTCCGGGCTCGGCGTGGACGAGCCCGCGGTCCGCTCGTCGATCTCCCGACTCAAGCGGCGCGGGCTCCTGCACAGCCGGCGGCGGGGCGGCGTGGCCGGCTACGCGCTGTCCGACCGGGCCCGCGAGATCCTCGACGAGGGCGACCGGCGCATCTTCGAGCGACCGCGCGCGACCCCCGCCGACGGATGGGTGCTGGCCGTGTTCAGCGTGCCGGAGTCGGAGCGGCAGAAGCGGCACACGCTGCGCGCCAAGCTGACCTGGCTGGGGTTCGGCACGGTGTCGGCAGGGGTCTGGGTCGCACCCGGGCACCTCGAGGCCGAGACCCGCGACGTGCTCGAGCGCAACGGCCTCGCGCAGTACGTCGACCTGTTCCACGGCGACTATCTCGGCTTCGGCTCGGAGTCGGCCGGCGTCGCGAAGTGGTGGGACCTCGACGGGCTGGAGCGGCTGTACGCAGAGTTCGTCGCGGCGTACTCGCCGGTGCTGGCCCAGTGGAGGCGGCGCCGAAGCGAGGACGACGGCAGGGCCTTCGCCGACTACGTCGACGCGCTCACGTCCTGGCGGCGGCTGCCGTTCCTCGACCCCGGGCTGCCGCCCGAGATGCTGCCCAGGCGCTGGTCCGGGGCGCGTGCCGCGGAGGTCTTCCTGGGCCTGCGCGAGCGGCTGGCCGCACCGGCGCACCGGCACGCCGAGTCCGTGACCGGACTCAGCCAGGGGTGACCTGCTCAGCGCCCACCCCTTCCTTCAGTGCGGCAGCACGGCGAAGCCCTGGACCTCCACGAGCGCCGAGGTGTCCCAGAGCCGAGACACCTCGATGCCGGCGAGTGCGGGGTAGTTGCGGCCGACGAGGCGCTTCCAGACGCCGCCGATCTCGCGCGAGTGCCGCTGGTAGTCCTCCATGTCGACGACGTAGATCGTCATGCTGGCCAGGTGTGCGGGCTCTCCACCCGCCGCACGCAGCGAGGTCAGCAGGTTCGACAACGCGACCTCGAACTGGTCGACGACCGAACGCCCGACGATCCGGCCGTCCGGGTCGAGTGCGGTCTGGCCGGCGAGGAACACCGTGCGCCCGGTGGCGACGGTGGCGTGGGAGAACCCGCGCGGCCGCACCAGGCTCGGCGGGTTGACGTACTCGATGCTCACGACTGCACGGCTCCTCCGTCGATGTTCACGCCCTGCCCGTTGACCGCGCCGTTGGCGACGCAGAACGCCACTGCCTGCGCCACCTCGTCGGCGTTCACCAGTCGCCCGATCGGCTGCTTCCGCTCCAGGGCCGTGCGCGCCTCCTCCCGGGTGCGCCCGGTCTTCTCCACGATCCCGGCGACGGTCGACTCGGTCATCGGCGTCTCGACGTAGCCGGGGCAGACGGCGTTGACGGTGACGCCGGACGAGGCCAGCTCCGCGGCCGCCGAGCGGACGAGGCCGAGCACCCCGTGCTTGCTCGCGGTGTAGGCACAGATGTAGGGCTCGCCGGCCTTCGCGGCGACCGAAGCCACGACCACGATGCGCCCGAAGCCCCGCTCGACCATGCCGGGGACCGCGCGCCGGATGCAGCGGAACGGCGCGGTCAGGTTGAGGTCGAGCATGTGCTCCCACTGCGCGTCGGTGGTCCTGGCCAGCGACGCGGACGTGCCCGCGCCGGCGTTGGCGACCAGCACGTCGACCGGCCCCCACGTCTCCTCAATACCGCCGAGGACGCGGTCGGCGGCATCTGCGGCGGTGATGTCGGCCGGGAGGACCAAGGTCTCTCCGGGACAGGCCGAGGCGGTCTCGGAGAGGTCGCTCTCGTTGCGTGCGCTCAGGGCCACGCGGTAGCCGTCGCGGCTCAGCCGCTGCGCGACCGCACGCCCGATGCCGCGCCCCGCACCCGTCACCAGCGCCACTCGGTGCTCCGGGTAGGCAGTCACTCTCGCGACCTTGCCATGTGTCTGTTACGACCGTCAAGATGGCGACATATGTCCGCCGACGGAAGCGAGCCGTGATGATCAAGCCCGAGGAGTTCACCGACGTCACGTACGTCGTGGAGGAGGACACGTTCGCTGTCGTCACGATCGACCGTCCCGACCGGATGAACTCCTTCCGCGGACGCACCGTCGACGAGCTGCTGTACGCGTTCAAGCACGCCTGGGCCGACCGGCGGGTGGCGGCGGTGATCCTGACCGGCGCGGGCGAGAAGGCTTTCTGCGCCGGCGGTGACGTCAAGGAGCGGGCGGAGACCGGATCCTACGGCGAGACCGAGTGGGGCATGTTCGAGATCGAGCGGCTGCACCGGATGATCCGCGACATCCCCAAGCCGGTGATCGCCGCCGTCAACGGCGTCGCCGTGGGCGGCGGCCACGTGCTGCACGTCCTCTGCGACCTGTCGGTGGCCTCGGAGACCGCGCGCTTCGGGCAGGCCGGCCCGCGGGTGGGTTCGTTCGACGCCGGATTCGGGTCGACGTATCTCGCCCGCGTCGTGGGGGAGAAGCGGGCCCGGCAGATCTGGTACCTGCTCGACCTATACGACGCGCACACCGCCGAGCGCTGGAACCTCGTCAACGACGTGGTGCCGCCCGCTGAGCTGCTCGACAAGGCCCGCGAGTACGCCCGCAAGATCGCGTCGTACTCGCCGACCGCGCTGAAGTTCCTCAAGCACTCGTTCAACGCCGACACCGACCACATCGCGGGCGTGTCCAACCTCGCCTTCGACGGGCTGGAGATGTTCGTGCACACCGACGAGGGCATCGAGGGTGCGAAGGCGTTCGCGGACAAGCGCAAGCCCGACTTCTCGCCGTATCGGTGACGGCCGTTGCCACCGCTCAGTGGCTTGGGTGGGTTGGCGTGGTGCTAGACCGGCCAGCCGGAGGGGTAGTCGTCGGCGTACTTCTCCGCCTCGTGGAACAGCTTCTTGCGCGCGCGCCGGCCGAGGCGGTCGCCGAACACGGTTCCGTGCAGATGGTCGGTCTCGTGCTGCAGGCAGCGGGCCAGCAGCCCGTCGCCGGAGAACGTCACCGGCTGGCCGAACCGGTCGACCCCGCGGACGGTCGCGAACGAGGGGCGGGCGCAGGCGACGAACGCACCCG
Organism: Nocardioidaceae bacterium; assembly: GCA_035557095.1. GTDB lineage: Bacteria > Actinomycetota > Actinomycetes > Propionibacteriales > Nocardioidaceae > JALZDI01. Next base: position 30,863 of record DATMEB010000019.1, on the reverse strand, counting down.
GCAGCGACAGGCACCCCTCGTCAGCCTCCTCGAGCCGCCGGTCACGCCCCTCCGGCAGCTCGAGCACCGGGTTGCAGACCACACCGCTGTGACGGACGCCGTCGTCGTCGACGCAGTCGAACACGAACACCTTCAGGTCCTCACCGACCTGGTTGGCGGCCAGCCCCACGCCGTCGGCGGCGCGCATTGTCGCGACCATGTCGGCGACCAGTCGGTGCAGGTCGGCGTCGAACGCCTCGACGTCGCGCAGCACGCGGTGCATCACCGGGTCACCCCAGCGGGTGATCGGGCGGGGAGTGCCGCCCTCGGGCAGGTTGCCGGCGGCCTCCGTGCTGGTGGTCACCTCGTGCGCTCCTCGGTCCTCAGGTGGCCGACAGGTCGGCGATCGCGCCCTCGCGGAACGCCTCGACGAACAGGGCGTGGTCGTGCCGGGCGGTGGCGGCGTAGGTGACCCCGAACTCGATGATCTCGTCGAGGAACTCCTCCTCGCGGCCCTCGATCACGCCCGCGATCGCGTGCTCGGTCTGGAACTCCACCAGCGTCTGCTCGCTGTCCTCGTCCGAGGCGCAGTGGACCTTGGCCGTGGCCCGACCGAGGTCGTCGAGCACCGGCGCGATCTCGTCGGGCTCGGTGATCTCGTCCCAGTCGAGGTCGTTCTCGTACGGCGACAGCTGCCCGACGACGAACCCGTTGCCGTTGACGGTCGTGTAGCCGAGGTACGGGTCGGCGTGCGCCTGCAGCGCGCGCTGGCTGATCACGGTGCGGTGGCCGTCGTGCCGGAAGTAGTCGCGGACGCGCTCGTCGGTGACGACCCGGCTCGGAGCGGCGGTGTTGCCGAGCTTCATCGAGAGCACGACGTCGTTCTCCAGCGCCTGGTTGAAGCCCTCGATCAGCACGTTGTACGCCGGCAGCCCGGCGCTGCCGATGCCGAAGCCGCTGCGCCCGACGATGTCCTTGACGTCGTAGAACACGTCACGGCCGTGCCGCTTGTGCTCGGGGATCGTGTCGAGGTACGCGCGGTAGGCAGCCATCACCGTCGCCCGCTCCTCGTTGTCGAGCCTGCGTGTGTTCGCGCTGTCGGCGAACATCCGCTCGCGGTCGTGTATCTCGGTGGAGCGGTCGAGCAGCCCGATCCGGGTCGACAGCTTGGCCTGCTGCAGGATCTCGTGGATCGCGCCGGTGGTGTTGTCGAGCCGTAGCGCGAAGTCGTCGTCGCGCTCGAGCTCGACGTAGTGGTGCACCTGCTCGACGTACGCCTTCAGGTATCGGCGCGCGAGCATGCGGACGTTCTTGTCCGGCAGCGCCTTCTGCCACCCCATCAGTGCGAGGCTGGCCACGAAACGGCGGATGTCCCAGGAGAAGTGGCCGACATAGGCCTCGTCGAAGTCGTTGACGTCGAAGACCAGAGTGCCTTCGCTGTTCATGTACGTGCCGAAGTTCTCGGCGTGCAGGTCGCCGTGGATCCACACCCGCGAGGTGCGGTCGTCGGCCCACGGGTCGTCGAGCTCGGCCATGTCGGCGTAGAACAGGCACGCGCTGCCCCGGTAGAACGCGAACGGGTCGGCGGCCATCTTGCGGAACTTGGTGCGGAAGCCGTTCGGGTCGGCCCGCATCAGCGGCTCGAAGGCGTCCACGAGCACGTCCACGATCAGTGACGTGCGACGTTCCTCGGACATCGGGTGGTGCTCCTTCTGGACGGGCCGGATGCCGCACAGCCTACGGGCTGGCGTTTCAGTAGGATCGATGCACTGTCGACGACCGGCTGGGGTTCCTGTGATCGAGTTCCGCCACGTGACCAAGCGCTATGCCGACGGGCCAGCGGCCGTCGACGACCTGAGCCTGGTGGCGCCGAGCCACCAGATCACGGTCCTGGTCGGACCTTCCGGTTGCGGTAAGACGACATCGCTGCGGATGGTCAACCGGATGGTCGAGCCCACGCACGGCGAGATCCTGGTCGACGGCGACGACATCCAGGGCCTCGACGCCGTGCGCCTGCGGCGGGGGATCGGCTACGTCATCCAGCACGCCGGGCTGTTCCCGCACAAGACCGTGGTCGACAACATCGCGACCGTGCCCAGGCTGCTCGGCAGGTCGAAGGCCGAGGCCCGTGGCCGCGCGATGGAGCTGATCGAGCAGGTCGGGCTCGAGGCCCAGTACGCCGACCGCTACCCGGCGCAGCTCTCCGGTGGCCAGCAGCAACGGGTGGGCGTCGCCCGCGCACTCGCGGCCGACCCGCCGATCATGCTGATGGACGAGCCATTCAGCGCCGTCGACCCGGTCGTGCGCGCCCAGCTGCAGGACGAGTTCCTGCGGCTGCAGCGCGACCTGGCCAAGACGATCGTGTTCGTCACCCACGACATCGACGAGGCGATCAAGCTCGGCGACAACATCGTGGTGCTGCGGGTCGGCGGAACGCTCGCGCAGATGGCCACGCCCGCCGAGCTGCTGGCTCGTCCCGCCGACGACTTCGTGGCCGGCTTCATCGGCCGCGACCGGGGCTACCGGGCGCTGTCGTTCGTGCCGGCCGACGAGCTGACGGTGCAGCCGCTCCCCGACGGCGCGGCCGACAGCCTGGACGAGTCGTATCCCTACCAGCAGGGTCGTCCGCTCAAGGCGGCGCTCGACGCGACGCTCACCGCACCCGACGGCCGGGCCGTGGTGGTCGACGAGCACGGCACACCCGTGGGCATGATCGAGCACCAGGACGTGCTGGCCGCCGTACGCCGTGCCGAGGACCAGCGCGCGGAGCCGGTGTGAACGAGCTGCTGGATTACCTCGCCGACAGCTGGGACGAGATCCTGGGCTACCTCGGCCAGCATCTCGTCATGTCCGTGGTGCCGGTGGTGCTCGGGCTGCTGTGCGCGCTTCCGCTCGGCTGGTGGGCCGCACGCCGTCCCGCGCTCACGTCGTTCCTGCTGTCCCTGGGCGGTGTCGCCTACTCGGTCCCGTCGATCGCGCTGTTCGTGGTGCTCCCGCCGCTGTTCGACTACGACATCATCAGTCTTACCAACGTGATCGTGGCTCTGACGATCTATGCGACTGCGTTGCTGGTGCGCAACGTCATCGACGGGCTGGAGTCCGTGCCCGACGACGTGCGTCTGTCGGCGACCGCGCTCGGCTACGGCCGGATCAGCCGGCTGCGGTCGATCGAGCTCCCGGTCGCGGTGCCGGTGATCGGGGCCGGGCTGCGGGTGGTGACGGTGACCACCGTGAGCATGGTCAGCGTCGGGGCGCTGATCGGCGTGGGCGGGCTCGGCACGCTGTTCATGGACGGGCTGCAGAGCGACTACATGGCGCCGATCATCGTCGGGCTGGTGATGTCGGTGCTGCTGGCGCTGGCGCTGGACGGCCTGCTGGTGCTGATCCAGCGCTGGCTGACGCCGTGGACGAGAGTGCAGGCGGCCCGATGAGCAGCGCACTGAGCAGTTCGCTGGGCATTCCGATGAGCACTGTGGACGACGACAACATCGTGCTCGGCTTCGTGGAGTACATCAGTGACCCCACGGCGTGGACCGCGCCCGGCGGACTGCTCTCACGGCTGCTCGAGCACATCGGCTACACCGTGCTGGCCCTCGTCGTGGCCGCCTTGATCGCACTGCCCGTCGGGCTGCTGATCGGCCACACCGACCGGGGGTCGTTCCTCGCGCTCAACCTGGCCAACGCCGCGCGCGCCCTGCCCACGCTGGGCGTGCTGATCGCGGTGGCGCTGGCGACGACGGTCGGGCTCGGCCCCGTGATGGTGGCACTGGTGATCCTGGGCATCCCGCCGATCCTCGCCTCGACGTACGCCGGCATCCAGAACGTCGACCCCTCCGCGGTCGACGCGGCGCGCGGCATGGGGATGACCGAGCGCGAGATGCTGTGGGGCGTGGAGGTGCCGATCGCGCTGCCGTTGATCTTCTCCGGACTGCGCGCCTCGACGCTGCAGATCGTGAGCACGGCGACGATCGCCGCCGTCGTCGCGCTCGGCGGGCTGGGACGGCCGCTGCTGGACAGCATCGCGATCCGCGACTACCCGCAGGCGATGGCCGCCGCGATGCTGGTGGCCGTGCTGGCGATCGCCTTCGACCTTTTCTTCGCAGGGCTCACGCGTGTGGTCGTCTCACCGGGAGTCGGCGGGCGTAAGGTCACACGATCACGAGGCTGACCAGCCGTACAACGCAGGAGGAAACCGTGCCATCGACGACTACATCTCGTTCGCGGCTGGTGCGCACCGCCCTGGGGGTCCTGGGGGTCACCGCGCTCGCGACCACGACCCTGTCCGGGTGCGGGCTGGTCGGTTCCTCGGAGGACCAGCTCGGCACCGTGGTGATCGGCTCCGCGAACTTCACCGAGAGCGAGCTGCTCGGTGAGATCTACGCCCAGGCCCTGGAGGCGGACGGCGTCGAGGTCGAGCAGCAGCCCGGCATCGGAGCGCGCGAGGCCTATATGAAGGCGATCGAGGGCGACAACCCGTCGATCAACATCCTGCCGGAGTATCTCGGCTACCTGCTCGAGTACTACAACGACGACATCCCCGACCCGACCGTGCAGGGCGTGACCCAGCAGCTGGGCCAGGACCTGCCGCCGGAGCTGGAGACACTGCGCATGTCGCCGGCGACCGACGAGGACGCGGTCGTCGTCACCCCGGAGACCGCGCAGAGGTACGACCTGGAGACCATCGCGGACCTGCGTCCCGTGGCCGACCAGATGACGGCCGGGGGCAGCCCGGAGTTCCGCACCCGCCGCGCGGGCCTCGCCGGCATGCGTGAGGTCTACGGCGTGGAGTTCAAGGACTACAAGACCCTGGACACCGGCGGCCCGCTGTCGCTGAAGCAGCTGCTCAACGACGACATCCAGGTGACCGACTTCTTCACCACGCAGAGCGTGATCGAGGAGAACAACCTGGTGATCCTCAAGGACCCGAAGAACATCGTGCTGCCGGGCAATGTCGTCCCCGTCATCCGCAGCGACATCCCCGACAAGGAGCAGGTCACGCAGACGCTTGACTCGGTCTCAGCGGCGCTTACGACTGCGAAGCTGACCGAGATGGTCAAGGCGATCGACGTCGACAAGGAGCCCAAGGAGGACGTCGCCGAGCAGTTCCTGAGCTCGGCCGGCCTCAACTGAGCACGCCGAGCCGCAGACCCGTGACCCAGCCCACGTCCCGCGCCTGTGTCGCCGGGTGTAACTCCGAGTTACATTTGCCCTGACGGCTTTCCTCCGACCAGAGGCGGGATTTGCGGATGGCCACCGACACGACCGGGCGGTCGAACCGGCGGGACGCGCTCGGCATGGGCGTCGCGGTGATCAACAAGCTGGCGGGTGCGCGAGCGTTGGACCGGCTCGGGCTGCGCAAGCCGACCGAGCGGGTGGTGTTCGAGGCGACCAGGAGCGGGTTCCGCACCCTGGGTGCGATCAGCCGCGGGTTCCCGGTCGGGACGGTCGCCCGCAAGCCCGCCCGGCTGCCGGCGGCCGCCTCGCGCGGACGCTTCGATCTGACGCCCACCGAGGACCAGCAGACGATGGTCGAGGTGGTGTCGGAGTTCGCCGCCGAGGTGCTCCGTCCGGCGGCGGCCGAGGCCGACGACGCGTGCACGGCACCGGCGGAGGTGCTCGGGCAGAGCAACGACCTCGGGCTGTCGCTGATCGAGGTCCCAGAGGACCTTGGCGGCATCGTCACCGAGCGGTCGACGACCACCGGCGTGCTCGTGGCCGAGGCGATGGCGCACGGCGACATGGGTCTGGCCGTTGCCTGCCTCGCTCCCTCGGCGGTCAGCACCGCGGTCTCGTTGTGGGGCAACGAGCAGCAGCAGGCCGCCTACCTCCCCGCGTTCACCGGCGAGCAGGTGCCGGCCGCCGCCCTCGCCGTCACCGAGCCGCGGCCGCTCTTCGACCCGTTCGACCTGCGTACGACCGCTCGGCGGGTGCCAGGCGGCTACGTGCTCGACGGCGTGAAGTCACTCGTGCCCCGCGGCGCGGAGTCCGAGGTGTTCGTGGTCGCGGCCGCGCTCGAGGACCACGGACCCGCGCTGTTCGTGCTCGAGTCCGACGCAGCCGGCCTCGAGATCGAGGCCGAACCCGCGATGGGACTGCGCGCGGCGGGCATGAGCCGGCTCGTCCTCAACGGTGTACGCCTGCCGGAGTCGGCGTTGCTCGGCTCCGGCGACGCCCGCGACTACGCCGAGTGCATCCGGTTGTCGAGGCTCGGCTGGTGCGCGCTCGCGCTCGGCACGTCCAAGGCCGTGCTCGACTACGTGATCCCGTACGTCAACGAGCGTGAGGCGTTCGGTGAGCCGGTGAGCCACCGGCAGTCGGTGGCGTTCATGGTCGCCAACATCGGCATCGAGCTCGAGGGCATGCGGCTGGTGACGTACCGGGCGGCCTCTCGTGCCGAGCAGGGCAAGTCGTTCGCCCGCGAGACGGCGCTGGCGCGCCGGCTGTGCGCGGAGCGCGGCATGCAGATCGGCACCGACGGCGTGCAGCTGCTCGGCGGCCACGGGTTCGTGAAGGAGCACCCGGTGGAGCGGTGGTACCGCGACCTGCGGGCGATCGGCCTGATGGAAGGTGGGGTGCTGGTCTGATGATCAACCTCGAGACTCCCAAGAAGTTCCGCGGCATCGTCAACCAGGCGCACCAGGTGGCGGCGGAGATGCTGCGGCCCAACTCCCGCCGCTACGACCTGACCGAGCATGCCTACCCCAAGGAGCTGGACATGCTCGCGGCGATGGTCGACGGCATCGGGGCCGCCGGTCAGGGCAGCGGCGCCGGCGCGGCCGGTGTCCGCCGTGCCGAGTCCGACGGCGACGCCGACCGGGTGCGCAACGGCTCCAACATGTCCTCGGTGCTCAGCATCATGGAGATGTGCTGGGGCGACGTCGGGCTCCTGTTGTCGATGCCTCGCCAGGGTCTGGGCAACTCCGCGATCGCCTCGGTCGCCGACGAGGAGCAGCTCGAGCGGTTCGCCGGCGTGTGGGCGGGCATGGCGATCACCGAGCCGGGGTGCGGCTCCGACTCCGCGAGCATCCGCACCACCGCCAGGCTCGACGGCGACGACTACGTCATCAACGGCGAGAAGATCTTCGTGACCGCGGGTGGCCGCGCGGACGCCATCGTCGTCTGGGCGACGCTGGACCGTAGCGCCGGGCGCCCGGCGATCAAGTCGTTCGTCGTACGCAAGGACACTCCCGGGATGACCGTGGAGCGGCTCGACCACAAGCTGGGCATCCGGTCCTCCGACACCGCGACGATCCGGTTCGAGGACTGTCGCGTGCCCAAGGAGAACCTCCTCGGCAACCCCGAGGTCGACACCGGCAAGGGTTTCGCCGGCGTCATGCAGACGTTCGACAACACCCGGCCGCTGGTGGCCGCGATGGCCGTCGGCTGTGCCCGGGCCGCACTCGAGCTCACCCGGTCGCTGCTCGCCGACGCGGGCGTCGAGGTCGACTACGACCGGCCCGTGCACGTGCAGTCGTCGGCCGCGGCCACGTTCCTGCAGATGGAGTCCGACTGGGAGGCGGCGTACCTCCTCACGCTGCAGGCCGCGTGGATGGCCGACAACGGCAGGCCGAACTCCCTGCAGGCGTCGATGGCCAAGGCCAAGGCCGGCCGGGTCGGCAACGACATCACGCTGCGCTGCGTCGAGCTCGGCGGCAGCCTCGGCTACTCCGAGCACGAGCTGCTGGAGAAGTGGGCGCGTGACTCGAAGATCCTGGACATCTTCGAGGGCACCCAGCAGATCCAGCAGCTGATCGTGGCCCGCCGGCTGCTGAACAAGACCTCCGCGGAGCTGAGGTAGGCGGGTCGCCGATCAGGGGTCGCCGGTCAGAGGTCGACGGTGAACGCGATCAGGTCGACCCCGGGCACCGGTGACCAGTCACGCTCGGGCGCGCGCTCGAAGCCGAGCCTGGCGTAGAGCCGGTGCGCGGTGCGCATCTCCCGGTCACTGCAGATCACCATGCGGTGGTCGCCGAGTTCGCGGCTGCGCGCGATGCAGCGCTGCACGAGTGCGTGCCCGACACCGCGGCCGCGTGCGGAGGGGTGTACGCCGAGCATCCGGAACTCGCCCTCGCCGTCGCCGGCGAGCTCGCGGTACGCCGAGCCCGGCGGGCAGAAGGTCACTGTGCCGAGGACCTGCTGGTCCTCGTCGACTGCCACCCAGAGCTCGGCCTGTTCCGCCCGGCTTGCTGCGTCGCGCAGCACGTGGGAGTACTCGGACTCGAGATAGCCGAGGCCGTCGTCGGCGTACGCCGTCGCGGTGAGCTCGCCGACGGCGGCGAGCTCGTGCGGCTGCGCCGCTCGGATCTCGAACGTCACCTGGTCCACCTGGTCCACTGGGTCCACCGGGCAATTGTCGCCGACCGCGCAACCGGATTGGAGCCGGCCGCCTCAGAACAGCGTCGCCGCGGGCACCGGACGCGGCGTCGGGGTGTGCTCGGCCGCCGCCTTCACCTCCTCGACCTCCCGGGTCGCCGCGTGCGCGAAGCCGTAGTGGCGCAGGAGCGGCTGCATGCGTTCGCGCAGGAGGTCGCGGTACTCCGCGTCGACGTAGGCACCCCGGCCGTACAAGCTGCGGTAGCGGGGCACCAGGTCGGGGCGATGCCGGTGCAGCCACCCGAAGTACCACTCGCGAGCGCCGCTGCGCAGGTGCAGGGGTATCGCGGTCACGCCGCTCGCGCCGGCGTCGGCGAGCGCGGCGACCAGGCGCTCCAGGGTCGCCGGTGAGTCGGTGAGCCAGGGGAGCACCGGCGCCACCATCACCCCGCACTCGAGCCCGCTGTCGCGGATCGCGCGCACCAGGTCGAGCCGGGCGCGCGGCGAGGGTGTGCCGGGTTCGAGGCTGTGGTGCAGGTCGTCGTCGATGACCGCGATAGACACTCCCAACCCGACGTGGACCTGCTCGCCGGCCGCGCGGATCAGCGGCAGGTCGCGACGCAGCAGCGTGCCCTTGGTGAGGATGGAGAACGGTGTGTACGAACGCGTCAGCGCGTCGATGATGCCCGGCATCAGCCGGTAGCGGCCCTCGGCACGCTGGTACGGGTCGGTGTTGGTGCCCAGCGCGACCGGCTCGTGCTGCCAGGACGGACGGGCCAGCTCGCGGCGCAGCACGGCGGCCACGTTGGTCTTGACCACGATCTGGGTGTCGAAGTCGGTACCGGTATCGAGCTCGAGCCAGGAATGGCTGCCGCGTGCGTAGCAGTAGAAGCACGCGTGGGTGCAGCCCCGCCACGGGTTCACGGTCCAGCGGAAGGGCATCGCGGACGCGGCCGGCACCTTGTTGAGCGCGGACTTCGCGGCCACCTCGTGGAAGGTGACACCGGCGAACTCCGGTGTCGTGACGCTGCGGATGAGCCCCGTCATGCCGCGCATCCCGGGCAGTGCGCCCTCATCGGCGGACTGCAGAGTCTGGCCCTCCCAACGCATCCCACCACTCGAACACAGTTTCGACTTGCGGTCAAGCCTCAGCGTCAGGAGCTCTGCAGCGCGCGCCGCACCCGCTTCTCGGATACCGGGAAGCGGGTGCCGAGCTGCTGCGCGAACGCGCCGACACGCAGCTCCTCGAGCATCCACCGCACGTCGTCGAGCGTCGCGGGGACCACCCCGTCGTCGGGAAGCTGCTCCAGCCGCCGGTCGAGCTCGTCCTCGAGTGCCTGCACCCGGTCCATGTGCTCGAGGTCGCGGTGCACGGCGCCCGGCAGCCGCTCGAGCCGGTACTCGATCGCGCGCAGGTAGCGCATCAGGTCGGGCAGTCGGTCCTGCCCGGTCGCGGTCACGAACCCGGGATGCACGAGCCCGTCGAGCTGGGCGCGGATGTCGGCGACCGCGGGCTGCAGCGGTGCGGCGTCGGTCTGGTCGAGCCGGAGCCGGATCGCGTACGCCAGTGACAGCAGGGCCTGCACCTGGTCGACGACCGCGAGCACGACGTCGTGCAGGTCGGCGCGTACGGCCTCGCGAAGCGCCTGGAAGCCGGCCTCGTCCCAGGCCGGGCCTCCGTGCCGGCGCACGAGCGCGTCGACGGCGCACGCGAGACAGTCCTCGAGCAGCGCGCCGATGCTGCCGTGCGGATTGTGGCCCAGGGCGAGCTTGGCGCGGTTGTCGAGCCTGCCCTGCACCCAGGGCAGCGGCGAGGGCATCTGCAGCAGCAGGAGCCGCCGCGTGCCCCGCCACATCTCGCGGTCGCGGGCCTCCGCGGTCTCCAGTACGCGCACGTCGACGGTGTCGCCCCGGTCGACCAGGGACGGGAAGCCCACGACCTCGTGGTCGTCGTGGCGCTCGGCGAACTGCCGCGGCAGCGTGCCGCCGGGCCACGCACGCAGACCGGCGCGCTCGACCTCCTTGGCCGCCTGCGACAGGCGTGACCGGGTACGCGGCTGCAACCGGCGGCGCAGCGCCTCGAGGTCCTTGTCGCGGTCGAGGAAGCGACCGCGGTCGTCCTCGGCGCGGAACGTCATCCGCAGGTGGTCCGGCACGTCGCCGGGCCGCCACGCCTCCGAGGGGACGGGCACGCCGGTCTCCCGGTGCAGCTCGCTGCCGAGCGCCTCGACCAGGTCGCGCTCGGACGGCTCGATGCGCGCCAGCGCCGTCCGGGCGCGGTCGGGTGCCGGGATGAAGTTGCGCCGGAGCTGCTTGGGCAGGGCCCGGATCAGCGCGGTGGCCAGCTCCTCGCGCAGGCCCGGGACCTGCCAGTCGAACCCGCGCGCGCTGACCTGGTTGAGCACTGCGACCGGGATGTGCACGGTGACGCCGTCGTCGTCGCTGCCGGGGTCGAACACGTAGCTCAGTGCGAGCTCGAGGCTGCCCTGACGCCACGTCTGCGGGAAGTCGCGGTGGTCGACCTCGTCGGCCTCGGGACGCACCAGTGCCGCCCGCTCGAACGTGAGCAGGTCCGGATGCGTACGCCGGGTCTTCTTCCACCAGCTGTCGAAGTGCGCGGCCGACACCACGTCCTCGCCGACCCGCTGGTCGTAGAAGTCGAACAGCGTCTCGTCGTCGACGAGGATGTCGCGACGGCGCGAGCGGTCCTCGAGCTGCTCGACCTCCTCGACCAGAGCGCGGTTGGCGTGGAAGAACTCGTGTCGCGTGTCCCACTCGCCGTACACCAGCGCGTGCCGGATGAACAGCTCCCGCGACAGCTCGCGGTCGATGCGCCCGTAGCCCACCTTGCGGGCGGCCACCAGCGGGACGCCGTACAGCGTGACCCGCTCCCAGGCCATCACCGCACCGCGCTTCTTCTCCCAGTGCGGCTCGCTGTAGGTACGCCGGACCACGTGCGCCGCGAGCTCCTCCACCCAGGCCGGGTCCACCCGGGCGACGGTGCGCGCCCACAGCCGGGTGGTCTCGACCAGCTCGGCGGCCATCACCCACTGCGGGTTCTTCTTGAACAGTCCGGATCCGGGGAAGACCGCGAACCGCGCGCCCCGTGCGCCGAGGTAGTCGCGCTTGTCGGGGTCGAACAGACCGACGTGGGACAGGAGCCCGGACAACAGCGCCTGGTGGACCCGGTCCGGGTCCGCGGGTGTCCGGTTGACCGCGACGTCCAGCGACTCGGCGACCTGCCGGAGCTGGCCGTGCAGGTCCTGCCACTCGCGCACCCGCAGGTAGCTGAGGAACTCGTCGCGGCACATCCGCCGGAACCTGCTCGACGACAGCGCACGCTGCTGCTCGCGAACATGGCTCCACAGGTTCAGGTACGCCGAGAAGTCGGAGTCGGGGTCGGTGAACCGGGCATGGGACGCGTCGGCGGCCTGCTGTCGCTCGACCGGGCGCTCGCGCGGGTCCTGGATCGACAGCGCGGACACGATCACGAGCACCTCGCGCACGCAGCCGAGCCGGTCCGCCTCCAGCAGCATCCGGCCGAGGCGCGGGTCGACCGGGATCTGGACGAGCCGCCGGCCGAGCCGGGTCAGCCGCTTGCGGGGGTCGTGGGCGTCGGGGTCGAGTGCGCCGAGCTCGTGCAGCAGCTGGACGCCGTCGCGGACCTGGCGATGGTCGGGTGGGTCGAGGAACGGGAACGCCTCGACATCGCCGAGACCGAGCGAGGTCATCTGCAGGATCACCGAGGCGAGGTTGGTGCGCAGGATCTCCGGGTCGGTGAACCTCGGTCGCGAGAGGTAGTCCTCCTCGCTGTAGAGCCGGATGCAGATGCCGTCCGCGGTGCGCCCGCACCGACCGGCGCGCTGGTCGGCCGAGGCCTGCGAGACGGCCTCGATCGGCAGGCGTTGCACCTTGGTGCGCTGGCTGTAGCGGGAGATGCGCGCGGTGCCGGGGTCGACGACATAGCGGATGCCGGGGACCGTCAACGACGTCTCGGCGACGTTGGTGGCGAGCACGATGCGGCGGCCGGGGTGCGGCTGGCTGGGTGGCCGGAGGGCCCGGTGCTGCTCGGCCGCGGACAACCGTGCGTACAACGGCAGGACCTCGGTGTCGCGCAGCTGTCGACGGCGCAGCGCGTCGGCGGTGTCCCGGATCTCGCGCTCGCCGCTGAGGAAGACCAGGATGTCGCCGCGTGGCTCGGCGTACAGCTCGTCCACGGCGTCGCTGATCGCCTGGACCTGGTCGCGGTCCTGGCGTACACCGCCGTCCTCGGTCTGCTCACCGGTCAGCGGTCGGTAGCGCACCTCGACCGGGTAGGTGCGCCCGGACACCTCGACGACGGGGGCGTCGTGGAAGTGCCGCGCGAAGCGTTCGGGGTCGATGGTCGCGGAGGTGATGACCACTTTGAGGTCCGGGCGGCGCGGCAGCAGCTGCTCGAGGTAGCCGAGGATGAAGTCGACGTTCAGGCTGCGCTCGTGGGCCTCGTCGATGATGAGCGTGTCGTAGGCCCGCAGCGAGCGGTCCCGCTGGATCTCGGTGAGCAGGATCCCGTCAGTCATCACCTTGACCAGGCTGCGCTCGCCGACCCTGTCGGTGAACCGCACCTGGTAGCCGACGACGTCGCCGAGCGGCCGGTCGAGCTCCTCGCTGACTCGCTCGGCGACGGTGCGCGCGGCCAGCCGGCGCGGCTGTGTGTGCCCGATCATACCGGCAACGCCACGTCCGAGCTCGAGGCAGATCTTCGGCAGCTGGGTGGTCTTGCCGGAGCCGGTCTCGCCCGCGACGATCACGACCTGGTGGTCCCGGATCGTCGCCGCGAGGTCGTCCCTGCGGCCGCTTACCGGGAGCTCCTCGGGGTAGCGGATCGGCGGCACGCCCGCACGGCGGTCGCGGACGCGGCGTTCGGCAGCGTCCACCTCGACCGCGACCTGCCCGAGCGCGTCGGCCCGGGCGGAGGGGTCGGTGAACCGGCGCACGCGGTCGAGACGGCGGCCGAGCCTGCGCTGGTCCCGCAGCATCAGCTCGGGCAGCCGGCGCCTGATCGCGGACACGGAGGAGTGGGCGGGTGCGGAGGTCATGCCGGCCCCAGGATATGCGGGCGAGGCGATGCGGTAGAACGGCAGCATGGTGCGGCAACGGGTCGTGGTGCACGGTCGCGTGCAGGGGGTCCTGTTCCGCGACTCCTGCCGGCAGCAGGCCACCGTGCACGACGTGTCCGGCTGGGTCCGCAACCGGGCCGACGGTGCCGTCGAGGCCGTGTTCGAGGGGGAACGCGAGGCGGTGGAGGCCCTCACCGCGTGGTGCAGCAGAGGTCCGCGACACGCGCAGGTGGAGCGGGTCGACGTGGCCGAGGAGCAGCCGACCGGCGAGCGGGGCTTCGAGGTGTTCTGACCCGCGCGCGCCTCGCCGGCGGCGGGGCGGTCAGCCGGTGGCCGCGATCCGGTCGGTCTCGGTGGGCTCGTCGTCGAGGGCGCGTGCCGGGATGACGACGACCGGGCATTGAGCGTGGCGTACGACCTGGTCGGTGGTGGAGCCCATCACCAGGCCGGCGAACCCGCCCCGGCCGCGGGAGGAGACGACCAGCAGCTCGGCGTGCGCCGAGACCTCCACCAGCCGTCGCGCCGGTGAGCCGTGCAGCACGTGCAGGGTCACGGCCGGGAGGTCCTTCGGCAGGTTCAGCGCGTGTATGTCGTGGTCGAGCCCGTCGTGCACCGCCTGCTCGAAGTCGGTCAACGGCGGGACGTAGCCGGGGCTCCAGGAGCCCGGGCGCGGTGCCGACGAGAGGCTCCAGGTGCGTAGGACGTGCAGGCTGCAGTGCGTCCGCCTGGCCCAGTCGGCGGCCCAAAGAAGCGCCCGGTCGGCGTGCCGGGACCCGTCGTGGCCCACCACGATGCCGTCCCGGATGCCCAGCTGTGCGCCCACGTCGGTCATGTGTCCCTCCCCGGAAAGTGACGCTCTACCGCGATCCTAGGCCGGGCCACCCTCGATTGCTTAGGGTTGTGGCTATGCGCAGAGTGGGGGTGGTCGTTACGTCGTGCGGCGACCTCGCGCGTGAGTGCGACTGGTCCCAGACCGATCTCGGCCCGCGCGCCTCCTGGCCGGGCGCGGTCGAGGCGGCCGTACGTCTGCTGCTCGAGTCGCCGGTGCCGATGTGCTACTGCCACGGCGAGCGGTTCGCGATGGTCTACAACGACGGCGCGGCCGCGATGCTCGGTGATCGGCACCCGAAGTCGTGGGCGCAGCCGGTCGCGGACGTGCTGCCCGAGGTCTGGGACCACCCGCGGGTGGGCCCGACTCTGCAGACGGTGCTGCGGACCGGGGAACCCCACTTCGAGGACGGCAGCGTTCCTCCCGCCGACGGTGATCTCGTGGCGCGCGTGGTGCCGGACGGGCCGTACTTCGTCCGCGGCTACTCACCGGTGCGTGACGACGACGGCCGGATCCTGGGTCTGCTGGTCGTTGCGGTCGAGGACGCCGCGGGGGTCTCGCGGCTGCGCACGGTCGCGAGCCTGGCGTCCGCGCTGGCCTCGGCGGTCTCGGTCGATGACGTCGTCAAGGCCGCGTTGCGCCACGCGCTGCACGAGATCGGCGTCGACGAGGTCACCGTGTGCCTGCCCGACCGGCGGACCAGCGGCTGGCGCACCACCGCCCGGCGGCGCACCGACGTGGTCTCCAAGGACGAGGAGCGTCTGCCGCTGATCTGGTCGCCGACCGACGAGGAGACCGAGGCGCGGCTGGTCCAGGTCGCAGAGACCGGCGGCGCCGGGGTCGCGGGGGAGCAGCAGACCCCGGTCGTGCTCCCGCTCGGAGTCGCCGGTGTCCGCGGCTCGGTCGCCTACGACCTCGCGGGTGCACCGGCACCGGGGGTGCAGGCGGCGATGCTGACCACGTGTACGGAGCTGGTCGCGGAGGCACTGGCGCGCGCACGTCTGTACGACACCGAGCGCAACACCGCCGACCTGCTGCAGCGCACGCTGTTGCCGCAGCTGCTGCCCCATCGTGCCGGTGTGAGCCTGGCGGTGCGCTACCAGCCGGTGACGACGGGTACGGCGGCCGGCGGCGACTTCTACGACGTCTTCGAGGTGCCGGACGGACGGCTGGCGATCGTGATCGGCGATGTGGTCGGCCGCGGTGTCGCCGCCGCCACCGTGATGGGGCAGGTGCGCGCGGCCGTGCGCGGGGCCGCCCTGGCAGAGCCCGAACCGGAGCGCGTGTTCCACAGCCTCGACCGACTGGTCGGCACCCTCGACGAGATGTCGTCGCTGCGTCTCGGGTCGTACTCCCAGCGCGTCGACGACCCGTTGTCGCTCGGTGTCAACGGCGAGCTGTTCGTGACGATGCTGTACTGCCTGCTCGACCCGGCGAGCGGCCGGGTGACGATGGCCAGCGCCGGGCACTTCCCGCCGGTGCTCATCCGGCAGGGTGCGGGCGCGGAGTTCGCCGAGCTGCCGGTGGGACCGCCGCTGGGCCTGCCCGGTGACCGGCCGCTGGCGTTCGACGAGCTGGGCGAGCGCGATGGGCTGCTGGCCTTCACCGACGGCCTGCTCGAACGACGCGACCGCACGCTGGCCGAGGGCGAGGCAGAGCTGCTGAAGACCCTGTCCGCGACGGAGTCGATGGAGCCCCGCAGCATCTGCCAGCAGGCGATCGACCAGATGGTCGGCACGCACCAGCTCGAGGACGACTGCGCCCTGCTCGCGCTCGTCCGCACCAACGCGGTCCACCACACCGCCTCCGTGGTCGTCCCGCCGCTGGCCTCGGCGGTGCGTCGTACGCGCACCTGGGTTGAGGAGCAGCTCGGGTCGTGGGAGGTGGACAGCGAGGCCGTGTGGGTCGCGGTGATGGGTGTCTCGGAGCTCGTGACAAACGTGCTGCTGCACGCGGCGACGGAGGCCCGCGTGACCCTCGACCTGAGCCCGGAGCGGCTGCTGGTGACGGTCGCCGACACCGGGACCCGCGGGACGCCGGCACACACGAACGGCGAGGTGACCGCGACGCGGGGGCGTGGCCTCGGTCTGGTCGCCGCGATCGCGAACTCCTGTGGCTTCGAGCGCAACGTGTCCGGCTCGACCGTGTGGTTCGAGGTTCTCGTTTCCTGACAACCCGGTTCATCGCCGGGCGCTAGCATGCCGAGCATGGACGAGTCGGCCGCGCGACGGCGCTACGCCCTGGCGCTGGGGGCCGGCCGCATGGGGACGTTCGAGTACGACGCCGGCACCGGCGAGGTGCTCTGGGACGACGCCTTCGAGCAGCTGCTCGGCATGGTTCCGGTCGACCGGCCGCGGACCATGGCCGACTACGCCGAACGGGTCCATCCCGACGACATGGCCACCACGATCGAGCGCGCGGAGGCATGTGCGGCCGGACGGCTGGGTGCCTACCAGCACGAGTACCGCATGCTGCGGGGCGACGGATCCCAGATCTGGGTACGCAGCAACGTCGTGCCGTACACGTTGGCCAGCGGTGAGGTCCGGCTGGTGGGTGTCTGTGCCGACATCACCGAGCAGCGCCGTGCGGAGGAGGCGGTCTCGGCCGCACGGCACTCCGAGCGCGAGGCGCGGGCCGCCGCCGAGACCTCCCACCGGCGCCTCGAGCTGCTGGCCAACGTGTCGTCCCTGCTGGACGCCCCGCCGGACCTGGCGTCGACGCTGCAGCGCGTGGCCGAGCTCGCGATCGACGTGCTCGCGGACTGGTGCGTCGTCGACCTGGAGGACGAGGGCGGACGCCATCGCGTCGCGATCGCGCACCGGGACCCCGCCGTGCTCCGGCTGGCCGAGGAGGTCGAGCGCCGCTGGCCGAGCCCGGCCGACGACCCGGGCCGCCGCGAGCTGCTGCGGACCTTGCAGCCGAGGCACATCCCGGTGGTCGAGGACGCGATGCTGGTGGCGAGCGCGCGCGGCGAGGAGCACCTGGAGATGCTGCGACGGTTCGCGATCTCGTCGGCCGCCAGCGCCCCCATCCAGTCAGCGGGTCGAGGCCTGGGCGTACTGAGCCTGATCAGCACCCACGGGCGTGCGATCAGCACCGAGGACGTCGAGCTCGCCGTCGAGCTCGGCCGGCACGCCGGCAGCGCCGTCGAGCGGACGCGGCTGTACGCCGAGCGGGAGCGGGTGGCCACCGCCCTGCAGCGGGCGCTGCTCCCGCCGGCGCTGCCGACGATCCCGGGTGTGGAGCTGGCCGCGGCGTACGAGCCCGCGGGTGCGGGTGTGGCCGTCGGCGGCGACTTCTACGACGTGGTGAGCACCGGCGGCAACCGCTGGTGGGTCGCGCTCGGCGACGTCCAGGGCAAGGGCCCGGGGGCGGCGGCGCTGACCGGCACCATCCGGCCCGTGCTCGCCGCCACCCTGCACGAGACCGACGATCCCGCGCAGGCGCTGGCGAAGACCCAGGTCGCGTTGCAGCACCTCGGCCTCGACCAGCGCACGGTCTCCGTGGTGCTGGTGACCTTCGAGCCCGGGCAGACACCGCTGGAGGTCCGCCTGGCCAGCGCCGGCCACCCGGCGCCGCTGGTCCGGGCGGCCGCAGTGCCTCGGGACGGCCGAGCCGGCGTCCGCGAGGTGATGAGCGAGGGTCTGCTGTTCGGGGTGGACCGACCGGTGCAGGCCTCCACCGTGGTCGAGTGGCTCGACCCGGGGGAGACGCTGATGCTCTACACCGACGGGGCCACCGACGCGCCGGTGGAGAACGGTGAGCGCCTCGGCGACGAGGGGCTGCGCGCCCTGGTCGCCGAGGCTCCACCCAAGCCCGCCGCCGTCGTGGACACCGTGATCACCGCGCTGCGGCGGGGTTCTCGCGGGCGGCGGGACGACATCGCGCTGATCGCGCTCGGGCCGGAGCCGGGGTAAGGGACCGGCGGGCGGCTCAGCTCAGTTGGTGGAAGGCGTACGTCTCGTCGGTCGTCTCACCGGTGATCTGGCTGACCGAGCGTACGAACAGGGTCCCGTCCTCCTTGACGAAACCGGCCCAGTCGCCCTGCCCGTTGCGGCTGACAGTGCTGAAGCCGAACACCGGGTCGTCGAAGGTGAGGTAGCCCTGGTCGAGATCCGCGCGATCGGGCGTGAGGTCGGCTGCGGTGTGCTCAGGCTCGGATCCGGCCCAGGCCGCCGTCACCCGGCCGTCGGCGTGGAACCGCAGGTAGTTCCAGCCGGGGGTTCCGGTGGCGCCATAGACCGGGCACGCGTAGACGCCGTCGACGCGTGGCCGTTGGCCCGTGCCGCTGGTTGGTCCGCCCATGGTGTCCGCCCCCGTTTGGCTGTTGCCTGCCCGGCCATACAACCATCCGGTCGGGTCACACCGGTACCTCCCCTGGCGTGCGCGTTCGCGATGTGGCGACGTAGACCGCGCCGAACGTGAGCAGCGCCAGCAGGATCATGTACGGCGGGATCGCCCAGGGCGCGCCTCCCTGGCTGGCGAGCAGTGCCGAGAGGATGAGCGGCGCGAACCCGCCGCCGAGCATGCCGCCGATCTGGTAGCCGAGCGAGGTGGCGCTGTAGCGGACGCGGGCCTCGAACATCTCGGTGAACAGCACGGCCAGCGGCCCGTACATGAACGGGTGGACGAGCGTGAGCCCGATGACGGTCGACACGCCGAACACGAGCACCGAGCCGTCCGCGACGTCGTTGACCCAGAAGAACGGGTATGCGAACAGCGCGAAGGCCACGGCACCGCTCAGGAACACGACCCTGCGGCCGACCCGGTCAGACAGGGCGGCCGCGGCCGGGATCGTGAACACCTCGAGCCCCGCGGCGATCGCCACCACCAGCAGCGCGTCGGACTCCGCGATCCCCAGGGTCTCGGTGGCGTAGGACAGGACGAACACCGCGAACAGGTAGAAGTTCAGGAACGGCGCCAGGCATGCCCCGATCGCCATCAGCAGGTTGCGCGGATGGCTGCGTACGGCTTCCAGCACGGGGATCCGGGGCTCCTGGCCGGCGTCCCTGACCGCCGCGAACTCCGGCGACTCGTACATCCGCAGCCGGATGAACAGGCCGACCGCGACCAGCAGGGCACTGAGCAGGAACGGGATCCGCCAGCCCCAGGCGAGGAAGGCGTCGTCCGGCATCGTGGCCGCTGCGGCGAACGCGCCGGTCGCCAGCACCAGGCCCGCCGGCGACCCCGACTGCGGCCAGCTGCCGGCGAAGCCACGCCGTCCCGGGGGCGAGTGCTCGACGGCCATCAGCACCGCGCCGCCCCACTCGCCGCCGACCGCGAAGCCCTGCATGAGCCGAAGCAGCGTCAGCAGCACGGGCGCGAGCACGCCGATCGTCGCGTAGGAGGGCAGCAGCCCGATGAGGAAGGTCGCCGCGCCCATCATCACCAGGCTGGCGACGAGCATGGACTTGCGGCCCACGCGGTCGCCGAAGTGGCCGAACACCACGCCGCCGAGCGGTCGGGCGAGGAAGCCGGCCGCGAACGTGCCGAAGGCGGCCAGCGTGCCGGCGGCATCGGAGAAGTTGGGGAAGAACAGCTGGTTGAAGACCAGGGCGGAGGCGGTGCCGTAGAGGAAGAAGTCGTACCACTCGATCGTCGTGCCGATGAAGCTGGCGGCGATCACCTTGCGCACCATCGCCGGTGAGTACTGCGTCGGCCTGGCGGTTCCACTCACGAGCAACGGCCTCCTCCGAGTCAAGTGCATGCGAGTGTATGCAGTGGCGCACAACGAGTGTCAAGGCCGCGAGCTGCATCGCGGATCCGCGCTGGTCCGGCCGCGAAGGTGCCGTATACAGTCGCGCACAGATCGGTCCAGAGCAGTCCAGAAACCACGGCGACGAGACGGTGGGTGCATGGGTGCAGAGGTTTTGCCGGACGAGGTCTCGTGGCGCAAGCGCTGCGCCGACGACCCCGAGCTCGCGGCGCTGGGGAAGGCCGCGGAGGTCACGTTCGCGGTCAGCTCCGGTGAGCAGACGGTCGCGATCGGGTTCGCCGACGGACGCCCCGGCGATCCCGGCGGCCCGGCGGAGTTCACCCTTCGCGCCGGGGTCGAGGACTGGAGCCGGTTCCTCCAGGCCGTGCCGCCGTCGCCGTACCACAGCTTCTTCGGGATGCTCATGCGCGTGCCGACCGCCGCGGTCGAGGGCGACGAGCTCACCTTCGTCCAGCACGCGCACCTCCTGCGCCGCGTGCTCGAGATCGCCCGCGAGATGCAGTCCGGGTGGTCCCGACCGGCGGTAGCTGCAGCCGGGGCAGACGGGGCGGCCCACCCGGACGACCTCGACCACATCGTCGGCAGGTACGTCACCCTGCGGCCTGCTGACGCCCCGGTAAGGGTGTTCTACGAGGAGTCCGGCGCCGGCCGCGACGTCGTCCTCCTGCACACGGCCGGGGCCGACGGTCGGCAGTACCACCATCTGATGAACGACCCGCGGCTGCGGGACGGCTGCAGGATGATCGCGCTGGACCTGCCGTGGCACGGCCGGTCGAGCCCTTCCGCGCCAGGTCTGCCGGGGGAGTACGAGCTGTCCACGGACATGTACTGCGACACCGTCATGGGGCTGGTGGACGCGCTCGACCTGCACTCGCCGGTCGTCGTCGGCTCGTCGATGGGCGGGGAGATCTGCCTCGAGCTGGCGTACCGGTACCCGGACCGACTGGGCGGAGTGGTCGCGTGCGAGGCCAGCGACCGGGTCACGGGCCGCCAGGTGCAGTGGGCCCGACATCCCAAGGTCAACCAGGCGTTGTTCGTCCCCGAGTGGGTCGACGGGCTGATGGCCCCGCAGAGCCCGCAGGAGTACCGGCGGGAGGTGTGGTGGGGCTACTCCCAGGGCGGCTTCGGCACCTTCTTCGGTGACATCTGCTTCTACAGCGGGGAGTGGGACGCGCGCGACCGCGTGCACCTGATCGACACGACACGGTGCCCGGTGGTCATGCTCACCGGCGAGTATGACTACTCGTGCACACCACAGATGTCGGCCGAGACCGCTGACCGGATCCCGGGTTCCGTCTTTCGCGAGATGCGCGGGCTGGGCCACTTCCCGATGTCGGAGAACCCGCCGGTGTTCGCCGAACACCTGCTCACCGCGCTGGCGGAGATTGGAGAGGCGTCATGAGCCCACGCGACTACCGGATGCTGATCGCGGGCAAGGAGGCGGCCGCGGCCGACGGTCGTACGCTCCCGGTCACCAACCCCTACGACGGCAGCAGCCTGGGCACGATCCCCGACGCGACGCCGGGTGACGTCGCCGACGCGATCGGCTCGGCGCGCGAGGCCTTCGACCGCGAGTGGTCAGACACGCCCGGCTTGGAGCGCGCCCGGCTGATGCACCGCCTCGCCGACGAGATCGACCGCCGGGCCGACGAGATCGGCCGGATCGAGTCGCAGGACAACGGCAAGCTGCTGCGCGAGACCACCGGGCAGGCCCGCTTCGCGGCCCGCAACTACCGCTTCTTCGCGGGCTACGCCGACAAGCTCTACGGTCGGTCGATCCCGCTGGACAACGCGGACAGCCTCGACTACACGCGCCGCGAACCCGTGGGCGTCGCCGCGTTGATCACCGCCTGGAACTCGCCGATGCAGCTGCTGGCGAACAAGCTGGCCCCGGCGTTGGCGGCGGGCAACTGCGCGGTGGTCAAGCCGTCCGAGCACGCGTCCCTGTCGACGCTGCTGATGGCCGAGATGCTCGACGAAGCCGGCTTCCCGCCGGGCGTCGTGAATATCATCACCGGCGGACCGCGCGCCGGTCGCGCGTTGACCGAGGACCCGCGCCTGGGTCGCATCAGCTTCACCGGCAGCGTGGCCACCGGGCAGGCGATCGCAGCGTCGGCGGCCCAGACGCTGGTTCCCGTGACGCTCGAGCTCGGTGGCAAGTCGGCCAACATCGTGTTCGGCGACGCCGACCTCGACCGCGCGGTCAACGGCGCCGTCGCGGCCATCTTCGCCGCCGGTGGCCAGACCTGCGTCGCCGGGAGCAGGCTGCTGGTGGACCAGCGGGTCTATCGCGAGTTCGTCCAGCGCGTCGCCGACCGGTCGCAGGGCATCGTGCTCGGCGACCCGACCGTCCCGCAGACGCACATGGGTCCGGTGGCCAACGAGCCGCAGCTGGCCAGGATCGAGGAGATGATCGGCGCCGGGCGCGAGTCCGGGGCCCGGCTCGTCGCCGGTGACGAACCCTTGTCCGACGACCTTCGTGCCGGCCTGTTCGTCCGCCCGACCGTGTTCGCCGACGTCGATCCGGGTGCACGGATCGCGCAGGAGGAGATCTTCGGCCCGGTGCTCAGCATCGTGCCGTTCGCTGACGAGGCGGAGGCGGTGGGCATCGCCAACAGCACGGAGTACGGCCTGGCCGCCGGCATCTGGACGACCGACCTCGCGCGAGCGCACCGCGTGGCGCGCCGGCTTGTTGCCGGCACGGTGTGGGTCAACACCTACCGCGCGAGCGGAGCACAGGCGCCGTTCGGCGGCGTACGCCGATCCGGACACGGGCGCGAACGCGGAGCCGAGGCGCTCGACGAGTACCTCGTGACCAAGAACGTCATGGTCGACCTCTCCGACACCACTCGCGACATCTTCCCTCGCGAGGCCTGA
The DNA here is from genome assembly GCA_035557095.1 of Nocardioidaceae bacterium. Lineage (GTDB taxonomy): Bacteria > Actinomycetota > Actinomycetes > Propionibacteriales > Nocardioidaceae > JALZDI01. Next base: position 8,050 of record DATMEB010000019.1, on the reverse strand, counting down.
CCGTGCCGGCGACACAGCACCGACCCGTGGGCCTGTGCGGGCTGGGCAACATGGGTGCGGCGGTCGCGGGCCGTCTGGCCACGGCCGGGCGGGTCCTGGGCTACGACCCCGACCCCGAGCGCGCAGAGGCCGCCGCGAGGATCGACGGGCTGCGGGTGGTGCCCGCCCTCGACGACCTCACCGAGGCGGAGGTCGTCGTACTCAGCCTCCCAGGTCCAGACATCTCCATCGAGGTCGCGACGACCCTCGCGGGATGCCTGCGGCCGGGTGCGCTGCTGGTCGAGACCAGCACGGTCACGCCTGAGGACGTGCGCCGGCTGCGAGGTGTCTGCGAGAAGGCGGGGATCGGCGTGGTCGACGCTGCGATCCTGTCAGGGGTCGCGCAGATGGCCGCAGGACGCGCGACGCTGCTCACCGGGGGAGACGACGAGGCGCTCCGCCGGGCCGATCCGGTGCTGCGCACTCTCGGTGCCCGCACCTGGCACTTCGGCGAGGCCGGCGCGGGGATGGCGGCGAAGGTCGTCAACAACGGCGTCGCGCACGCGGTGATGGTCCTGCTCGTGGAGGCGGCGGCGATGTCGCGTGCCGCTGGGGTCGACCCGCGGCAGATGGCCGAGCTGCTGGCCGACCCCGACGCCGGGCTGAGCCGACCGCTGACGCACCGGCTGATGGAGCGGGTGTTCCACGCCGACTACACCGGTGGCATGCCGCTCGAGGCGGCGCGCAAGGACTCGCACCTGGCGATGAGGATGGCCTACGACGACGGCGTGCCGCTGTTCGTGATCAACGGTGCGCACACCGTCTATGACATCGCGGCCGCGCAAGGTCTCGGGCGCCAGGACTACGCCAGCCTGGCCACCTTGTGGGAGCAGTGGTCCGGCCGGTCACTGCGGAGCTCCCCGGCTGACTCACCGGGCGACGGGGGCGCTGGCAATTGACCGGGCCGATGACGGGGCCGCAGCACCGCGTCTACGCCCTGCGGTACGCCTACCGCGAGGAGTCCGTGCGCGGTGAGCACTTCTTCGGTCATGACGATGCGTGCCACGCGCCCATGCCCATCGACTACCACGTCTGGGCGGTCGCCGGCCACGACCCGCTGTTGCGTGAGCGATTCCCCGCCGAGCCGGGCCTCTCCGGACTCGTCCACCGCATCGACCACGACCCGTCCGGATACGCTGAGAACGCGTCGCGAAGGAGGTGACAACGTGCCGTCGACGGTCTACGAGCGGTTGCGCGAGGACATCGTGGCGGGGACGTTCGCCGCGGGTCAGCCGCTGGTCGAGACTGCCCTCGCGGCGCAGTACGGCACCAGCCGCACCCCTGTGCGCGAGGCGCTGCGCAGCCTCCAGCAGGACGGTCTGATCGAGCGCGGCGACCGCGGGATGCGTGTGCGCAACCCGAGCCCGGAGGAGATCCTGGAGATCTACGAGGTGCGCATCGTGCTCGAGACGGCGGCGGCCCGGGCCGCGGCCGAGCGGCGCACGTCGTACGACGTACTCCGGTTGCGGCAGGCACACGAGGCGATGCACGCCATCGAGCCCGGCGACGGCAACCGGATGGCCGAGTCCAACCGGCACTTCCACGAGGCCATCTGGACGGCGAGCCACAACGCGACGCTGATCGACCTGCTCGCGCGACTCAACTCGCACCTCGTGCGCTACCCGACGACGACGCTGACCCACCCCGGCCGGTGGGAGGAGGTGCTCGAGGAGCACGAGCGGCTGATCGCGGCGATCGAGTCTCGCGACGAGGCGGCGTCGGCGGAGATCGCCGAGCGGCACATGACCGCCGCGCGCGACACCCGCCTGCACATGTACGTCGGTCAGCCGTCCGCGAGCGCCTACTGACCCCCAGGGGTAAATCCTCACCGTAAGGGCGTGACAACTGTGCGTGATCGGGCGCAGACTGCCACAAAGCGGCCCCGGCCCAGCGATTCCCCCGCCGGACCAGGGCCTAGGGATCTACCTAGCTGGAGGTATCACCCATGCGCACGATCATTCCACCCGCGCCCGCGCGGTACCTGGTAACTGCCGCAGAGACTGCGCGCCGGTTTGCCATCACCGCGTACCGGGCGGCCGTGTGCCCGATCCACGGCAGCGAGCTCGCGGCCGGCAGGACCGGCAGCCAGTACGTCCTCGCCCCGGTGGAGGTCCGCAACACAGCGGTCCGCCGAAACGGCGAGACGGTGTTCGAACGATGACCGGCAAGGCGGCAACCGTCACGTGCCCCGACTGGTGCATCACGCCTGCGTGCAGCGGCGAGCACAGCTGCACCTACGGTGCGATCCCGGCCACGAACGGCCGGCACACCAGCATCGACACCGACGGGGCGCTGTACCCGGTCATCTCGGTGTCGCTGGCGCAGTGCGACTTCACCAGCGACCCGTTGCCCACCGGCGTGATGCTGGGCGTTCACGGCTCGGTGCTCGGCGAGGCCGAGGCCGACCTCACACTCGATGAGGCGCGCTGCCTGCGAGACGCCATCGACGACGCGCTGGCCGAGGTCGAGGAGGACAACGGCTGACCTCTGAGCCAAGGTCTGGTCGCGCCGATCCGCAGGACGGTTGACCTGCGGATTCATGGTGTCCGAGGGGGGACTTGAACACCCACGACGGCTGTCCCATCGCGGAGTGCCCAGTCCGGGAAAACTGCCTCTGACCTGCGTATTCGTGGCCCAGGGTCGGGATTCTGTCCTATCGCGTCTAGCTGCGTGCTAACGGGTCCGTTAGCAATCCGTTAGCAGGGCACCGACCCCGCAAACCGGGGCTTGGCGATCGCAGAGGGGTGGGCCGCTGGCAGCATCCGCGTCATGGACAGCATCTCCGAGCATGAGGACTTGGCTCTGCGGATGATCGCTCAGGCGACGTCTGACCCTCTCGCCACCAGGTCCGGGCAGTACCTCGACGACCTGGCCGCGACGGCCCCCAATCCGCCACTGCTGGCGGCGCTGCTGGCTGTACACGCGGCTGGCTCTGTACGCCGGTGACACGGCTCCCGGAGTGACCCCTCCGGGAGCCGTGTCTGTGCGGCGCAGGCGAGCGTCCCCGGAGGTCCGAGGGGAGTGGCTGCATGCTCACCTTCCGTCCCGCTCGACCGACATCTCGGGAGGCCTGGCGGGTGGGGTTGACGCCGCTAACCCTGGTGACGAACCAGGGTTAGCTCTAGGTGGTGTACGCGGCCGTTGAGCCGGTGCGTCTCGACGTCGCCGTCCACGTCCCAGGTGATCCCGTCGTGCTCCACCTTGTCGGCGCTGGTGATCCCGCCGGCCAACGCGGTCGGCAGCACCGGGCCGAGCACGCACAGCAGGCTGGTGACGACGGTGGTGCCGAGCAGGGCTTTCTCGTCGGTGCTCAGGGGTTGCACCGCGGCCGGCAGCGGTCCGACGTCGGTCGAGGGCAGCGGGTCGCCGGTCTGCGGGTTGGTGCCACCGGACTTCACCACGGTCACCCGGTCGTGCAGGATCACAGCGACCTCTTTCGGTAGCGGTTGAGCACGAACGTCTCGGCCAGCGACCAGCCGGTGAAGCCTCCCCGCAGGCTGACGCTGCCGACGTCGCGGGCGAGCTGCTCGGGGTTGGCCACCAGCCGGGCGGTGGCGGTGACGATGACCGCGGCCACGTCCTCGGCGGGCTCGTCGGCGGTGAATCCGTTGTCGCGGGTGTAGGCCCGCGCCATCGCCGCGACGATGCCGACGTGTTCGCCGGCCAGGGCCACGAGCGTGGTGTCGTCGCCCTGGCCGAGGAAGTCGGCAACGTCCTGCCCGGTGACCATCAGGCGGGCAGCTCGATCCCGGTCAGTTTGACCACGGCCTGCGCGTTCAGCGGCGCCGCGTCGTAGCGGGCGGTGACCCGCAGCGCCATTTGGTCGTAGTCGCCGAAGGTCTGGTCGAGCACCTTCACACTCGGCGCCTGGTCACGCGCAACCGCGATCTGCGAGAAGTCCACCAGCGCGGCGTTGCCGGTGTTCGGCGTCCCGGTGGTGTCGGGGACGCGGTTGGTGACGGTGACCGCGTGCCCGAGCAGCCGGTACACGCCGGCCTCGGTCGGGTCCGGGGTGAGCTGGTAGCGCTCCTGCAGGTCCTTGACCTTGCGCAACGCCACGAACTCCCGGCTGGTCATCACCCACCGCACCCGGCTGGGGTCCACGTTCGCGGCGAGGACCATGCCCTCGGCGTCGTGCAGATGGTCCAGAGTCAGCTCTCCGTCAACGGGGAGGTCCTGGGTGCCGGCGTAGGCGAACAGGCCCCTGGGCAGCGTGGTGCCGTTGCCGGTCGCGGAGAAAAGCTGCGCGTCGATCTTCGCGGCGACGTCACGCACGAGCCGGTCCTTGAGCGCCTGGTCGAGGCTGACCACGGACTGGCGTGCCAGCTCGTTGCTGAACCGGGTGAGCACCTTGACCGACTCCATCGTCGAGGGCAGCAGTGTGACCTCGTCGAAGGTGACGTCTTGTTCGGTGATCTGTTCGTTCTCACCGTGCCAGGCCGGGGAGGTCGGGCCGCCCATCTTGGGGATGCGGACCGGGCTGGCGGAGTCGAAGATCCGCGGGCCGCTGGCGAGGAACTGTGAGACGGCTTCGAGCGGCTGCACGAGGATGCGCTGGACCTGCTCGGCGGTCAGTTCAGGGGCGGTGGTGGTGTCAACGGCCATGAGAAAGGCTCCCTAGACGGTATGCGGTGTAATGCCGCTCCGTCTGGGAGCCAAGCGAGAGAGGGCAGCCGCCGGGACTGCCCTCTCAGACTACCCGAAGGGCAGGGCTGCGGCGGTCTAGGACTCGTCGTCCCAGCCGACGTACAGGTACTCGCCCCGCGCACGCTGGTTGACGAACGAGTAGCCGTGGCCGCTGAGCGAGGCAATGAAGGCGGCATGCGCGGCGGCCTTGGCCTGCTCGCAGTGGGACTGGCTGACGCGGCGACCGCCGAGCTCAACCGACAAGGTCACCCTGAGGGTCCGAGGCCATCCCGCCTCGGCGGTGCTCTCCGACATAACGCGCTCCTATCTTCATAATCTGCATCGTTCTCCACTACTCCCAACGTTATTCAGTAGTCCGGAGTTTGTGGATAGCCACAACGGGTCATCTTGCGCGGTCACGCAGCAACCCAGCCAGGTCCACGGTGTCGTTCGCCCTGGTGTGTCCCTGACCCACGTCCCCGGACACGCGTCGGGATGCTAGGTGCGGCTTGCGGGCGAGCAGCTCGTCGATGGCGGTCGTGAGCGCGTCGGCGTCGCGTAGGTGATCTGCGTCGAACCGCAGGTCGGTCGGGTCGGCCAGACGGCCGGTCGCGTCCACGAGGACGGTATGCAGCCGTTCGGCGAGCTGGTCGCGGTCGGCGGCGCGCTCCCGGTAGCCGGCGTTCTCTCGGCGCAGCTTTTCCACGTAGGTCCGGGGGAAGGTCTCGGTGTTCCCTGACTGCTCGTCGCCGGTCTGGGTGTCCTCGGGGGTCTCAGTGGTCAGCTCGGTCGTTTCCGGGCCGTCGGCGGCCTCCGGGGCGGTGTCCTCGGTTGTCTCGGTGTTCTGCTCGGTCATGGTGGGCCTCCTAGCAGGTGATTGGGATGGGGACGCAGGTGCAGCCGGGGTGCTTATGCATCGGCTTGTCGGTGGGGTAGATGTAGCCGCCGGGTCGTAGGTGTTCCTTTTTCAGCCACACGCACAGCTCGCAGGCGTCGGCGGAGATGCCGCGCACGTAGCCGGTGATGCCGTGCCTGGAGTACGCGGTGAGGCTGGCCTGCTGCAGCGCGTCCAGGGGTTCGGCCACGGCCAGGCGTTGCACCCGTGGTAGCGGGTCGGTCTCGGCGTCGTCGAGGAACGTCGCCACGGTCTTGGCGGCCTTGGTGAGCTGCTCGACCTTGGCGTCGTCGGGGACCATTCCGAGGGCGGGACGGTTGACGTACACCGCGACCAGCGCGTCGGCCGACAGCATCGCGCCGCCGACGCTGACCGCGAGCTGGTCGGCCAGCAGGGCCACGAACTCGGAGTCGGTGATGTCGCCGCTTTGCCAGGCCGTCAGCAGCGCGAGACCGAAGGCGTTCTGCTCGTCGCTGATGTTCGCCGCTACGGCGCCGAAGCCGGCGACGAGCTGGTCTGCGGTCAGCTCGACCGCTTGCTCGCTCATGCGCCGAGCACCCGCGCCAGCGGCGCGGCGTCGATGGCCTCGGTACGCCGTGCGGTGCGCACCTGCTCGATCTCGTCGGCGTCGTACCCGAGACGGGCCAGCGCATACGAGGCCGGCAGCAGTCCGGCGGCGTGCAGCTTGACTACCGCGTCGGCCTCCTGCGCCACCGAACGTGTGGCGGCGTCGGCCCAGCGCACCCTCACGTCCACCGCTGCCGGGTCGGTGCCCTCGCGCACGGCAACCATCAGCCGGGCCACGTCCTCCCAGGACCGGCCGAAGGTGGCCTGCCGGGCTTCGGCGCGGGCGGTCAGCGATGCCTCGGAGGCGCGCAGGGCGTCGGCTGAGGCGGGGTTGTCGGTGAACACGCCGACGTAGTGCGCGGGCAGCGCGGAGACGGCCATGATCTGCCCGAGCAGCACCCGCACGGCGGCCTCGTACCCGGACAGGTCGGCGGCGTTGAGCTGGCCGAACTTGGCGGCCTCGTTCTCCGAGACCATCGCCCGGTCACCCTCGGGGATCGGGTTGACCGCCTCGCCCTCGTCGTCCTCCTCGAGCTCGATGCCGGTCGCCCACCGGCGGGGCCGGCCGACGTACTCGCTGGTGACCATCATGTCGGCCAGCGACTTGTTCAGCGCGTCCACCAGCGGGATCAGGTCGGTGATCTCCGACGTGCCGTCGTCGAGCAGCCGGTCGCCGTTGCGAAACCGCACGACCGGCACCACGCCGAGCGGGTTGCGGATCGTCTCGATCGTGCGGAAGCCGGCGATGGTGGCGCCGGTCGTCTGCGCACGCAGCCGGGTGATCCGGTCGGGTTCGTACAGCACGGCCTCGGTCGTGGTCAGCATCTCCCAACGCTTGACCGCGGCCACGATCCGCCGAGTGCCGGGGTCGGTGAGCACCGCAACCTGGCGCGGGGACTCCACGGTCACCTTCGGGACCGGAGTGGTGCCCCACACGATGACGTAGCTCGCGCCGAGCGTCAGGGCCTCGCGGTGCGCGGTCCCGGCCATCTGGTCGAGGTCGTTGGCGATCCAGTCGCCCCACAGCGTCGGGTCGGCGGTGCCGTCGCGGTGCAGCCCGGTCACCCGCAGTCGCTCGGCCAGGCTGGTGACCGCGAGCCGGGGGATGTTCGACGCCATCCGGGCCAGCCGGGTGCCGAGCGCGGTCTTGGCCTCCGGGGACAGGAAGCTCAGCGGCTGCGTGCCGGCGTAGTAGGAGTCCAGGGTCGTGTACGCCGGCGTCTGTTCGTCCAGACGCTGGCAGAGGGTTTGCAGTAGGTCGGTCATGCGGCGAAGCTCCTAGCTCGTTTGCGGGTGCGTCGGGTGGCTTGCCAGGTGGCGCGGCTGTGTGCCATCACCAGACACGCGGCGAGGTCGATCTTCGGGGCGTTGCGGGAGCGGGACCGCTTGGACAGCCGCATCCCGCGGGCGTCCTCGGTCACCACGGCCGCGGCCACATGCGCGGTCAGCCGCGGGTCGCCGGAGTGCGTCAGCTTGGCGTTGGTGGCAGCCGAGTACAGGTCGGTGGTGGCCGCGGTTAGCCGTGCCGGCGAGTGCGGGAACTCCACGACCGGCAGCGACTCGGCTTCCAGGGCCTGCAGCGTGCGCGTCCAGCGGAACGGGTCCGCGATGATCTCCACGACGGTCCAGCGCCGGCACGCGGCCCGGATGGTCTCCTCAACCTCGGCGACCGGCACCCGGTAGGACTCGTCACCCTTCGGCCGCTCCCAGACCCCGATCACGTCGAAGTGCGGCTCGGGCGCGACCGTCGCCACCAGCAGCGCGGTCGTGTCGTCGGAGAAGCTGCCGTCGAGGGCGACCACGACCTCGGTGCCATCGGGAATGCTCACGGCGGTGAGCAGTTGCTCCCACACGCCCGGCGCCAGGAACGCGCCCTCGGTGTCGGTGACGAACTGGCACAGCCGGGAGCGCCGGTAGGTGGCC
>DATMEB010000018.1:0-2421 GCA_035557095.1 Nocardioidaceae bacterium | reverse complement strand
ATGCTGCTGGCTGCCGAGCCCAGCATCGAGGTCGTCGGCGAGGCAGGTGACGGCGTCGAGGGCACGACCCTGGCGGCGAGCGTGGCTCCGGACGTGGTGCTGCTCGACGTCCGGATGCCCAAGCGATCCGGCATCGAGGCGTGCCGCGCGATCAAGGAAGCCGTTCCGTCGTCCAAGATCATCATGCTCACCGTCTCCGACGAGGAAGCCGACCTGTACGAAGCGGTCAAGAGCGGTGCCGCCGGTTACCTCCTCAAGGACTCCTCCATCGAAGAGGTCGCCCAGGCGGTCCGGGTCGTCGCCGACGGCCAGTCACTGATCAGCCCGTCGATGGCGGTCAAGCTGATCGACGAGTTCAAGCAGATGTCCCGCCCCGAGCGCGAGCACGTCCCGGGACTCCGCCTCACCGAGCGCGAGCTCGAGGTGCTGCGCCTCGTGGCCAAGAGCATGAACAACCGGGAGATCGCGAAGGAGCTCTTCATCAGCGAGAACACGGTGAAGAACCATGTGCGCAACATCCTGGAGAAGCTCCAGCTGCACTCGCGCATGGAGGCGGTCATGTATGCGGTGAAAGAGAAGCTGCTTGACATGCCCTAGGTCCGGCCTCCGGCCGGCCCTAGGACGGCATGTCGGTTGAGCAGCCGCGCGAGCGAGGAACGAGCTCGCGATCGGCGTGTCGAAACCCGGTGAGACGAAAGCCGACGGCGACCACCGTCGGTGCCCGGCCGTAGTCTCCCCGCATGCAGTCCCTGAGTGCCGCGCAGGCACGCCGGATCGCGCTCGCCGCCCAGGGCTTCCTGGACAAGCGGCACGCCCGACCCACCCTGCGCACGCTCATGCGCACCCTCGACCGCACCGGCGTGCTCCAGGTGGACTCCGTCAACGTCCTGCAGCGCGCCCACTACATGCCGCTCTATTCCAGGATGGGTCCATACGACGTGGACCTGCTCCGCCGGGCCTCCGAACGGCGGCCCCGCCGCCTGGTCGAATACTGGGCGCACGTCCAGGCCTTCATGCCGGTCGAGCTCTGGCCGCACATGCGTCACCGCATGGACCACTACCGCACCCAGCGCGGGAAGTGGTCGTTCGTGGACTCCGACCCCGAGCTCGAGGACTCGCTGATCGCGGAGGTCCGCGACCGTGGACCGTCGACCGCCCGGGACCTCGACGACGGCCTGCCGCGCACCAAGGAGCACTGGGGGTGGAACTGGTCGGAGACCCGCAAGGTCCTCGACTACCTCTATCTGGTCGGCGACCTGGCGATCTCCGGTCGCAACAGCCAGTTCGAGGTGCTGTACGACCTACCGGAACGGGTCGTCCCGGCCGAGGTCCTGGCCCTGCCGACCCCGAGCGCGGACCAGGCGGAGCGCGAGCTGGTGCGCCGCGCCGCCCGCTCGCACGGGGTGGCGACGACCAAGGATCTCAGCGACTACTACCGGATGCGGGTCAAGCCGACGGCCGTTGCGGTGGCCGAGCTGGTCGAGGACGGCGAGCTGGTCCCGGTCTCCGTCGAGGGCGTCCGTCAGCCGGCCTTCCTGCACCGCGACGCGCGGATCCCGCGCGCCGTTCCCGCCCGCGCACTGCTCAGCCCGTTCGACCCAATCGTGTGGGAGCGCGCCCGGACCGAGGCGTTGTTCGACTTCCACTACCGGATCGAGATCTACACGCCACCCGCCAAGCGGGTGCACGGCTACTACGTGCTGCCGTTCCTGCTGCGCGACCGGATCGTCGCTCGCGTCGACCTGAAGGCCGATCGCACTGCTGGCAGGCTGGTCGTCAAGGCTGCCTGGGCCGAGGCCGCCGCCCCAGAGGACACCGCTGAAGAGCTGAGCGCCGAGCTGCGTGTCCTGGCCGGCTGGCTCGGTCTGGACGACATCACGGTCGAGCCACGAGGGGATCTCGCGCCGGCGCTCCGCCCGTGACCGGCTTCACCGATGCGTCCGGCGCACCACCCGCTAGGTAGAGTGGCCGAGGCAATCCGAACCTTCCAGGGAGTCCACACACGTGCCTGCCATTCTTGACAAGCTCCTCCGCATCGGCGAGGGGAAGATCCTGCGCCAACTCGAGTCGGTGGCACAGGCCGTCAGCGCGATCGAGGACGACTTCGTCGCCATGAGCGACGACGAGCTCCGCGGCATGACCGACGAGTTCAAGAAGCGGCTCGAGGACGGCGAGACCCTCGACGACCTGATGCCCGAGGCCTTCGCCACTGTGCGCGAGGCGGCCAAGCGGGTCATCGGCCAACGGCACTACGACGTTCAGGTCATGGGTGGCGCCGCACTGCACCTCGGCAACATCGCCGAGATGAAGACCGGTGAGGGCAAGACCCTGGTCGCGACCCTGCCGTCGTACCTCAACGCGCTCGCCGACAAGGGCGTCCACGTGGTCACGGTCAACGACTACCTCGCCAAGTACCACGCG
>DATMEB010000017.1:0-11595 GCA_035557095.1 Nocardioidaceae bacterium | reverse complement strand
CACGGGTCGCTGGCGGACTTCATCGAGCCCTTCGAGGACTGGCGGTTCGACTGGCTCGACGTTCCCGCGCTGATCCGCGGGTCCGACTCCGTCCTCGAGTACCCCATGGTCGACCAGGAGCCCTTGTCGCGGTGGACGTTCGGACGGGTCACGCTGCTCGGCGACGCCGCGCACCCGATGGTGCCGCGCGGGTCGAACGGCGCCGGTCAGGCCATCCTCGACGCGCGGGCACTGCGGCTCGCGCTGGAGACGTACGCCGACCCGGAGCAGGCGTTGCTCGCCTACGAGGGCGAGCGGCTGCCGGCCACGGCGGAGGTCGTGCGCACCAACCGCCGGCAGCCGCCGGACGCGATCCTGCGCGAGGTGTACGAACGCACCGGAGACCGGCCGTTCGCACGCATCGAGGACGTCATCAGCGAGGAGGAGATGGCCGCGATCTCCGAGTCGTACCGGCGCGTGTCCGGCAATACGCGCGAACGCTCCCGCCTGCTCGGCTAAGTGCCCCGGCCGGGGGCACTAGCCTGACGTCCCGGAAGCCGGCGGTCGCGCCGCCGGGCCGGCTGGAGATAGGACCGGTGGTGTCCGGTACACGGTTCGAACCCGACGCGGTGGGCGCTCCGCCTGCCTATCACCTCGAGTCGGTCGACAACGCGCTGCAGATCCTGCTGCTGCTCGACGCACGCGGGGAACTGCGCGTGTACGAGGCGGCCGACGAACTCGGGGTGGCCCGCTCCACCGCGCACCGTCTGTTGGCGACCCTGCGGTACCGGGGGTTCGTCGACCAGGACTCCGCCGGGCGCGTCTACCGCCCGGGACGCGCGCTCGCGCAGCTGGGCCTGCACGCGTTCGCGCGCCGCGACATCCGCCAGGTCGCGCGGCCGCATCTGGAGCGGCTGTGCGCGGACGTCGGCGAGACGGTGCACATCATGGTGCTCGAGGGCAACGGCGTCCGCTTCGTCGACGGGGTGGAGGGCACCCAGCCGCTGCGCGTCGGGATTCGGGTCGGGATCCTGCTGCCGGCGCACGCGACCGCAGGGGGCAAGGCGCTGCTGGCGGCGCTGCCCGCCGAGCAGGTCAGGGACCTGTACCCACGCGGCGTTCCCACCCTCACACCGGGCACGCTCGAGACGCTGGGCCAGATCGAGGACGAGCTACGGGAGGTGTCCCGGGCGGGGTACGCCACGAACTTCGGTGAGAGCGCCGAGGGCGTCGCCGCGGTCGCCGTGGCCGTGCGCGACCCGCGGCGCATCCCGATCGGCGCGATAGCCGTGGCTGCGCCGCGGGAGCGGATGCCGCGTGCCCGGGTCGCCGGCATCGTCTCGCGACTGCAGCAGACTGCGATGCGCGTCGGCGACCAGATGGTCGACCTTCAGGAGCCGTGACCCGACCGCCTAGGAGGCATCGCCGCCGTAGCCGTGATGGGTGTCCGCGGCGACCGTGGGCGGCAGGTCGGCCTTGCTGTTCGGAGTGTCCGACCCGGCCGCTCCCCCGCTCTCGGCGCCGCGCTTGGCCTGCTGGATGAGCTCGTAGACCTGCGAGCGCAGCTCGGCGAAGCGCGGCAGCGACCGGGTGTGCAGCTGGTCGCGCTCGGCGGGCAGGTCGACCGCGACGTCGGCGAGTACGACGGTCGGCGCCATCGACAGCACGATGACGCGCTGCCCGAGGTAGACCGCCTCGTCGATGTCGTGGGTCACGAAGAGCACGGTGACGCCGAGGCGCTTCCACAGGTCGCGGACGAGGTCCTCGAGCTCGCCGCGGGTCTGTGCGTCGACCGCGGCGAACGGCTCGTCCATGAGCAGCACGTGTGGCTCGTAGGCGACCGCGCGGGCGATCGCGACCCGCTGCTGCATGCCGCCGGAGAGCTGCCAGGGGTGGGCTCCGTGCACGTCGGCCAGGCCCACCGCGGCCAGTGCCTCGTCGACCAGGCGGGTGCGCTCGGCGCGGGGTACCTTCTTCTCCTTCAGTGGCAGCTCGACGTTCTGCCGCACTGTCATCCACGGGAACAGGCTGCGGCCGTACTCCTGGAACACGACGGCCATGCCGCGTGGCGGCCCGGTCACCGGCTCACCCTCGAGCACGATCTCGCCGGACGTCGTGTCGAGCAGCCCCGCGACACACTTGAGCAACGTGGTCTTGCCCGCGCCGGACGGGCCGACGATGCACGTCATCTCGCCGGCCGGAATCGAGAAGGTGAGGTCGCGGATCGCCTCGACGCTGCGGTGCTTGGCTTCGTAGACCTTCTGCACTGCGCGTACGTCCAGGATCGTCGCCTCGGTGCCCTGTGCCTTCGGCGTAACCGTCCGGGTGGTCATGTCAGCCCTCTCCTCGCTGGGTCATGCGCAGGCCGCGGTACCAGGCCAGCAGCCGGGACTCGACCAGCCGGAACAGGAACGCGAGCGTGATGCCGATCAGGCCGAGCAGGATGATGCCGCTCCACATCTCCGGGATCGCGAACGTCCGCTGGAACTGGACGATGGTGAAGCCGACGCCGTTGGACGCGGCGAACATCTCGCTGATCACCATCAGGATGATGGCGATCGACAGCGCCTGCCGCGCACCGGCGGCGATCTGCGGGCTGGCGCCGCGCAGCGTCAGGTGGCGCAGCCGCGCGAGCCGCCCCAGCCCGTAGCACCGGGCGGTGTCCGACAGCACCTCGTCGAGACCGCGGACGCCCTCGACCGTGTTGAGCAGCACCGGCCAGATGCACCCGGACACGATCACCAGGACCTTCATCTCGTTGCCGATGCCGGCGAACAGCATGAGGATCGGCACCAGCACCGGCGGCGGGATCGCCCGGAAGAACTCGAGCACCGGCTCCAGGGTGGCGCGCAGCACGCGCGAGGAGCCCACGGCCACCCCGAGGCCGATGCCGAGCACCAGCGCGAGCGAGTAGCCCACGAGCAACCGCAGCAGGCTGGGCACCACGTCGGCGGTGATCCGGTCGCTGTTGAGCCAGGTGTCGGCGAACGCCGCGAGGATCTCTGACAGCGGCGGCCAGAAGAAGCTCGTGCTGCCCGCCGAGGCGAACCACCAGGTCGCGAACAGCACGACCGGCAGGCCCAGCGCGAGCACGACCCGGCGCACGACGTCTCCGGCGGTCATCGGGGCACCTCCCCGCGTACCGAGGGATGCCAGTGCAGGCTCCGGCGCTCGAGCATCCGCGCCAGCAGGTTGACGAGTACGCCGAACAGGCCGGTCACGATCACCAGCGCGTACATCGTGTCGACGGCCCCGGAGCTCTGCGCGACCGCGATCTGCTTGCCCAGTCCGGGGGAGCCGATGATCAGCTCACCGGTGATCTCCAGGATCAGTGCCACCGCCGCGGCCAGCCGGAACCCGGTCATGACGTAGGGCAGTGCGGTCGGCCAGGTCACCGTGCGCACCTGCGTCCAGGCGCTGAACTGGTACGACCGCGCGGTCTCGCGGGCGACCGGGTCAACGTCCTGGACGCCGTACAGCACCTGCACGAGCACCTGCCAGAAGCTGGCGTAGACCACCAGCAGCAGAGTCGACTCGGGACTCGACCCGAACAGCAGCACGGCCAGCGGGATCAGCGCGACGGACGGGATCGGGCGCAGGAACTCGATCGTCGAGCTGGTGGCGGCGCGCAGCAGCGGCACGCTGCCGATCACGATACCCAGCACGACGCCGGCGGCCATGGCGATGGCCAGTCCGATCGCCCACCCGCGCACGGTGTCACCGAGTGCGGCCCAGAACTCCGCGGACCCGAGCTCCGCACCCAACGCGGCCACCATGTCGCTGAACGGCGGCAGGAACCGCGGGTCGACGACACCGGTGCGCGGCAGCACCTCGAGGACCGCGACGAGGGCGAGCAGCCCGGCCAGGCCGAGCACAGGGGCGGGCAGCGCACGACGGCGACGGCCGACCCGGCCGGTGCCGGGTGCGGCGGTTGCGGCGCTCATCGAGGACTCTCCCTCCGGGGCGGAACGTTCGGGGGCGTCAGGCTCACGGCAGCAGCGCCTGGGTGTCGACCGGCTCCTGGACCAGCCCGTCCTCGCGGGCCAGCTGCGCGAGCAGCTCGACGGTCTGCGTGTTGATCTCGCTGGACCACTTCGGCAGCACCATCCGGTTCGCGACGTCGGCGGGGATGTCGGTATAGCTCTGGATGATCTCGCGTACGGCGTCGGGGTTCTGCTCGGCGTACGTCAGCGACTCGTTCAGCGCCGCGGTGAAACGGTCGACGAGCTCGGGGTCGCTCGCCAACGTCTCCTCCGACGTGAAGTACGCCGCGATCATCAGGTTCGGCTGGGTGTCGACCAGGTTGGAGGCGATGTCGGTGCCTCCCTGGTCCTTGGTGATGGTCAGGAAGGGCTCGACCACCCAGGCGGCGTCGACCTGCCCCTTGGCCAGCGCCGCAGGCATGTCGGGGAACTCGAGCTCGACGAACTTCACCGTGCTGGGGTCGCCGCCGGCCTTCTGCACGGACTGGCGCACCGTGGTGTCGCCGATGTTCTTCAGCGTGTTGACGGCCACGGTCTTGCCGGCCAGCCCGGCCGCGTCCTCGATCTCGCTGCCCTTGGGGACCACCACACCGCTGAAGTCGGCGCCCTGCTTCCCGGTGGAGGAGTCACCGGCGGCCACGATCTTCAGCGGCAGGCCCTCGGACTGTGCCAGCAGCAGGGATGTGACGTTGCTGAACCCGAACTGGAAGTCTCCGCTGACCACGCCCGGGACGATGGCCGCGCCTCCCTCCGCGGTCTGCACCTTCACGTTCAGGCCGCGCTCCTCGAAGAAGCCCTCCTCGATGCCGAGGTAGGCCGGCGCGACGTCGACGATCGGGATGAGACCGAGGGTGATGTCGTCCGGCCCCGAGTCCCCCGAGTCGCTGGCCTCCCCACCCCCGCCGCAGGCCGTGAGCAGCAGCAGGGCTGTCGAGCCCGCCAACGCGGTGAGTATGCGTCGCATCGAGGTTCCTTCCGGTGGTCTCACACGCCGTAGAGCCAGTCGACGTGCTTGTAGTCGGCGGTGTCGCGGTCGCGGAACAGTGCGTTGCGCAGCTGCCGCGCCAGTCCGTCGACGTGCCAGATGTCGCCCCAGGTCCGGGCTGCCGACTGCACTCGCGCGGTCCGCTCCGCGGACACCGCGACATAGTGTCGCAGGACAGCCGGCCAGTCGAGGGACCCCTCCACGGAATGCTTGGCCGCCTGGGTGCCCAGACAGTACGCGTCCTCGATGGCCTGACAGGCGCCCTGCGCGAGGTACTGCAGCATCGGATGCGCAGCGTCACCGGTGAGCGCCATCCGTCCGTGCACCCACGTGGAGATCGGCAGCCGGTCGTACATCGCCCAGCGCCGGTCACGCCACAGCGACGCGAGACCGCGGCGTACGGCGTCGCAGGAGTCGGCGAAGACCTCGTCGAGCTCCTCCGGACCGCCCCAGTCGGTCTCCCCCCGCTCGAAGCCCGGGGACCGGAACACCGCGACGGTGTTGAAGATCTCGCCGCGACGCAGGGGGTACTGCACCAGGTGGCGGCCGGGACCGAAGTAGACCACGACGTCGTGCAGCGAGTCCTCCGACAGCCGGTCCATGACCTCGGATGTCGGGAATGCCCCGCGGTAGGCGACGTAGCCGGAGCAGATCGGCTCGTCGTCGCTCACCTTGGCGCGCAGGGTCGACCGGAGCCCGTCCGCGCCCAGCGCGACGTCGGCGTGGTGCTCCTGGTCGCCGGCGGACACGACGACGGAGCCGTCCACGGTCTGCACGTCGTCGACCGCGCAGCTGGGCACCAGCTCGACGCCGGCGCGCACGCAGGCGTCGTACAGGATCGTCAACAGGTCGCTGCGGTGGATCACGACGTACGGCGCGCCGTAGCGCTGCCGGAAGCCCTCGCCGAGGTCCAGATGGGTCAGTGTCGACCCGTCGACGGCGTCGTTGAACACCAACCGGCGCGGCAGCACGCCGGCCTCGATCACCTCGTCGAGCAGGCCCCACTCGCGCAGGATGCGGGTCGCGTTGGGAGCCATCTGCAGCCCGGCACCGACCTCGGTGAACTCCGGCGACCGCTCCAGCACCCGGACGTGGTGACCTGCCCGGGCCAGCATGTAGGCGTTGGAGAGCCCGCCGATGCCACCGCCGACGATGATGACGCCGGCGTCCTTGTGCGTGCTGTTCACCTGCGCGGCGTCCTTCCTCGTCCGGTCCTTCGCTCGCCGGTCCGTACCTGGACGCTCACAGCCACGGTCCGAGCACGGGGACGTCGACGGACCGCCCGGTCAGCCACTCCGCGAGCACGGCCGCCTCTCCCCCGGCGGCGCGCTTGCGCACCACGTCGAGGGCGAGCGCGGTGTTGAGGTCGGCGGACAGGTCGGCGAACGTCGTGCCGGCATCGAGGTCGACGGCGTGGACGGCGACCTCGCGCGTGCGCATCCAGATCACCTCGGTGGCGGGCACTGTGCGGCCCTGCGCCGTCTGCACCTCGTTGGCCCACGCCGCCTCCGGCAGGTCGTCGATGGCAGCGGCGAGGTCGCCCGCCGAAGCCTGCACGCGCTCGCGCAGCTCCGCCGGCCGCATGCCGGCGCTGGTCTCGATCTCGGCGTTGCGCTGCTCGACTCCGGCGTACATCGGAGTGCGCTCACCCGTGCGGGCCCAGTGCAACAGCCGTTGCAGTGCCTCGGCGTTGTGATGCACGTGCGCGACCACGTGCGCGCGGCTCCACCCCGGCAGCCGGGTCGACGCACCGAAGTCGTCGTCGGAGAGCCGTTCGACGCAGCCGAGGAAGAGCTTGGTGCCCTCGTCCATCCAGGTCCGGGTGGTCATCGGACCGCCCTGGCGAGGTTGTCCAGCCGGCCGATCCCGCTGATCTCGGTGACCAGCCTCGACCCGTCGGTGAGGTAGCGAGCCGGCTTGCGCGCGTGGCCGACCCCGCCGGGGGTGCCGGTCGCGATCACGTCACCGGGCTGCAGCGTGATGATCGTGGAGATGTACTGCACGAGCTCCACCGGCCCGAACACCAGGTCGGAGGTGTCCGCCTTCTGCACGACCTCGCCGTCGACCGACGCGGTCATGGTCAGGGCCGGGGCCATGCCGCCGGGGAGCTCGTCGGGCGTCACGAGGACGGGTCCGAGCGGCGTGGTCGCCTCGAACGTCTTGCCCTGCAGCCACTGCTTGGTGCGGTACTGCCAGTCGCGCATCGTGACGTCGTTGAGCACGGTGAAGCCGGCGATCGCGCTCTCGGCCTGCTCGGCGGTGGCCCGCCGGACCGGCGCGCCGACGACCACGGTGAGCTCGGCCTCCCAGTCGACCTGGTCCGACTCCGGGGCCAGCACAATGTCGTCGCGTGCGCCGATCAGCGACTCGGCGTACTTCGCGAACAGGGTCGGTGCCTCGGGCAGCTCGCGTCCCATCTCGAGGATGTGGTTGCGGTAGTTCAGCCCGACGCAGAGGATCTTGCCGGGCCGGGTCACCAACGGCGCGAACTCGACGTCGTCGCCGGCGTACGTCGTGCCAGCGGCCGAGGCCGCCCGCGCACGCCAGCCGTCCTGGGTGAGCAGGGCCCCGACGTCGGCGAACCCGAGGTCGACGTAGCCGTCGTCGTCGACGCGGACGGCGCGGGTGGCCTCGGGCGCGCTGCCCGGGATCCGGATTGTTGCCAGCTTCACTGAGGGGTTCCTTCCACCTGGGTGCGGCTCTGGTGCAGACGGTCGAATATCGGGGTGTCGCTGAACCGGAACAGGTCCACACCCTCGTCGGTGGCCACGGTCAGCGGCTGCCACGACGGCACGACGAACAGGTCGCCGTGACCGACCGTCCACTCGTGGTCGCCGACACGGACCTGGCCGCTGCCCTCGAACACCTGGAACACCGACGACCCGACCTCGCGGCGCTGGGCGGTCTGCGCGCCAGGACGCAGCCGGTGGAACTCCGCGCGCATCGTCGGCATCACGTCGCCGCCGCTGGTGGGGTTGGTGAACCGCACCGCGGCGTGCCCGGGCTCGACGACACCGGGATGTCCCGCGTCCTCCAGCGCGAGCTGGTCGGCCAGTGCGCGGTCGGTGTGCTCCCAGCGGTACGCCGCGATCGGCGAGCTCGGCAGCGCCGCTCCGGCCGCGGAGACCGGGGTCAGGCCCGGGTGCGCCCACAGCTGCTCGGAACGCGACCGGTCCGGCGTCCCGCGGTCGCTGACCTCGTCGGGTCCGAACTCGAAGAACGTCGACCCGGTGTAGTGGGCGAACGGGATGTCCAGCCCGTCGATCCAGGCCATCGGGACGTCGCTCTGGTTGTGGTGGCCGTGGAACTGCCATCCGGGCGTGAGCAGGAAGTCGCCGCGGCGCATCGCCACCGGGTCGCCGTCGACGACGGTCCAGACGCCCTCGCCCTCGACCACGAACCGGAACGCGTGCTGGGTGTGCCGGTGCACCGGCGCGTCCTCACGCGGGCCGAGGTACTGGATGGCGGCCCACAGCGTCGGGGTGATGAAGGGCGCGCCGCCCAGTCCGGGGTTGGCCAGCGCGATCGCCCGGCGCTCCCCGCCGCGACCGACCGGCACGAGCTCGCCCGCCCGCTCGGCCAGCGGCAGCAGGTTGTTCCAGCGCCACGTGTGCGGCAGCGCCCTGGACCGCGGTTGGGGCGGCATCAGGTCACCGATCTCGGTCCACAGCGGGATCAGCAGCTCGGACTCGAACCCCCGGTAGAGCTCCTCCAGCGCAGGAGTGCGGTCCGGCTGGTCGGGTGCGTCGATCGCGGTCACGTTGACCGGATTGTTCGTGATCGTCATGAGACGCTCCTTCGGTCCATCCTTCGGCAGATGCGGACACCGGCGAACAGCCAGGTTCGTCATTCTGGTGGGGATTCCCGGCAGTGGGATACATTTTTCTGTCGTGAAGAACAAGCCGCCGTACGCCATCGAGTCCGTCGACCACGCGCTCGTGCTCGCGCAGCTGCTGCAGCAGGAGGGGTCACTGCGGGTCACGGACGCGGCCGAGCGGCTGGGGGTGTCGCGGTCGACGGCGCACCGGCTGCTCGCGATGCTCGTCTACCGCGACTTCGCCGAGCAGACCGAGGACCGCCGCTACCGACCCGGCGGCGTACTGCGCCCGGCCGACGTGTCCGAGGCCCCGGTCCGGCTGCTGCGGCAGGTGTCCCTGCCGCACCTGCACACGCTGACCGAGCGGGTGCAGGAGTCCACCAACCTGGTGGTCCTGGCCGGGAACGAGGTCCGGTTCATCGCCACGGTCGAGTGCGCGCAGCCGCTGCGCGTCGGCGACCGCGTGGGCCGGGTCCTGCCGGCGCACCTCGCCTCGGGCGGCAAGGCACTGCTCGCGACCATGCCCGCGCACGAGGTCGCGAGGCTGTACGAGGGGTCCGGCGACGACGTCGACCTGCCCCGGCTGCGCCGGCAGCTCGCGATGGTGCGTAAGCGCGGCTTCGCGATCAACGACCAGCAGACCGAGACCGGCCTCACCGCGGTCGGGCTGGCCGTGCGCGACCCGTACGGCCAGCCGTGCGCCGCGATCTCGATCGCGATGCCCAGGGCCCGGTTCGACCGCGACCAGCTGCCCATGTGGGTCGGCGCGATCTCGGCGACGGTGGCGCTGGTCGAGCGTGACCTCGCAGCGCGCCCCTTCGAGGACTCGCAGCCCTGAGCCGCTCGCGCTCGCCGCATCGTGGCAGCCTGGCGCCGCCTCAGGTGGGTGGGCTGTGGCCGGGTGGGGGTTGGGGGTGTTGGCCGGTCCAGCCCCAGGTGTGGTGGTGGTAGGGGCTTTGGGGTAGGTCGCGGTCGCTGGCTGCGGTGGGGGTGAGCAGGTCGAGCTGGGCGGTGAGGACCTGTCGGGGGTCGGGGATGCTGCGGCCGTGGGGGTCGCGAAAGGTCAGCGTGTTGTGGTGGCGGGTGGTGCTGTAGTCGCCGTCGTGCAGGCGGTGGTGGTGGGTTCCGCACAGGGGGATCTGCAGGTCGTGGTCGGTGGGGCCTGCGAGGTGCCACCACAGGTGGTGGATGTCGCAGTCGGCGAGCGGGACCTGACACCCCCGGCATGGCACAGGTGCGATGCAAGGTGGCCAGGGCGGTGCGTTGCCGGCCGGTGACGGTGCGGCGGGTGCGGCCGACGTTGAGGACCCGGTCGCCGTGGGTGAGCACCAGGGCCACCAGCGCGTCACAGCTCAGGTGTTGCGCGGTGCCGGTCGGGATCAGCCCGAACCGGGCCAGCAGCGCCTGGCCGTGCCCGGGCATACCGAGCAGGGTCTCCAACGCCACCGTCACCGTGGCCCGCGCCCGCCGGGCGTCCGGTTTGGCGGGCTCATCGATGTGGTCCATGCCGGTGCGCAGCAGGTCCTCCAACGCGTCCGCGGACCGCTCACCGTGGCTGCGGGTGTCGTCGGGGGTGCGGCTGGTGCGGGCGGTCGCGGCCAGGGTGGCTTTGAGCCGGGCGGCCAGGGCGGGGTCGAGCATCGCGTCCAGATGCGCCAGATCCCCCACCGGGGCGATGCGCACCCGCCCGGCGGCATACGCGGCGGCGAGCCTGGGGAACGCAACCAGGTGCACCGCCACCGACGCCAGTGCGGAGGCGTCACCGGCCCGAGCGGCACAAGATGCTCATCGCGAACGACCGCACCGTGCGACACCCCGAGGCCGTGGCCAGCTCCCCGGAACGCTCACCCTCGACCAGCACCTGCGCCTGCAGCACCCCACCAGCGGGTGCCCTCGACATACCCCATCCAAGCACCCACCACCGACAAACTCGCCTGCTCAGAACGCCTGATACACAAGAGATCTGAGCAAACTTTGGGTAGGCGGTTGCCGGTCTTCGTTCATGGCAAGGCAAGATGACACGCATGTCGTTGCCCACCCCGACATTGCGGACCGCTCGCCTGCGGTTGCGCCCGTTCAGCAGCGCGGACGCGGACGCCCTCTTCGCGCTGCACAGCAGCGCCTATGTGCTGCGCTACTGGGATGCGCCGCCCTGGAGCGAACGTGCGCGGGCCGAGCGCTTCATCGCGGCTTGCCGGCAGATGGCGGAGGAAGGCAGCGGGGCGCGGCTGGCCATGGACCGGGTTTCCGACAAGGAGTTCATCGGATGGTGCGGTCTGACCCGGTGGAACCCTGACTACCGCAGCGCGTCGATGGGCTTCTGCCTTGACGATGCGGCCTGGGGTCACGGCTACGCGACGGAGGCCGCGCGCGCCTTGCTGCAGTGGGCGTTTGACACGCTGGACCTGAATCGAGTTCAGGCCGAGACCGATACGCGCAACGCGGCTTCTGCTCGCGTCCTGGAAAAGCTCGGATTCGTCCGCGAAGGGACGCTGCGGGAAGACTGCATCGTGAACGACGAGGTGTCGGACTCGTGGGTATACGGGCTGATCAGGCGTCAATGGCGGCCGTCGTCCGGGCAAGATTCCGACCGCTAGAGGCTTTCACCAGCACGGCGGTTGCAAAGCGATCCTCTCTACGCCGCTCGGGCTTCCTTCGCGCCGAGATTGCGCGAATGCCCCCGTTGCTGGGTCAGGCGCACGCAAGCGCCCCAGGGCATTCGCGCAATCTCGGCGCAATGGCAGGGCGGGCACGATCACCCAGGGCATTCGCGCCATCTCGGCGCAATGGCAGGGCGGGCACGATCACCCAGGGCATTCGCGCCATCTCGG
>DATMEB010000016.1:0-20942 GCA_035557095.1 Nocardioidaceae bacterium | reverse complement strand
TCGACCGCGGCCGCACGTACCCGTACGAAGGCAACTACTCGACCTACCTCGAGACCAAGCGGTCGCGGCTGAAGGTGGAGGGGCAGAAGGACGCCAAGCGCAAGCGGATGCTCGACCAGGAGCTCGAGTGGGTGCGCTCGGCCTCGGTCGCCAGCTCCTCGTAGCGCTGCAGCCGGGCCCGGTTCTTGGCCTGGCGGGCCTTGGGGTTGGAGCGGACCCACTCCAGCTCCTGCTCGAGGATGCGCTGCCGCTTGGCGTCCTTGCGGCCCTCGACCTTCAGCCGCTGCTGCTTGGTCTCGAGGTAGGTGGAGTAGTTGCCTTCGTACGGGTACGTACGGCCCCGGTCGATCTCGAGGATCCACTCGGCCACGTTGTCGAGGAAGTAGCGGTCGTGGGTGACGGCCAGGACGGCGCCGGGATAGGCCGCCAGGTGGGTCTCGAGCCACTGCACGCTCTCGGCGTCGAGGTGGTTGGTGGGCTCGTCGAGCAGCAGCAGGTCGGGCTGCTGCAGCAGCAGCTTGCACAGCGCCACGCGGCGACGCTCGCCGCCGGAGAGGTTGTCGACGATCGCCTCCGGCGGCGGACAGCGCAGCGCGTCCATCGCCTGCTCGAGTCGCGAGTCGATGTCCCAGGCGTCGGCGTGGTCGAGGTCGGTCTGCAGCTCGCCCATCTCGGCGAGCAGCGTGTCATAGTCGGCGTCGGGGCTGGCCAGCTCGGCCGAGATCTCGTTGAACCGGTCGAGTTTCTTCTTGATCGACCCGACGGCCTCCTCGACGTTGTCGAGCACGGTCTTGCCCTCGGTCAGCGGCGGCTCCTGCTCCAGGATGCCGACGGTCGACTCGGGGTCGCGGGTGGCGTCGCCGTTGGACGGCTGCTCGAGCCCGGCCATGATCTTGAGCAGCGTGGACTTGCCGGTGCCGTTGGGGCCGACCACGCCGATCTTGGCGCCGTGGAGGAACGAGAGGGTGACGTTGTCGAGGATGACCTTGTCACCGTGCGCCTTGCGGACATTGCGCAGCGTGTAGACGAATTCTGCCATGGCTCCCGAGCCTACGGCCCCCACACCACCTCACCCCAATCGGGGACCGGCGGCGCCGCCCACGCCGCCGGGCGGCACTCGCCGATCCGATCGTGGACGCGGCCCGTCAGGCGGCGCGGTGGTCCGGGTCGCCTGATGCACCGGACTCGAGGTCACCGGTCCGTCCGGTCGTGCGTTCGGCGCCGCCCGGGGGGTAGAGCGGCTCGCCGGTGACCGGGTCGATGCCGACCGGGCTCTGCTCGGCCTCGTCGAGCACCGCTCCGAGCGCGGTATGCCCGTCTTGGGCGCGCGGGTTGCGGGGTGACTTGCGGAACACGCTGGTCCCCTTGGCCAGGTCGTGGCAGACGGTGGTCGCCTCGACGAACTGCCGCTCCCGCTGCTCGCCGTCGGGAGTGACCCAGCGCTCGGTGCGCGCCCGGCCGAGCACCACGACCGGGTCGCCGACGTGCACGGACTCCTTGACGTTGCGGGCGAGGTGTCGCCAGCACGTCACCGAGGTCCACACGGTCTCCCCGTTGCGGTAGCCGCCCTGACCGTCACGGATGCGGGGAGTGGTGCCCACCCGGAAGCTGGCCACGTCGACGCTGCCGGCCTGTTTGAGCGAGACATCCTGGCCGACGTAGCCGTAGAGCATCACCTGCACGTCGCTCATCTGTATCTCCTGTCGTCGCGAGCACGGGCGACCAGCATCGCGGCGTGCGCCGAGACGGCGACAGGCGATGCACCGGCCCTGTGCACACGCGTCACCGGCTCGCCGGCTGTGCACCGAAACGGGCGCCCACGATGCAGGACCGCGGGCGGCGGGGTCAGCCCTTGCGCGCGGCCGCGATGCCGTCGCGGCAGGTGCGGTAGGCCCCCACCTCGACCTCGATGGGGTCGATCACGTGCTCCTGCACCACCTCGGCGATGGCGTTGTGCAGCCGTCGCCCGACCTTGGCCGCCCGACGCTTCGCCGAGACGCTGGCCAGCACCCGTGAGAGCAGGGCCAGCACCACGCCGACGAGCACACCGCCGAGCAGCATCAGCGTGGGCACCGGGATGTCCCGCCACTCCGGAGTGTCCGGCGCCGGCATTCGCAGGTAGTCGAACGCGAACAGCACACCCAGCCACAGCGCCCCGAGCACGGCTGCCACGAACAGGGCCCACTGCAGGATCTGGAAGGCACCCCACCACAGCGGCCTGCGGCCGACCCCGAGGTCGGTCTCGCCGACCGCGCGGTCGAGCGCGTCGCCGATCTCGTCGAGGCGCGACACCGACGCACGGCGTACGGCGGTGGCCCACTGGTGCGGCAGCGACTTCGTCGCGTCGGTGACGACCGAGCGCACAGTCGTGTCGACCCTGGCGCGCTGCACCTCGGTCGCCTGCGGCAGGGAGGTTCGGGAGGCCGATCCGAGCACGGTCTTGCCGGACTGGCCGAGGTCGAGGTGCAACCGCTTGAGAGGGTCGGGACGCAGCCGCACCAGCCACTTGGTCAACGGCCACCCGGTCGCCTGCCGGGCACGGGTGCGGGTCGAGCGCTCCACCGCGTCGACCACCACCGGCACACCGGCCGAGGAGGCGAACGCCTCGACCAACGCCGACTTCGACGACCTCGCCACGTCGGTCGGGTAGGAGTGGCCGGTGACCGACGACAGGCTCGCCGCCGCGGCGTCGACGTCTGCCAGCAGCCGGCCGCGGGAGACGTGCTTGTGCTGCACCCGCTTCACCAGCTGCGCACGCAGGTCTCCGATGCCCTGGCCGCTGACGGCCGAGGTCGCCAGCAGTGGCACCTCGCCGAGGCCGTCCTCCTTCAGCAGCCGCCGTACGTCGCCGAGGAATCCCTCGCGCTCGCCCTCGGACACCTCGTCGATGTGGTTGACCACGACCAGCATCACCTCGGCGTGCGACGCCAACGGCTTGAGATAGCGGTCGTGCATCGCCGCGTCCGCGTACTTCTGCGGGTCGAGCACCCACACCAGCAGGTCGGCGACCTGGACCAGCCGGTCGACCTCCAGGTGGTGCGAGACCTCCGTCGAGTCGTGGTCGGGAAGGTCGAGCAGCACCAGCCCCTGCATGTCCTGTTCGGCGTCGGAGGCGTCGAGCATGCTGCCGCGGGCCACCTGGTGCCGCCGCGGGATGCCGACCCAGTCGAGCAGCTCGCCCGCACCCTCAGGGCCCCACGCGCACGCAAGCGCCCAGGACGTCGTCGGGCGCCGTACGCCGATCGCGGCCAGGTCGAGACCGCAGAGCGCGTTGAACAGGGAGGACTTGCCCGACCCCGTCGCTCCGGCCAGAGCGACGACGGTGTGGTCGGCGGACAGGCGCAGCCGCTGCCCGGCTCGGTCGACGACCTCACGCGCGGGTCCGACGACGTCGTCGGGCAGCCGGCCCTCTGCGGCGGTGACGGCACGTTCGAGCCCTTCGACCCGCGAGGTCACGTCGTCACTGCGGCCGATCGCCCGCTTGACCCCTTCGACCAGTCCGCTCACCGGGCGACTCCGTCGAGACGGGCGTCGTCGACGTCTCGCGAGAGCTGCCGCAGCAGGTCGGCCGCCCCCGGCGAGATGGCCACTGCGTCGAGAACGTCGAGGTAGCGCTGTCTCTCCTGCTGCATCAGTGTCTCGACCCGCCGCCGCAGGTCGGCACGTGCCTTCGCCGCGAGCCGGCGTACGGCCTCGTCGCCGAACACCGCCTCGAGCAGCTTCTGTCCGACGACAGCGCTGCCGCCGGCGATCCCGATCTCCGCACCGGTCAGTCCGGCGGTGGAGGCGAAGACCACGATCATCAGCGCGACGCTGAGCCCGTTGACGCCGTACGCCAGGAACCTCGCGCGCGAGCGCTTGTCGGCGCCCTCTTCCCGCACCATGCTCACCAGGTCGCGCTGCCAGTCACGCACGGCCTGGTCGGCCTGCGGGCGGAAGCTGCGCGAAGCTCGCCCGAGCTCGCCACGGGCCTCCTCGAGCAGCTGGCGCCCTGCCGGCGTGGCCATCCACGCGCCCTCCACCCGCTCCGCGGCACTCTCGGCGTGCTCGAGCAGCAGTGTCTCGAGCCCGGACTCGACCGCCACCGCGAGCTTCTCGGTGTGCTGCGGGCGTCCGCGGATGGCGTTGACGACGCGGTCTCGTACGCGGCCGATGCGCTGCTCGAGCGACTTGAGCAGCTCACCGGTGCCCACGAACTCCTGCCAGCGCGCCAGCACCTCACCGCGCAGCAGCGTGCCGTCCTGGGTCGCGGTGTCGACGGCCTCGACCCCGGCGTCGTAAGCCTTGTCGACCTTGGCGCGCAGCTCCGCGGCCACGTCGCTCTGCTGACGGGCCGCGTCGGCCACCTTGCGCGTGCGATGGCTCAGCGAGCGGACTGCTCCTCCGAGGGTCTGGCGCACGACGGTGTCGCGTGCGGTCTCGTCGTCGGCGAGCGAGTGCAGCCACTCCAGCACCGAGGCGACCGCCTTCTCGGGGAGCAGCCCCTTGTCGTCGATCTGCGACTCCGGAACCGTGAACAACGGCGACTCCCCGAGCCCCCGGGTCGCCAGCATGCGCGCGAGGTGCGAGCTGACCTCGCGGACAGACTCGCGCGCGGTGCGGTCGAGGACGATCGCGACGGCCGTGCTCCGCTCCCCCGCCGTCTTCAGGAAGTCCCACGGCACCTGGTCGGCGTAACGTGACGCCGAAGTGACGAAAAGCCAAAGGTCGGCCGCAGCCAGCAATTGGGCCGCGAGCTCGCGGTTGGCCATCTCGACCGAGTCGATGTCGGGTGCGTCGAGGATCGCGAGGCCCTTCGGCACGTTGTCGGTGGGGACCAGGTGCAGCGTGCCACTGCCACCGGGCGTGCCGGTCGTACGGGCGAGGTCGGGAAGGATGCGCGACTGGTCGTCGAACCAGGACGTGTCGTCAGGGTGGTGCACCAGGACCGGCGACCTCGTGGTCGGGCGGAGTATGCCGGGCTCGCTGACGCGCTCCTGCACGAGACTGTTGACGAGGGTGGACTTGCCCGCACCCGTCGATCCGCCGACGACGGCGAGCATCGGCGCATCGATCTGCAGCAGACGCGGGAGGACGTAGTCCTCCAGCTGGTCGATGAGCTCCTGGCGGCTCTTGCGGGCCGGCTCGACGTCGGCGACCTCGAGCGGCAGCCCGGTGTTGACGAGAGTCTCGCGCAACCGCACCAGCACCCCGAGGAGCTCGGTCGAGGTGTCCTCCGTTGCCACCTGGTCACCCTTCTACACATGCGTGCTCTGGCTCAGCCCGCGGGGTGCTCCCTTCCCGGCGGTTTACTACCCAAACGCTAGCGTGTTGTGGCTCCGTGGTCGTCATCACCTCGCTGTCCTGCCGTAGAGATTCGGCGGCGGCGCCGGCAGGGGCGGCGGGAGTACGACGTGCGGGCGCCACAGCGCGATGCGGTCACGTATCGCCTCGTGCCTGCCGAAAGCGTCGCGTGGGGGCCGACCGCGCATCACTCGGTCGTGCAGGAATCCGAGCTCGACGACGGCGTGCTGGTACTCCTTGACCGCGCGGGCACCGAAGGAGCCGCTCATCCGCCGGGCGTAGGAACGGGCGCTGGTGCGGTGCGACAGGCTCGCGATCCAGGGGATCTCGGCAGGGTGCAGCCAGCCGCGGTGCGCGCAGTCGTTCAGCGCCATCGCGAGCACCTTGCCCTCGCGTCGCCGGACCCACAGAGCCAGCCCGAGCACGAGGGCGAAAACGGGCACCATGCCGACGACGTACGTCAGCAGGAACGCGGCGCCGCCACCGAGCATCGCGCTGCCGTTCCAGGCGGCGTGCAGCCCGACCGCGACCAGGTAGCCGAGGATCGGCCACAGCACCCGGCCGGTCCAGCTCTTGCTGTACAGGGCAAGTCCCAAGCCGATCCCGATCGCGGAGGTGAACAACGGGTGCGCGAACGGCGCGATCACCCCGCGCAGCACGAACAGGCCGGTGGCCGCTCCGATGCCGCCCAGCTCTGCGGCCTGTCCTGAACCCGCCTGGCCCGAACCCGCGAGGTCGCCGGCGTAGACGCTCATGTAGTAGAGGACGTTCTCGGTGAACGCGAACCCGATGCCGACCATGCCGGCGTACACGATGCCGTCGAGGACACCGTCGATCTCGCGTCGGCGCAGCACCACCACCAGCACGATGAACAGGCCTTTGGTCAGCTCCTCGGTGACCGGGGCCCAGACCACCCCCGCGAGGTTGTTGTCGGAGCCGGAGAGGTGCACCCCCAGGGCGGTGAAGGTCACCCCGAGGGTCGTCGCCATCACCGCACCCCACCCGAGTGCGCTGAGCAGGTAGCGCCAGGGCTCCGGTTCATACCGGTCCAGCCACAGGAACACCGCGATCAGCACCGGCACGGGCAGCGCCGCCAGCACGAAACCGACGAGCGCCGCCTCCGGTCCACCCGAGATCACGATCAGGGCCGCCACCACGAGGGCGCCTGCTCCGAGCACGACCGAGGTGAGCACGACCAGCCAGCTACGCCGCCGCGCCGGCTGGACAGCCAGCGGCGGCGCCGTCCTCGGTGGTGAGGGCGCGCTCATGCCCAAAGGGTAGGCGGGTCGTCCAGCCACGCCCGCCGAGCGCGGCAGCGGCTCAGAGTCCAGGGGCACTAGTCTGGACGGACCGCCGCGCAGGAGGAAGACCGTGTCGAACAGCGACCACACACAGCACGACGAGGCGTTACCGGACCAGGCGAGTGCCGAACCGAGCAACACGGAGAGTCACGACCCGTCGGTGACCGAGGCGCTGGCGGAGTTCATGCGCCAGGGTTGGTCGGACGGCGACCGCGACGTGGCCGTCGACCCGGCGGCCCAGTGGACCGGGGCCCGGCGGGACAGGCTGGCCGAGCGGTTCCCCGGCGAGGTGCTCGTCATGCCCGCGGGCACGCTGAAGCCACGCAACAACGACTGCGACTACCGGTTCCGGCCCGACAGCGCACACGTGTGGCTGACCGGCAACCAGTCCTCCGACGCGGTGCTGGTGGTCGACGACGGCGAGCCGACGCTGTTCTTCCGCCCCCGCGCGTCGCGGCAGAGCGACGAGTTCTTCCGTGACCGCAGGTACGGCGAGTTCTGGGCGGGGCGGCGCCCGTCGCTCGCCGAGACCGAGCACCAGCTGGGCATCCCCTGCCGGCACATCGACGACCTCCCCGGCGCCGTCCGCGGTGACCGGGTGCGGCTGCACCGCGACGCCGACCCCGCGGTCGACGCGCTGGTGAGCTCCCGTGCCGAGCTCGACACCGCACGCGACGCCGAGCTGGCCGGCGTCCTGTCCGAGCTGCGGCTGACCAAGGACGCGTGGGAGATCGAGCAGCTGCGGCACGCGGTCGCCATCACCGCACGCGGCTTCGACGACAGTCTGCGCGAGTGGGATCGAGTGCTGCAGCACGGCGAGCGCTGGATCGAGGGCACCTTCTGGCGGCGTGCCCGCACCGAGGGCAACGACGCCGGCTACACCTCGATCGTCGCCGGCGGCCCGCACGCCACGACGCTGCACTGGATCGACAACGACGGCCCCATCCGTCCTGGCGAGCTCGTGCTGCTCGACATGGGCGTGGAGGCCCGGTCGCTCTACACCGCCGACATCACCCGCACGCTGCCGGTCAGTGGCACGTTCACGCCGCTGCAGCGCGACCTCTACACGCTCGTGTTCGACGCCCAGGCAGCCGGGTTCGAGGCGGTCAAGCCGGGAGCGGCGTTCACCGACCCGCACGACGCCGCGATGGTCGTGCTCGCGCACGGCCTGTCCGACCTGGGCCTGCTGCCGGTGAGCGCCGAGGAGGCGCTGGACCCCGAGAGCAAGGTCTACCGCCGCTGGACCGTGCACGGCGTCAGCCACATGCTCGGCCTCGACGTGCACGACTGCTCGCAGGCGCCGAAGGAGAAGTACGCCAAGGGTCCGCTCGAGGCCGGCTACGTGCTCACGGTCGAGCCCGGTCTGTACTTCCAGGCCGACGACGAGCTGGTGCCCGAGGAGCTGCGCGGGATCGGCATCCGCATCGAGGACGACGTACTCGTGGGCGACTCCGGGTGCGTCAACCTCTCCGACGCGATGCCCCGCTCGGCGCGTCAGGTCGAGGACTGGATGGCCTCACTGCGCGGGTGAGCCAACACGGCACTCCCTCCCTGGCTCCTCTTGTGACTTCGTCCGGTTAGTCCGCGCGTGACCCGGGCAGAGAGACATCGGGTCACGAAAGGAGACCGGATGTCACCGACCGGAGCGCAGGGAACCGAAAAGGGACTGGAGAAGGGCCTCAAGAACCGGCACCTGTCCATGATCGCCATCGGCGGGGTCATCGGCGCCGGGCTCTTCGTCGGCTCCGGGGCCGCGATCAACGAGGCGGGTCCCGGTGTTCTGGTGTCGTACGCGCTCACCGGCGCGCTGGTCGTCCTCGTCATGCGGATGCTCGGCGAGATGGCCGCGGCGCACCCGGACACCGGCTCGTTCTCCGCGTACGCGGATCGTGCGATCGGTCGCTGGGCAGGGTTCACCATCGGCTGGCTGTACTGGTTCTTCTGGGTCGTCGTCCTGGCCGTGGAGGCCACCGCCGGTGCGACCATCGCGGCCGGCTGGATCCCGGGGGTCCCGCAGTGGGCCTGGGCCCTGCTGTTCATGGTGCTGCTGACCGCCACCAACCTGTACTCCGTGGGCTCCTACGGGGAGTTCGAGTTCTGGTTCGCTCTCATCAAGGTGGTCGCGATCATCGCGTTCATCGGGATCGGGATCCTCGCGATCTTCGGCCTCCTGCCGGGGACCGAGCCGGTGGGCACGTCGAACCTGCTGCACCAGGGCGGTTTCTTCCCTCAAGGGACCGAGGCGATATTCGCGGGGATCCTCGTGGTGATGTTCTCGTTCATCGGAGCCGAGATCGTCACGATCGCCGCCAGCGAGAACCCGCAGCCGGAGCGTGCCGTGACCAAGGCGGTGAACAGCGTCGTCTGGCGGATCATCGTCTTCTACCTCGGGTCGATCGCGGTGGTGGTGACCCTGCTCCCGTGGGACTCCGGCCAGGTCGGCGCCAGCCCGTACGTCGCCGTCCTCGATCGGATCGGCGTACCCGGCGCGGCGGTCATCATGGACTTCGTCGTGCTGACGGCCGTGCTCTCGTGCCTCAACTCGGGGCTGTACACCGCATCGCGGATGGCCTTCTCCCTGGCCCAGCGAGGAGACGCCCCGCGTGCGTTCATGCGGTTGTCCGGGCGAGGGGTGCCGCGAGCGGCTATCTGGGCCTCGGTGGCGTTCGGCTACGTGGCCGTGGTCTTCAACTACACCTCGCCGGACACGGTGTTCCTCTTCCTCGTCAACGGCTCCGGTGCCGTTGCCCTGTACGCCTACCTGGTCATCGCGGTCTCCCAGCTGCGGATGCGGCGCCGGCTGGAGCGCGACGAGCCGGAGCGACTCCGGCTGCGGATGTGGGCGTACCCGTGGCTCACCTGGCTCGCGATCGCGGCCATGTGCTCTGTGCTGGTGATGATGCTCTTCGATTCCGAGGCCCGATCGCAGGTCGCACTGTCCACGCTGGTCGCCGTCGGGGTGCTGGGCATCGGTGTCTGGCGTCAGCGTCGCCGCGGAGCGCCCACTCCGGAGCGGGAACCGGCCGCGAGGGAGACTGAGGAAGCGCGGCGCGGCTGACCCTCCACGGCGTACGGGTGGCTTCCTCCTTTGCGCGCGGTCCCGCCCTCGATGCGAGGATGGTGCTCCGGGCGCCCGTAGCTCAGCTGGATAGAGCGGCGGACTTCTAATCCGCGGGTCGCAGGTTCGAATCCTGCCGGGCGCGCCACCCCTGACGAGGGCAGAGCGGTTCGGCCAGGGATTCGAGGGCTGCTGACAGAACCCGCAGGCGGGGGCGCCTCATGGCTAGCCGTTGGCTAGCCGTTCGCCTGCGCGGGTTTGTGCCGTAGGTAGTACCGGGCGACGCGGGCTCGGTTGCCGCACACGGTCGGTGTGCACCAGCGGCGGTTGGGGTTGCGGGGCAAGAACAGGATCACGCAGCTGGGGGCGTCGCAGCGGCGCACCCTGCGGATGGCCGGGTCGGCGAAGAGCTCCACCGCGGCTTCGGCGAAGCCGGCTGCAAGGCGGAGGGAAAGGGGGCCGGCGCGGTCGCTGGTGGCGACGACGGTGCTGCCATCCCATCGCGCTTGCGGTACGGCCGGTGCCGCGCGTAGTGCCCCGTTGAGACCAGAGAGCGCGCGGGCCGGCGGCTTCCTGCCCTGGCGTGCCGGTTCGATGGCAGCTGCGACGTGCTCCCGCACTGTCTTGATCGCGGCAGCGACCTTCTCGCTGCGCGCGGCGACAGGAGTCGCGACGATGCCCAGTCGCGCGGACTCCGCGGTCAGCCACTCGGTGCGGTGCTCAGGGTCGTCCAGCAGGTCCATCCAGCCTTCAGGGAGGTGGAAGCGGGTGTTCACCAGGTCCAACGCCACCGGCTCGGTGAGAAGGATCGACGGGATCGAGGGGAGGGTGAACATGTGGCTAATGGTAGTGGCCGGATGGTCAACGTGTGACTAATGACATTTATCTGTCTTGACGCATTAGTCACCGTGTGGTGGGGTGTTGCGAGCGACGTCCACTGGCGAAGCGGTCCGGTCTCGGCTGGGCCGTAGGTCACTGCGTCGTAGCTTCTGCCCCTATTTCGCCTCGGACATCAAACAAGCCGGCGGACGAAATAGAGCTGCGTGATCCCAAATACTTGATATTGACGGAAGGTGACAAATGAGGCGAGGTAGAACCAGGTTGTCGATCGGCGTGATCGTGGCCGCCGCATTCTCCGTTCTGCCGATGGCAACCGCCCAGGCAGGAGCGGGGGATTGGGACTACCGGGGAAATCGTGACTTCCACAGCAGAAACTCCGAGTACTGGCCGTACGGCACCGGCGCCGTGTACTCCGGTGGCGGCAGCTTCAAGGTCTGCGTCAATTCCGCCAGCACCGAGAACGAGTATTACTCACTGGACGAGTACGACGCCGGATCGAACCCCGACGAGCAGCCGGCCATCTGGGTGGGTTCTGGATGCACGGTGATCAGCAACCTCGGCAAATACGTCGACGGCAGCAACAACCGGGCAGAGTTCTACGTCACCACGACTGACGGGAGCGCCGTCAGCGCCGATCTCTGGGATTGACGGAATTCGGCCAAATCCGGGGATGCCTTTGAGGCTGGGCATTTTCATGCGCGAAGGATCGCCCCTCGCGCGGCACGTGCTGATGCCGTGATACTTGGCGGATGGAGTACGTCGCCCGGGCGCCGGCGCCGTCGCTGGCGCCCATCGTGGACGACCTCTACTACCTCGACGGCACACCGCCGTACCCGCGGCTCACGATCCCGCCGATGCCCTCGGCGCTGGTGATCATCAACCTCGCAGCCCCGTTCCGAGTGATCCATCCGGGTGGGAGCGAGGACTTCGCGCACGGGTGCGTGTGGGCGACGCAGACCTGTCGGAAGGACTTCGAGTACCCCCGGTACACGAGGTCGGTAGGCGTACATTCAAGCCGTGGGGACTGGCGCCGCTCACCGGTGTGCCGGCGGCGATGCTCGGTCTGCCGGTGCCCGTCGAGGCGGTCTGGGGCGCCATGGCCACGGAGCTCGCCGACCGGCTCGACAGCGCCGCGACACCGGGGGCCATGCTGGACCTCCTCGAAGCCGCGCTCCTGGCGCACCTGCGGCCGATGGCCGGGCTCGGACTCGTGCACGACACGAGCACCCAGATCAGCCGCCGCGCGGGCAGCCTCTCCATCGCCAGCCTGACCGAGGAGGCCGGCGTCAGTGGCACGCATCTCGCCGCGCAGTTCAAGCACCTGGTGGGGGTCACGCCGAAGCGTCTCGCGCGAACGTACCGCTTCGCCAGGGTCGTCAGTTCGATCGACCCGGCCTGCGAAGTCGACTGGGCGGAGGTCGCGCATCGGGCCGGCTACCACGACCAGCCGCACTTCAACCAGGAGCTGCGGCAGTTCACTGGGCTCACGCCCACGGGGTATCTCGACCTGCGCCGCCGCTTCGCCGCCGAGCATCCCGGCAGCGCTCTCAACGTCGGGCTCCTGCCGTCCGTTTGATCGCCGGGTTTGATTTTCTACAAGCCAGCTCACGCCGTCGCCGGGCAGTATCGGGGCATGAGCAAGGTGACCATGCAGACAATCGTGTCGGTCGACGGGTTCATCGCGACCGAGAACGACGACGTGGGACCGCTTTTCGACTGGTTCGAGACCGGTGAGACGCCGCTGTACGAGAAGGACGGCCCGCATGTCACCCAGCAGTCGCACGACTACTACCGGCCGAGACTGGATGCGATCGGCGCGCTGATCGTCGGCCGGCACGTCTTCGACATGACCGACGGCTGGGGAGGCAAGTCGCCCGGCGGAGACCACTGCGTGGTCGTTTCGCATCGACCGGCGCCCGAAGGCTGGGACCCCGACGTGCCGTTCCACTTCGTCGACAACGTGACCGATGCCGTCCGCCTCGCCAAGGAGCTCGCCGGGGACGGGACCGTCTCGATCGCGGCGGGTGACGTCGGCGGACAGATCTTCCAGGCCGGGCTCGTCGACGAGGTCGCACTCGACGTGGTGCCGGTGGTGTTCGGCACGGGCAAGCGCTACTTCGGCCCGCTCTCGAAGCAGGTCCTGCTCGAGAATCCCGACGAGGTCGTCGAGGGCGACCGTGTCCTGCACCTGCGCTTCCGGGTCCGCAAGTGAACCCCGGCGGCGTCCCGAAGTGCTGCGACCCATCGCGCGTCAGCGGGTATCGACGCGTGCATGCTCCAGGCCATCGGCAACTCCCCTGCTGGTGTTGACCTTTGCTTGGGCCAGCACTCGCGTGGTGAAGGTCTCGATGCCGGCGACGACGGCGTCGGACCGTAGGGATCGGAACAGGTCGAAGCCGTGCTGGCC
Organism: Nocardioidaceae bacterium; assembly: GCA_035557095.1. GTDB lineage: Bacteria > Actinomycetota > Actinomycetes > Propionibacteriales > Nocardioidaceae > JALZDI01. Next base: position 8,053 of record DATMEB010000016.1, on the reverse strand, counting down.
CCCGGGCAGCTGCGCGTAGACCACCGGTGCGGCGGACTCGGTCAGCAGCTTGCGGTGCATCGCCTGGGCGCCCGACACATGCACGTAGCTGTCGCGGTCGCCGTGGGCGAGGAAGAACGGTGGCGCCGCGCTGGCGCGGTGAAGCAGCGGCGATGACGACGGCCGCTCGAGTGGGTCGTGGCCGTAGTAGCTGCCGTAGTAGCCGTACAGACACACCGCCGCGGTGACGCTGGTGTCGGCGTGCTCGAACCCGGGCTGGAATGCGGGGTCGTTCGGGGTCAGGGCCGCCAGGGCGGTCATGTGGCCGCCCGCGGAGCTACCGGCCATGACGAGCATCGACGGGTCTGCGCCGAGCTCGCGGCCGTTCTCGTGCACCCACGCGAGCACACGCTTGGCGTCGATGAGGTGGTCGGGGAACTGCGCCTGGGGGCGCAGCCGGTAGGTGGCGCTGACGCAGATCCAGCCCTGGGCGGCGAAGCGGTGCAGCATTGCGCGGGCTTCGCGGCGCTTGCTCCCGGAGAAGTAGCCACCGCCGTGCAGGTAGACCAGCACCGGCGCTCCCGGCACTCCGGAGCGGCGGCGGTAGACGTCAAGGCGGTTGCGGCGACCGGCCGGGCCGTAGGACACGTTGCCGATCCGCTGCACCGTCCGCGGCTTGAGCGGGAACGGGGTCAGCAGGGTCCGCCAGGCCGGTCGCGTGCCGCGCACCTGATTGGCCCCACCGAAGGTGTGCCCAAGCGCATGTGACACGGCCGCCCGCGCACGCCAGCCGCGTCGCAGCAGCTCCAGGAAGACCACACTGGTGCCGACGGCCACCGCGAGCACGCCCCAGCCTGCCGGTGTGCCCAACAGATCATCAGCGGTGACGGCCACGAGCGTGGACTGCGCCAGCAGGAGCAGTGCCAGCAGCGGCAGCTCGTTCCACCCGGTCGCCAGCAGGGCACCGCCGACCCCCACCCACCGGGGACGCGTCGGCCCGAGCAACGCCGCCAGCGCGGACAGCACCATCACCGACAGGAAGATCACGAATCCAAACATGGCCACCCCTCGCCCTCTACATCTGTAGTAGCAGGTACTCTACACCAGTAGAGGGGATGGTTGCTGATGGAGGAGTCATCGCGTCGGGAGGTCCTCGCCGACGCCGCGATCACGGTGCTCGCTCATTCCGGCGGCCGCGGCCTGACCCACCGTGCAGTCGACCGGGCCGCCGGTGTTGCGGAGGGCTCGACCTCGTACTACTTCCGTACCCGCGCCAGCCTGCTGAGCGCGGTGGTGGCGCGACTCGCCGCGCTCGACACCGCCACGTTCCCCGACCACTCCGGACCAGGCCGACCCGGCTTGGTCGACGACCTCACCGATGTCATCGAGCAGGTCACCACCACCGGACGCCACCGTCTCCTCGCCCGCTACGAGCTGACCCTCGAGGCCACCCGCCGCCCCGAGCTGGCAGAGGTACTGCGCGCCAACGGGGCCGAGGTCCGCCGCGCGATGGCCGACCGCCTCTCGGCCGCCGAGATCGCCGAGGTCGCCGACCCACAGCGGACCGCCGGACAGCTCCTGGCTCTGCTCGACGGGCTGCTGATCAACCGGGTCACCGGCGTGGGAGCGCCACAGCTCGACGCCGAGGACATCCGCGCACAAGTCGATCGACTGCTCGCCGCAGCCGGGGCCTAGAGCGCGACCGAGCACGCTGCGCAGAAGCCACGAACGCACTAGGTTCACGAGTAGGCATCTCGGGGGTGCCGCAAGAGCTGCGGCCGGTCGCGACCCGACCGAGATACCCCGAAGGGCTTCGCATGGAGCTGCACGAGGGCCACGAGGCCTACCACAACCCCGACCAGTACAAGCGCGCCGATCGCGAGATCCCGACAGGTTGGCTGCACGCCGTGCGCCCCGGCAAGGGCTTCGCGCTCTGCACAGAGGGCACCAACGCCCCGCTTCGCGTCACCGACTCCGGCCACCCCTGGCAACCGGGGCTCATGCAGTGCTGCCGACGCTGCCAAGAGCTCACCCGTGGAGAGCAAGAGCTCACGCGTGGAGAGTAGGCCGACACCACGCCTGCGACGCGCCGGTCCCCACGTCGCTTGTGGGCCCCGTGCGGAGGTTGAGTCCCACGCCTTAGCTCGAAGCCGGCAAGCAGCTGGTTCAGCGGCTCGTCACCGAGGTCATGAGCCAGCGCCGCCTGGAGGTCCTGGACGGGATCGACGGTCCCCGCCTCGCCCCGGCCGCGCACCGCTGGATCGGGGCGTTGCCGTCGTCGTTCAGCGACGTGGAGATGCGCACGGTCACCTGGACCCGGCTGCGCCAGCTCGGCCTCACCGACACGAGGCCAGCACGCGAGCGTGACCGCACACCCTGACCCCGATGCGGGCTACGGCGTGCCGAACTCGGCGAGGTACCACCACGACGTCGTCAGCGAGGCCGCCACGACGCCGGTCAGCAGCAGCGACCCGGCGACCGGGACCAGCCAGGACGGCATCCGGGGCACGTGCAGCGCGAGCATCTTGGTGACGAGGGCGCCGTACAGCAGGCACCCCGCCAGCGAATGGATGAGCACCCGCGGGTTCTGGTCGGCCCATCCCAGGGACCAGATGCAGGTGAAGGCGACCGGGAGGCTGAGCACCACCGCCAACATGCCGGAGCCGCGGTGCACCAGCGCGATGCCGCGTCCGCCCCGTCGGTACATCAGGACAGCGGTGGCCAGCTGCACGAGCGCCAAGACGCCCGCGGTAGCGCCGAGCCAGACCTTCATCGCGGTTGCGGTCTCGAACCCGAGCGTCGGGACCGCCTGGGACGGCGTGTGATACACGGCGAACACCCCGAGGACCGCCGCGACCGCGGCTCCGAGCAGCAGCGACGCCACGGCCCAGAACTCGCCCGATCTCGGGACCTGCCATCCGGCTACCGTCATCGCAGACCTCCCCCGCCTGGCCGACAACCCGACGGTACTCCGCCTGGCCCGGCTGGCGGGTCAGATCCGCCCGTACGCCCGCAGCACCGTCAACGCCTGCACCGTCATGAGCCCGCGGCACTCCACCGACTGCCCCGGTGACCACGCCAGCCAGTCGAACGTCCATCCGCCGTCGTCCTGCTGCTCCTGCTCCAGCCGGTCGAGGTCCTGCTCGAACTGCTCGTCGGTGAACAGCGTCCGGCTGCGCGCATCCGGGCGCTCGGCAAGCATGGTCGGTGTGAGCCGTTCGTCCTCGCGGCCGCCGGGCACGGGGATGGACCCGTCCGGCCCGATCACCTGACGCAGTCGCCGCAGGGCGTCCTCGGCGCGTCGCTGGTCGGGTACGGCGTCCAGGAACACCAGCGCGAACTTGACCCAGTAGGCGCCGAGGTCTTCGCCGTTCTCCAGCCGGTTCCAGCACCAGTCGGTGGCGCGCTCGAGCCACGGCTCGTCCGTAGCGCCGGCCGCCAGGAGCTCCCCTACGAGGGCGAAGGTCAGCCAGGAGCCGTCGGCCGACGGCTGCATCCACGGCGCTCGCGGGTAGTCCACGGCCGACGGCAGCACGAACGGGACCCCGCCGTCGGGGTTGGCCACGGACGCGACCCAGGAGGCGGCTTCCTTGACCATCGGGTCGGTCGACGCGCCGACCTCGCGCAGCATGCGTAGCGCGTCCAACGTCGCGGCCGGTTGGCTGAACGGGTCGCGGACGTCAGGCTCGAGGGCGTAGCCGAAGCCTCCGTCGGGGTTGCGGTAGGCACGCAAGGCGTCGAGGACGGCGGAGACCCTGCCGTCGTGCAGCAGCACCGCGAGCAGATGCCGCTCGAGGATGCGCGCGTTGGCGTGGACGAACTGTTCGGCTGCGTGGGTGTCGATGCTCATGCGGTCACGCTAGGCGCCGGTGAGCGTCGCCTCTTCCAGGAATCGGACGGGTGTGGCCCCGGTCAGCCGGCGTACCTCGTCGCTCATGTGTGCCTGGCTGGCATAGCCGGCCTCGACCGCACGGATCGCGAGCGACTCCTCGGTCAACGTGACGAACCGGCGCAGCCGGCCTACCCGGGCGAGCAGCTTGGGGCCGTAGCCGACGGCGGCCGTCGTCCGTCGGTGCAGCTGCCGCTCGCTGAGCCCCAGGTCCGCGGCCACGCCGGAGATGCTCGCGCCCGGCATCGACAGGTGCCGGGACGCGACGCGTACGAGGGGGTCGGGTGCGGCCCGCCGCGCCGCCACCGCACCGGCCAGAAGGTCCAGACAGAGCGCTGACCGCGCGGGCTCGGTGAGCGTCGCGGCCTCGCGCAGCCGGGCGCTGGCCACGCCCCAGACCAGGTCGGCCGCGACCTGCTGGTCGCGCAGCTCCGATGCGGGCATCCCGAGCACCGCCCCGGCCGCGCCGGGTCGAAGCCGGATGCCGAGCGAACGCGTGCCCGCCGGCAGGTCGACGACCCGGGGCCCGGTGTCGGCACCGGCGACGACGAGCTCGCGGCCGCCGACCAGGACGAGGTCGACGCATCCGTCGGGAACCAGCCGCCAGGGCCGGTCCGTGGCCTCCACGCCCTCCCAGAGACAGGACACCAACGGCTCGAGACCGGCCGGCGGGGCGTACTCGCGATACGTGTCCGTGGCCGCGGGCCTGACGCCGGACGTGACCGGCGTCGACGCGCGGCGTCGAGCCGGTGGCGACGACGCGCTCACGCTCGGCATGCCGTCAGTGTCCCAGCGACCGGCTCGGACGAGAAGGGCCGCTCGCGCGGGTCAGCTCGCGGCCCGGACCGCCTCGCGCAGCGTGGTGGCCGGGCTCTCCTGGCCGCTGAGCCGCAGCTGCTTGCCGTCAACCAGGATCGTGGGCGTGGCGTTCACGCCGTCCTTGGACGCCTGCTCGGTCGCAGCGTCGACCCAGCTCGCGAACCTCTCGTCGTCGATGCAGCCGGCGACGGTCCCGCGCTCGGCCCCGGCCCGGGCGGCCAGCGCGGTCAGCTGCGCGTCACTGAGGCCGTCGGTGCCCTCCGGTGGCTGGTCGGCGAACAGCAGGTCATGCATCCGCACGAAGCCGTCCGTACCGCGCTCGTCGAGCACGCAGGCCGCGGCGTTCAGCGCGCGTGAGGAGTACTCCGTGGTCGACGCGGCATCGAGGAAGGCGATCGGGCGGTACTCGACCCGCACCGTCCCGCTCTCGACGTACCTGTCGACCGTCGGGCCGATGATCGCCTCGACCTGACGGCAGACGGGGCACTGGAAGTCCTCGTAGAGCGTGAGCGTGACCAGAGCAGAGCGGTCGCCGCGTGGCACGGCGTACCGGTCCACCACGCCGCTGGGCACGGCATCACCGGAGACCGCGCCGCCGGACACCTCCGAACGCGACATCTGCACCGCGATGCCCACACCGACCACCACGGCCAGCACCACCACGACGACCAGCGCCACGGCAACGCCGCGGCGTCGGCTGGCAGCGGCACGCTGCTGTTGCTGCATCTGCCGGACGCGGTCGCGCGAGCTCGACGCCATCTCAGACCTCTTCCCTCAGCAGCACCCGGTCGTCCAGCGCCAGCGCGGTCCGCGGGCGTACGACCAAGGCCACAGACAAGGCGAGGAGCGCGACGTCGCGGGCGATCTCCCATGGGTACTGCGCGGTCGCGTCGGCCCGGAAGCCGCCTCCACCGAAGCACCCGCAGTCGATCTGCAGCCCTCGGGCCCAGGCGGAGGCGATGCCCACGATGAAGACCAGGAACAGCACCGCCGAGACCGAGGCCACGACCCTGATACCGAGCCCGATGATCAGCAGCAGCCCGATCGCCACCTCGAGCACGGGCAGGCCGTACCCCACCACCGGCACGACCGCCTCCGGCAGCAGCCGGTAGGCGCGCACGGCCCGCACGCTCAGCGCCGGGTCGGGCAGCTTGAGCGCTCCGGCCACGACCCAGACGGCGCCGACGACGAGCCGGGACACCAGCCCCGCCCACGCCCACCAGCCTCGCGGGTCCGCCAACGCCGTCTCCCCACCTTCGCGCTGCTCCGAAAACGCCCATAACCACCATAGGTTCGGCCGACGCGGCACCGGCGAAGTTCGCGAAACGCGAAGGCATAGGCTGTCGTGCTGTGAATGACCGACTGGTGTGGATCGACTGCGAGATGACGGGCCTCGACCTCGAACGAGACGCGCTCATCGAGGTCGCCGCCCTGGTCACCGACTTCGACCTCAATGTCCTCGGCGACGGCGTCGACCTGGTGATCAAGCCACCGGGCTCCGCGCTGGAGCAGATGAACGACGTCGTACGCCAGATGCACACCGAGTCGGGCCTGCTCGAGGTCCTCGACCAGGGGTGCACGCTGCAGGAGGCCGAGGCGCAGGTCCTCGAGTACGTCCACGCCCACGTCGCCAAGGGCACCCGCCCCCCGCTGGCCGGCAACACCGTCGCGACCGACCGGGCGTTCCTCGCCCGCGACATGCGCGACATCGACGCCTACCTGCACTACCGCATCGTCGACGTGTCGTCGATCAAGGAGCTGGTACGCCGGTGGTACCCGCGGGTCTACTTCGCCAGCCCGCCGAAGAACGGCAACCACCGGGCGCTCGCCGACATCCGCGAGAGCATCGAGGAGCTGCGCTACTACCGGTCGGCCGTGTTCGTCGAGCCGCCCGGGCCCGACTCCGACACCGCCAGGACGCTGGCCGCAGAGCACGGCGGGTCGCTGGGCGCCGACGGCTGAGCCGGTTTATCCGCCACGTCGCGCAGCCGTTACACTCTTTTGCGCCGCGCCACGTGTGCGCACGGCATGGTGGGTGTAGCTCAGCTGGTAGAGCACCTGGTTGTGGTCCAGGTGGCCGCGGGTTCGAATCCCGTCACTCACCCCGGTAGGCCGCAGGATCGGCGGCCGGACATCAGGGGCTGTCCCGTCCGGGGACGGACCCTGGTCTGCTTCGGGTCCCCATGCAGAGCGAGGCCCCCGCACGGCGCACGTGCGGGGGCCTCGTCCGCTTCAGGCGGCCCGAGCCGGAGGGGCGATCGGGCCTGTGCGGTGTGCTCAGGCGTTCTTGACCGCCGAGACCTCGAACTCGAGGGTGACCTTCTCGCTGACCAGGACGCCGCCGGTCTCCAGGGCCGCGTTCCAGTTGACGCCCCAGTCCTTGCGGTTGATGGTCACTGCGCCCTCGAAGCCGACCCGCTCGTTGCCGAAGGGGTCGGTGGCCGAGCCCTGGTACTCGAAGTCGACCGTGACCGGCTTGGTCACGCCCTTGATCGTGAGGTCGCCGGTGACCTGGACGGTGGTGTCGTCGGTCTGGCGTACGCCGGTCGAGGCGAACGTGATCTCGGGGTGGTTCTCCATGTCGAAGAAGTCGTTGCTGCGCAGGTGGCCGTCGCGGTCGGCGTTGCGGGTGTCGATGCTGGCGGCTTCGACGGTCAGCTCCACGTGGCTGTCGGCCGGGTTCTCGGCGTCGAAGTAGCCGGTGCCGGTGAACTCGTTGAACGAGCCGCGCACCTTGGTGACCATGGCGTGGCGGGCGACGAAGCCGATGCGGCTGTGGGTCGGATCGATGGCGTAGGTGCCGGTGGCGGACTCGGCGGTCGTGGTGCTCATGGGGCCTCTCCTGGTGCAATGGGCGGGCGGAACTACGATCCCAACCTGTTGGTTGATGGATCAACTGCGTCCGATGATGTCTCCAACATGGGTGACATGTCAACTATTCCGGACTAGAGTGCGCCCATGGACAACGTGAGATGGCTCGACGAGCGCGAGGCCCGGGCCTGGAGGGGCGTGCAGGCCGTGTGGCATCGCCTCAACGCCGCGCTGGCCCGCGAGCTCGCCGACGACTCCGAGCTCTCGTACTCCGACTACACGGTCCTCGTCGTGCTGACCGACCAGCCCGACGGTCGGCTCCGCGCCTTCGAGCTCGGCGCCGAGCTGGGATGGGAGAAGAGCCGGGTGTCACACCACGTGTCGCGCATGGCCGACCGGGGTCTCGTGCGGCGCGAGAAGTGCCCGAGCGATCACCGGGGTGCCTTCGTCGTCGTCACCGACGCCGGGCGCGCCGCCATCGCCAAGGCGGCGCCCGGGCACGTGGCCGCCGTGCGCCATTGGTTCGTCGACCGGCTCACGCCCGAGCAGCTCGAC
>DATMEB010000015.1:0-7876 GCA_035557095.1 Nocardioidaceae bacterium | reverse complement strand
TAGCGCCCGGCGCGCGCCGGGAAGCGTCGAGCGCGCGCTACACATCCTGCGCGAGCTGGCCGCCGGCCCGGCCACGATCAGCGAGCTCGGCCGCTGTCTCGGCGTACACCGCACCACCTCGCTGCGGCTGCTGCGGACGATGGAGGAGGAACGGTTCGTAAGCCGGGCTGCCGACGGTCGCTACCGGCTGGGGCCGCAGATGCGGATGCTCGCACACACCGCGGTGGAGAGCCTCGACGTACGGACGGCCGCCGCCGAGCACCTGCGTGCGCTCGGCGAACGGTGCGGGCAGACCGTGCATCTGGCCGGGCTGGAGGACAGCGACGTGGTCTACCTCGACAAGGTCGAGTCGCGACACGCGATCCGGATGTACTCCCGCATCGGCGCCATCGCACCACCACACGCGACCGCTCTGGGCAAGGCGATCCTCGCCCACCTCGACCCAGCGGAGCGCGACCGCCTGCTCGGTCCGCCGCCGTGGAGGCGGTGCACGGCCCATACGCGCACGACACGCGAGGCGCTCGAGCAGGAGCTGAGAAGGACCGTCGCACAGGGCTGGGCGGTCGACGACTTCGAGCACGAGGAGTTCATCCACTGCGTGGCGGCGCCGGTGCGCGACGCCTCAGGCGCGGTGTGTGCCGCTGTCTCGGTGGCGGTGCCGCGGATGGTGCTCGAACGCGACGACCTGCTCGCGCTCGTGCCGGACGTCATCGCCACCGCGGCCGCGGTGAGCGAGGAACTCGGATGGGAGGACCATGACCGACGAGCAGGCCACGACGCGAACCCGTGACACCGGGGCGGACACGGGACCGGGCACGGGCGCGGGCGCCGAGCAGTTCGCGCACTGGGCGGAGTTCTTCTCCAGCGCGCTGGCCGAGGTGCCGCTGGTCGCGATCCTGCGCGGACTCGACGCCGACGAGGCGGTGCGCGCGGCCCGCGAGGCCTGGGACTGCGGGGTGCCGCTGGTCGAGGTCACGGTCGAACGCCCCGCGGGTGTCGACGCCCTCCGCGCCGTGGTCGAGGCCGCGCCCGAGGGGCGACCGGTCGGCGCCGGCACCGTGACGACGCCGGAGCGGCTCGACCTGGCCCGCAAGGCCGGTGCCCGCTTCGCGATCGCGCCGGGACTCGACGACGAGACCGTCCGGCACGCGCAGCAGCACGACGTCCCGTTCCTGCCCGGTGTCGCCACGCCGTCGGAGGCCGGCCGCGCGCTCGCGCTGGGCGTGCGCACGGTCAAGGTGTTCCCGGCCTCGATCCTCGGCCCGGAGTGGATCCGGGCGGTCGCGGACCCGCTCCCGGAGCTTCGGGTCGTCGCCACCGGCGGCATCAACGCCGGCAACGCGTCCGACTACCTCGCCGCGGGCGCGCTCGGGGTCGGCATGGGCTCGGCACTGCGAGGCGCGGGCCTGCCCGGTCTGGTCGAGGCCCTGCGCCGCTGACCGCGACCGCCCCCGCTGCCAGGCGTCAGTTCGTGACGAGCCCGGCCTCGTCGGGGTGGTCCGGCAGACCCAGCTGCGAGAACAGCCTGGTGTCGAGGAACGACGTGATGGCCACGACCTGGCCGCCGGAGACCTCGAGCACCTGGATCGCCCACGGCTCATGCCGCCCGCCGGGACCACTCGGCCGGTACTGCGCGAACGCGGGGGCGCCGTTGGCGACCATCGGCACGAGCCGCGAGCCGCGGCAATGGTGGCCGGGGCCGAGCATCCACCTGCCGATGTCCTCGCGGCCGCCCAGCCACAGCTCGAAGGGCGGCATGTTCTGGGTGGCGTCCTCGCGCAGCAGCGACACGAACCGCTCGACGTCGTAGCTCTCGAACGCCTCGAGGTAACGCTGCAACAGGTCCTGCTGCTCCGCGTCGAGTGGGTCGTAGACCTCTCCGTCGCTCAGCCCACGGGACTGCAACGTGGCGCGGGCGCGCTGCAGCGCGCTGTTGACCGAGGCGACGGTGGTGTCCAGGAGCGTGGCCACCTCGTCGGCCTTCCAGCGGAGCACGTCACGCAGGATCAGCACCGCACGCTGGCGCGCGGGGAGGTGCTGCAGCGCCGCCACGAAGGCCAGCCGGATCGACTCGCGCCCGACGGCCACGTCGGCGGGGTCGGCGGCCGCCGGGAGAACGTGGCTGTCCAGCACGGGCTCGAGCCAGGTGTCCTCGGGCTGGCGGGCGCTCAGCGACGCCTCGACCGGCTGCCACGACGTGGACGAGAGGTCCATCGGGCGGGCGCGACGCTTGCGGCTGCCCAGCATGTCCAGGCAGACGTTGGTGGCGATGCGGTAGAGCCATGACCGCAGTGCGGCCCGGCCCTCGAACCGGTCGATGCTGCGCCAGGCGCGCAACATCGTCTCCTGGACCGCGTCGTCGGCGTCGAACGCCGATCCCAGCATCCGGTAGCAGTAGCCGACGAGCTCGCCGCGGTACTCGTCGAAGTCGGACTCCTGGCTCAGGCCGGTAGGCGCAGTCGTCATCAGGACCCTCCCCGGGTCGGGGGCTCGGTGTGACCCCCATGCAAGCAACCATAGAGCACCGACAGAGGTGTCGTCGCGGGCAAATTTTGTGCCACGCAGTATCCACGTCTCGACACACATCTGTAGCATGTTTCGCCTCGGCCGGCGACGGGAGCCGGAGGGCCGGCTCCTGATGACGCCGCCCGGTCGCCACACCGTCGCCGCAGCACAACCGAGGAGGAGCCCGACGATGGAGCACAGGGAGCAGAACGGGACCCGACTGCTGCCGAGCTGGACGCAGGGCCGCTGGTGGGACAGCGGCGCCGCCGGCACCGAGGTGGTCGACGCGGTCACCGGCGAGCCCGTGGCTCGGGTCTCGACCGACGGCCTGGACACCGCGGGCGCGGTCGCGTACGCCCGCGAGATCGGCGGCTCCGGCCTGCGACAGAGCGGCTTCGCCGAGCGCGCCGGGATGGTCAAGGAGCTGGCCAAGGCCCTCGGTGCACGCCGCGAGGAGCTGGTCGAGCTCTCCGCCCGCACCGGCGCCACTGCCGCGGACGCCTCGGTGGACGTCGACGGCGGGATCGGTACCGCGCTGGTGTTCGCGAGCAAGGCTGCCAAGGGGCTGCCGGAGGGCAACGTGCTCCCGGAGGGCGACGCGGAGCCGCTGGGCAAGGGCGGCACGTTCAGCGGCCGGCACCTGCTCACGCCGCTGCGCGGAGTGGCGGTGCAGGTCAACGCCTACAACTTCCCGGTGTGGGGGATGTTGGAGAAGCTGGCGCCGGCGCTGATCGCCGGCGTACCAACGATCGTCAAGCCCGCGACCCAGACGGCCTACGTCGCCGAGCACGCCGTGCGGATCATGGACGAGGCCGGGCTGCTGCCCGACGGCGCGCTGCAGCTGGTCTGCGGCGGCCTCGGCGACCTGCTCGACCACCTCGGCGGCCAGGACCTCGTGGCGTTCACCGGCTCGGCCGACACCGCCGGCCTGCTTCGCACCAACGACGCGGTCACGCGGCGATCGGTGCGGTTCAACGCCGAGGCCGACTCGCTGAACGGCTCGGTGCTCGGGCCTGACGCCGTACCCGGGACGCCGGAGTTCGAGCTCTTCGCCGACCAGCTCGTGCACGAGATGACCTGCAAGGCCGGACAGCGCTGCACGGCCATCCGGCGCGCGCTCGTGCCCGAGCCGCTGATGGACCAGGTCGCCGAGGCCGTGTCGGACCGGCTGGCCAAGGTGGTCGTCGGGGCTCCCGGCGCCGACGGGGTCACGCTGGGCGCCCTGGTGGGCCGCGGCCAGCGCGACGACGTCCTCGCCGCCGTGCAGCGGCTGCAGGCGGCCGCGAGCGTGGTCACCGGAGGTACGCGCGCGACCGACGTCGTGGGCGCCGACCCCGACGTCGGTGCGTTCATGGCGCCGACACTGCTGCGCTGCGACGACGCCGACCGGCCGGAGCCGCACGCGGTCGAGGCGTTCGGGCCGGTCAGCACGCTGATCGGCTACCGCGACCCCGCCCACGCGGTGGACCTGCTCGCCCTCGGTAAGGGCTCGCTGGTCTGCTCGGTGGTGTCGTACGACGACGAGGTCGTCCGCGAGGTGGTGCTCGGTGCCGCGGCGTACCACGGCCGGGTGCTGGTCCTCGACCGCGACGACGCGCAGGAGAGCACCGGGCACGGGACCCCGATGCCCCAGCTCGTGCACGGCGGGCCCGGCCGGGCCGGCGGTGGCGAGGAGGAGGGCGGCCTGCGGGCGGTCACGCACCACCTGCAGCGCACCGCGGTGCAGGCCGGACCGCGTGTGCTCGACGTGCTCGCAGGGGGTTGTGCATGAGACCCAACATGCTACATTCTCATGACGAGACGTCACTTCGCCGTGGACGAACGGCGGAAACCGGAGAGAAGGGCTGGAGCGGATGACGAGCACCGACGACCGCCTGGGAGCCGCACCCGAACCCACCGGTCCGCTGAGCAAGATCGACTACAGCGAGCGGATCCCCAACAACGTGGACCTGGCCGGCGACCGCCGGCTGCAGCGCGCGCTCGAGCGCTGGCAGCCGAAGTTCATCGACTGGTGGAAGAGCCTCGGCCCGCAGGTGCCCACCAAGGAGGTCTACCTGCGCACCGCGGTCGCGATCGACCGTGAGGGCTGGGCCGTCTACGACTTCGTGCCGATGGAGGAGTACCGCTGGGGCATCTTCCTCGCCGAGACCGACCCCGACCGCGAGATCACCTTCGGCCAGCACAAGGGCCAGAAGGCCTGGCAGGAGGTTCCCGGTGAGTACCGCGCCGAGCTGCAGCGGCTGATCGTCATCCAGGGCGACACCGAGCCGGCCAGCGTCGAGCAGCAGCGCCAGCTCGGCGCCACCGCGCCCAGCCTGTACGACATGCGCAACCTCTTCCAGATCAACGTGGAGGAGGGCCGGCACCTCTGGGCGATGGTCTACCTGCTGCAGGCGTACTTCGGCCGCGAGGGTCGCGAGGAGGCCGAGGAGCTGCTCCGGCGCAACAGCGGCGACTACGACAACCCGCGCATCCTCGGTGCGTTCAACGAGGACACGACCGACTGGCTGAACTTCTTCATGTTCACCTACTTCACCGACCGTGACGGGAAGTACCAGCTCGGCACCCTCAAGGAGAGCGGCTTCGACCCGCTGGCGCGGACCTGCGAGTTCATGCTCAAGGAGGAGGCCCACCACATGTTCGTGGGCACCACCGGCATCCAGCGGGTCGTCGAGAAGACCGCGGCGCTGATGAAGGAGCACGGCACCGACGACATCCTGCAGCACGGCGGGATCCCGTTCAGCACGATCCAGAAGTACCTCAACCAGCAGTTCTCGGTCTCGATGGACCTGTTCGGCTCCGAGCTGTCCTCCAACGCCGCGGCGTACTACACCGCCGGCATCAAGGGCCGCTGGCAGGAGAAGCGGCGCAAGGACGACCACGAGCTGCAGAACGAGACCCGCGAGATGACCAAGGTCGTGGACGACGAGCTGGTGACCGAGACCGTCCCGCTGCTGAACGCGCTCAACCTCGACCTGCGCGATGAGTACGTCGCCGACTGCGAGAACGGCATCCGGCGCTGGAACCAGGCGCTGGAGGACGCCGGCCTCCCGCACCGGCTGACGCTTCCGCACGAGGGCTTCAACCGCAGCGTCGGCGCCTACCGGGACCACCACATCAGCCCCGAGGGCGAGGTGCTGACCCAGGAGGACTGGGATACCCGCGTCGCCGAGTGGCTGCCCTCGGAGCAGGACCGCGCCGACGTCCGTTCGCTGATGCAGCCGGTCTACGAGCCGGGTGAGTTCGCGAGCTGGATCGCCCCGCCCGCGCAGGGCATCAACAAGATGGGCGTCGAGTTCGACTACGTGCGGTTCTGGAAGGAAGACAACTAGCCCCGCATTCGGCAACCTCGCTGCCAGGGGCTCAGGCGCGATCGTCGGCGCCGGCGCACAAGGTCGCCCAGTACGCCTGCGCCCGGCGGTGCCAGCGCTCGTGGCACCGGTGGAAGACGGTGGCGGCATCGGGGCCCGGCCAGTCGTGGTCGAGCAGCTCGGCCGGCAGGGCCGGGTCGAGTGCGGGGAAGCGGCGCCAGGCGTGCACGAGTTGCACCTGGGCGACGAACCCGTCCTGCTGTCCGTCCACCCGCCGCGAGGCGAACTGCGCGACGAACTCGTCGTATGCCGCCTCGATCTCCTCGAGGCGCCAGGCCGCGGCCACGACGTCCTGCGGGTCGCCGATCCCGGCCGACGGGCCGGTCCACGACATCGTGCTGTGTGCGATGCCGAGCTCGTCGACGATCGCCGCGACCTCGTCGACGCGACCGGCGTCGGGCACGACCCAGATGCCGGAGGCGGGCGACCCCATCCCGGCCCAGGTGAGGCGGGTGCGCAGCTTGTGGCGCAGCTGCCGGTTGGTCTCCGGAACGGTCACCGCGAGCACGAGCCAGCGGCCGTCCCAGCGCTGCCGCCGGCGCATGAACCCGTAGATGCGCTCGGTGCCCTCGGTCAGCAGCTGCTCGCCTCGGTCGGTGAGGTGCCAGCGGGTACGACGTCCCACCCGGTCGGCCTGCAACAGCCCCTCGGTCGAGGAGCGCGCCAGCGCCTGCCGGGCGGCCTTCTCCTCCACCCCCAGCGCCGCGAGCGCGCCCAGGAACGCGCCGGTCCACACCGGCTGCCGGGCGGGCAGGGCGAACTCGCCGAGCACGGTCAGCAGCAGGGAGCGCGCGCTGGTCGAGCCGAGCTCGCGGCGGCGCCGCGCACCGGGCCCGGCCTCATCCGCAGCGGAGGTGAGGTCGGCGCCTTCGTCGGCGACGGTGGGACCACCCGAGAGACCACCGGGCAGACCACTGGGCAGACCACTGGGCAGACCGCTGGGCACACCACTGGGCAGACCGCTGGGCACGGCGCGAGGCTCCTTTCGGCAAATGTCACGGACACGCCCGACTCTAGTCGCGGGGCCTGCGCGACAGCCGCAGGGCGCTCCCAGAATATGCTACGAACTATTGACGTGTCGCTATGACAATGTAGAGTCATCCACCGGAGACGCCACCGACTGCACCGATTGCATGGAGGAGTGCGATGACCGCTGCACCCGACACCATCACCCGTGACGAGGGTGCGCACCCGGCGGATGCGACCGCTCCGGTCGAGAACAACGTCGGCCCGGTCTCGTTCGACACCTCACCCGACCAGTACCGGCACTGGAGGCTGGAGGTCGACAAGGAGGTGGCGACGCTCACGCTCGATGTCGACCAGGACGGCGGGATAGTCCCCGGCTACGAGCTCAAGAGCAACTCCTACGACCTCGGCGTCGACATCGAGCTTTACGACGCGGTCCAGCGGCTGCGCTTCGAGCATCCCGAGGTCAAGGCGGTCGTGGTCACCGGTGGCCTGGAGCGGATGTTCTGCGCCGGCGCGAACATCAAGATGCTCGCGCAGTCCAGCCACGCCTGGAAGGTGAACTTCTGCAAGTTCACCAACGAGACCCGCAACACCATCGAGGACGCGCGTGAGTCGAGCGGTCAGACGTGGATCGCGGCGCTGAACGGCACTGCTGCGGGTGGGGGCTACGAGTTGGCTCTCGCCTGCGACGAGATTGTGCTGATCGATGACGGGTCGTCGACGGTCAGCCTGCCGGAGGTTCCTCTGCTCGGCGTCCTGCCAGGAACGGGTGGTCTCACTCGCGTCGTGGACAAGCGACACGTCCGCAAGGACCGAGCTGACCTGTTCGCGACGAAATCCGAGGGCTACCGCGGCGAAACCGCTGTGGACTGGGGCCTGATCGACGCCACCGTCGCGCGCAAGTCGTGGGACGAAGACATCGCCGGGCGGGCGCGCAAGGCAGCCGAGGCGTCCCAGCGCCGAGATGGCGCGGGCATCGAGCTGACCCCACTGGATCGACAGGAGGACGAGGACACCATCACCTACCCGCA
>DATMEB010000014.1:0-8391 GCA_035557095.1 Nocardioidaceae bacterium | reverse complement strand
GCCCCTGGGTGACTCCGGGCTCGACCACGGCCCAACCGCCGGTGAGGTCGACCTCGCGCACCTGCGCCAGGTCACCCAGGTCGAGCACGACGACGTCGTCGGCCGTCGGCTCGCGGGAACCCAGACCCCAGTTCCGCCCGGTGCTCACCGCGTGCAGACCGGCGCCCGGCACCGAACCGAAGAGCCGCACCAGCTCGCGCACCTGCGCCACCGTCTCGGGCCGGACCACACCGCCGACGCGGCGCGACCGGTAGCGGCTGACGTTCGGGCCGAGACCGGTGGTGTGTGACACCCGGTCGGCTCCCACCACGCCGGCCGCCCGGGCGAGGACGTCGACCGCGTCGGGCACGGCCGCGCCGTTCGTCTGTTCGGCGGGCAGGCCGAGCACACGGGAAAACTCACCCATGTTTTTCTCCTGGATAATTCGGACAGGGGGAGGCATAAACATGGAGCGAACCGTCTATTTTCTCTGCGACGGGAGTCGCTCCCGGTTTTCGATCACCGGAATCCAACGGTACTTCCGGTGCGAGGGAAGTTGTGGCGCAGTCGCGAACCCGAAGTGCGGTTTTCGCGCACCGGTCGCTCAGGCTATGGCGCAGTGTCCCCGGTTGGTTCGTCGGTAGACGCTCGGTGACACCCCGAAGGTCTGGCGGAACAGCCGGCTCACCTGCGACGCCTGCCCGATGCCCCACCGGGCGCCGATGGCGGCCACGGTGAGGTGGTCGAGGCTCGCGTCGGACAGGTCGGCGCGGCATCGGGCGAGCCGCTGTTCGCGAAGCCATCGCGCGGGACTCGTGCCCTGCTCGGCGAACAGCAGCTGCAGGTACCGCAGCGAGACGTTGTGCGACCGCGCGAGGACGGAGGGGGTGAGCGTGGTGTCGGCGAGGTTGTTGCGGGCGAAGCTCTGGATCCGCAGCAGCATGCCCTGACGGGCGGAGTCGGACTTGTCGGTCAGCGTGTGCAGGCGCTGGGCGAACAGTGAGGTGACGAGCTCCACGACGACGTTGGCCAGGTGGTTGCGCTCGGGGTCGTCCAGCTCGGCGAGCCGGTGGCCCAACGCCTTGAGCACGGTCGATGCCAGCGCGCCGATGCCCGTATCGCCTGGCCACGGGCGCGCGGTCAACGTGCGCGTGCCACGCGGGTTGAGGCCGAGTAAGTCGTGCGACAGCCGCACGGACACCAGTCGCCCACCGCCCGGCAGCGCCAGCGTGTACGGCCTGGTGCTGTCGAAGGTGACGACGTCACCCGGCTCGACCGCGATGCGCTCCTCGTCCTGCGCGACCGTCAGCCGGCCGCGCAGCGGCGTCGAGACGTAGATATGCGTGTCGTCCTGTAACCGCACCCGCCGCCGGGATCTGCTGACCGAGTGCTCGTCCGCGGTGATGAGGCAGACCTGCACATCGCCGAGCGACGACTGGACGATCGTGCCGTCGAACGACTCGGTTCCGGTTGCGACGTCGACCGGCCCGCACACGGACCGGACCAGCTCGTGCCAGGCGTCGACGCGGTCACCCGGTGTGACGTCCGCCGTGCTCAACACACGCGTGCGGTCGCCCTGTGCGCGCTCCCTGACCAGCTCCATGAAGTTTGGACCCCCGTAACTATGCCCATTGTTCGACATGACCAAAAATCAAAAGACACCAACCTTGCATCCTATTGATGCACCGCTGGTGAGGCACACTGCCAAATGGGGGAACGTGGCTACCACAGCGAAACGGAAAATGTAGCTCTTCGCATGCGCAGCCGCGTTACGCTAATTGACAAGACTCGGCGCGCATTCGGACACGTTCCCGCCAGTACCCCCGTCCTACAGTCGTTGGCGCCGCCCCGATCGGGGTGGTTCTGTGCGAGAAGGGGGCGTACGGGTGCGCATCGGTGTGGTCGGGAGCGGTGCGTCGGCGGTGTGCCTGCTCACCGCGCTGGCGAGACAACCTGGTTTGCCGCCGGGAGAGCTGACGGTCTTCGAGGCGGGCGAGACGTTCTGGCGCGGCCGGCCCTATCAGCCCGACCTGGACGCCGTGCGAGTCAACGCGCCACCGCGGGACATGTCGGTGCGCGCCGACGACGTGGACCACCTCGAGCAGTGGCTCACCGCGCGCGCTCTGGTCACCGGCTCCGTCGAGGGCGCCCGGTTCGACCCGCGCGCGGGGACCCGGTTCCTGCCCAGAGCGCTCTACGGCGACTACCTCGAGCAGTCGGCGCGGACGGCCTTACGCGACCTGATCGCCGCCGGATGGCGCGTCGAGCTCGTGCGCGGCCGCGTGGACTCGGCGCGCCTCGACGGCGGGGATCTCGTGCTGTGCGCGGAAGGTAGGCGAACTCCCGTCGACCGGGTGGTGCTGTGCTTCGGCGCGGGCAGCCCACCCGATGTCTACGACCTCGCCGGCACGCCCGGCTTCGTGGCCGATCCCTACCCGACGGCGAGCCGGCTGGCCGACGTCGACCCGGACGCCGCGGTGGGCGTGCTCGGCAGCGGCCTGACGGCGGTGGACGTCGTCCTGGCGCTCACCGCGCACGGCCACCGCGGCCCGGTCACCCTGCTGTCCCGCCGCGGGGTGCTGCCCGCCGTGCGGCAGCGGGTGCAGCACATGCCGTTGCGGCACTTCACGCCCGCTCGGTTCCGGGCCATCGCGGCCGCCGGCGGGTCGCTGACCCTGGCGGAGGTCGTCGACGTGATGACCGAGGAGCTGGCCGCCGCCGGCGAGGATCTCTGGACGGTGACCGCGGAGCTGGACTCGGTGCGCCACGAGGACGCGCAGACGCGGCTGCGCCGCCAGTTCGCCGAGGTCGAGTCGTCCAGCTTCGCGCTGCGCATCGTCCAGCAGGCGGTGCCCGACGCGGGGCCGGACGTGTGGCCGCTGCTGCCCGCGCACGAGCAGGACGCCCTGCAGCACGACCGGGCGCTGATGAGCCTGTGCTGCCCCATGCCGCCGAGCAGTGCCGAGACGCTGCTGGGCCTGTTCGACTCCGGCCGGCTGGAGATCGCGCAGCGCGTGGTGTCCGTACGCCCCGAGCCGGGCGGCTTCGTGGTCGGTGCCGCGGACGGCGAACGACGTTTCGACGTCGTGGTCAACGCGGTCAACGCCCGCTCGCGGCGGCTGTCCGCGAAGGCCACGACCCTGGTCGGCTCGCTCGTCGCCGCGGGGTTCGCCGAGCCGCACCCACGCGGCGGGGTGGCCGTGGACCGCGCGACCAGCGCGCTCACCGTCGAAGGCATCCCCGACCCCAGGTTCTACGCACTGGGCGACCCGGCGATGGGCAGCCTCTTCTTCACCTTCGGCGTGCAGTCCCTGGTCGACCGCGC
This sequence comes from Nocardioidaceae bacterium, assembly GCA_035557095.1. GTDB lineage: Bacteria > Actinomycetota > Actinomycetes > Propionibacteriales > Nocardioidaceae > JALZDI01. The sequence continues at coordinate 5,087 of DATMEB010000014.1, read as the reverse complement.
GGTGGACATCGCGCGGGCGCTCGTGCCCGCGCATGCCGCCAAGTCCGCTGCCCTGCAGTACATCTGAGGAAGGAGTCGTCCAGTGACCACCACCGAGGAAGAGCAGGCGAGCTACCTCGCCGACACGCACACCGGCCTGCCCATGCCGTCCCCGCCCGTGTTCGCCACGGTCGCCGAGGAGCGCCGGCACCGCAAGCAGCGACTCGCCGCGGCGATGCGCCTGTTCGGCAAGTTCGGCTTCGGGGAAGGCATCTCCGGGCACATCTCGGTGCGCGACCCCGAGCATCACGACCGGTTCTGGGTCAACCCGTTCGGCGTCTCGTTCAACCTAGTGAAGGTCCGAGACCTGATCTGTGTCGACAGCACGGGCCGCGTGGTCGAGGGCGACCGCCCGGTCAACCCCAGCGCGTTCGTCATCCACGCCGCGATCCACGACGCACGCGACGACGCCGAGGCCGCCGCGCACGCGCACACCGTGCACTCCCGCGCGCTCGCCGCGCTGGACCGGCTGTTGGAGCCCGTCGACCAGGAGTCCGCCGCGTTCTACGAGGACCAGGTCCTCTACTCCGACTACCGCGGCCCGTCGATCGCGGTGGAGCAGGGTCGCGACATCGCCGACAACCTCGGCGACCGGCGGGCGATCGTGCTCAAGCACCACGGCCTGATCACCGTGGGGCAGACGCTGGACGAGGCGCTGCACTGGTTCTTCACCTTCGACTCCTGTGCCCAGGTCCAGCTGCTCGCGATGGCCGCGGGCAAACAGGTCCCCATGGACCGGGAGCAGGCGCTGGCCGCCAAGGACGGCTTCGGCGATCGCCAGCTCGCGTGGTTCAGCTTCCAGCTGCTCTACGACGAGATCACCCGCGAGCAGCCCGACCTGTTGGAGGAGTGACCCCGTGGCGACGGCGACGATCGGGGCGGTGCGCGGCGCGGTTCAGGTAACCGCCGACACGCCCACCGATCTGCTCGGCAGCACCCGAGACCTGATGCGGGCCGTGCTGGAACGCAACGGCCTCACTCCGGAGAACGTGATCAGCGTGCTGTTCACCACGACCCCGGACCTGCACAGCGCGTTCCCCGCGGAGGCTGCCCGCACGCTCGGTCTGGTGGACGTGCCGCTGATCTGTGCGGCGGAGATCTCCGTGCCGGGAGCCATGGAGCGCGTGGTGCGGCTGCTCGCCCATGTCGAGTGGTCCGAACCGCGTTCCCGGTTGCAGCACGTGTACTTGGGCAGAGCGAGCGCGCTGCGGCCGGACCTGGCCCAGCGCGGCGAGACGAGGAGCACTACGTGGTCATCGTGATGGCACCGGACGCGGCGCCGGCCGACATCGACGCGGTCGTCGACATCATCGGCACGGCGCGCTGTGAGGCGTTCGTCAGCCGTGGGTTCACCCGCACGATCATCGGACTGGTCGGGGACGTCGAGCAGTTGCAGGACGCCGGACTGCGCGCGCTGCCCGGCGTCGCCGACGTCGTCCGCATCTCCACGCCCTACAAGCTGGTCAGCCGCGACCACCACCCGGACCGCTCGGTCGTGTGGGTGGGCGGCGTGCCCATCGGGCCGAGGACGGCGACGCTGATCGCCGGGCCGTGCGCGGTGGAGACGCCGGAGCAGACTCTCGGGGCGGCACTGATGGCGCGCGACGCCGGTGCGTCGCTGCTGCGAGGCGGCGCCTACAAACCGCGCACCTCGCCGTACGCCTTCCAGGGTCTCGGCGAGCGCGCGCTGCGCATCCTCGCGGACGTGCGGCAGGAGACCGGCCTGCCGGTGGTGACGGAGGTCGTCAGCGCGCAGGACGTCGACCTGGTCGCCTCCTACGCCGACATGCTGCAGATCGGCACCCGGAACATGCAGAACTTTCCGCTGCTGCAAGCGGTCGGCCAGGTGGACAAGCCGATCATGCTCAAGCGCGGCATGAACGCCACGATCGACGAGTGGCTGATGGCCGCCGAGTACATCGCCCAGCGCGGCAACCTGGACATCGTGCTGTGCGAGCGCGGTATCCGCAGCTTCGACACCGCGACCCGCAACACCCTGGACGTCTCCGCCGTCCCGGTCGCGCAACACCTGTCGCACCTGCCGGTGGTCATCGACCCGTCCCACTCGGGCGGACACCGCAGCCTGGTCCTGCCGCTGTCCCGAGCCGGCCTGGCGGCGGGCGCGGACGGCCTGATCGTCGACGTCCACCCCCGACCGGAGACCGCCCTGTGCGACGGCCCGCAGGCCCTCATCGACGAGGACATGCCGGCACTGGCGGAGGTGGTCGCCAGAATGGCCGCTGTGAGCGGCCGGACCGTGCCGACCGCTTCGGGAACTCCAAGCCCTGTCTGACTTCTCGCGTCCTGACCGAACGGAATCGGACGTGCACTCCGTGCAGTCGCATGCGTCGGTAACTTGGTGATGTCCCCATTCGGAAAGGAATTCACCGCATGCGACTTGGTAGGAGATCTCTGTTAGGGGCGATGACCGGGGTAATCGTCGGGGCGGGTGTGCTGCTCGTGCCCGGCAGCGCTGGGGCGGCTGGACAGGACGTGGCTGCCATCGACTGGCAGCCGTGTCCTGACGCCGAGGGTGTCGAGTGCGCGACCATCGAGGTGCCGCTCGACTGGAGCCAACCCGACGGTGCGACCACCCACATCGGACTCGCGAAGCGGCCGGCGAAGGATCCGGACAACCGGATCGGGTCGATTCTCGTGGATCCGGGTGGGCCGGGCGGGTCCGGCGTCGGGTTCGTGATGAGCGGGGATCCGTTCACGGAGAAGGTGAGTGCGCGCTTCGACGTCGTCGGGTTCGACCCGCGGGGGATCAACACCAGCGAGCAGCTGCTGTGCGACGAGGAGCTGTCGAACCGGGCGTCCGATGCGCGCCATCCCACGAACCAGGCCGAGTTCGAGCAGCTGACCTCGCTCAACAAGCAGCTGATGGACAGCTGCCGGACGAGCACGGGTGAGCTCGTCGACCACGTCGACAACCTCGACACGGCTCGCGACATGGACGCGATCCGGGCCGCGCTCGGTGAGGAGAAGCTGAACTACGTCGGCTACTCCTACGGCTCCCTGATGGGACAGCAGTACGCCGAGCTGTTCCCCGACCGGATCCGGGCGATGGTCAACGACGGCAACATGGACCACAGCCTGAAGACGGCGTGGGACTTCATGCGGACCGAGACCGAGCCGGTGGAGAAGAACTTCGTGGAGTTCGCCGAATGGTGTGACACCACCGCCTCGTGCGCGCTCAACGGGCAGGACACCAAGGCCGTCTACGGCGAGCTGCGGGAGAAGGCCAAGGCCGGCACGCTCACCGACCCGACGACCGGCGAGCCGATCGACTTCTACACCCTGTCGTCGACGGCGTTCGCGGCGAACGCGCCGCAGGTCTGGGGTCAGCTGGCCGGGAACCTCAAGGCACTCAAGGACGGCACGGGCAACGTCTCGACGACCGCCGGCGCGGCGGCCGCGGCCGTCCCGAACCCGTACCCGCCGATCTGGTGCAGCGACTGGCGCTACCCGGTCGCCGACTTCGCCGAGTACGACGCGCTGCGCGCCAAGCTCGCCAAGAAGTTCCCGAACATCGAGTGGAGTCCCTACGTCGACCACGCGCTGACCTGCGCCGGCGACCCGCTGGAGACGACGAACCCGCAGCGGCCGCTGGAGATCGAGGGCGCGCCGCCGCTGGTGATGGTGGGCAACGTGCACGACCCGGCGACGGTGTACCGGTGGAACAAGACGGCCGCGAAGCAGAGCGGCTCGCGCCTCATCACCTACGAGGGCTGGGGCCACACCGCGTACGGCAACGGCGGGCCCAGCCCGTGCGTCAACGACGCGGTCGACGCCTACCTGATCGACCTCGAGGTTCCGAGGAAGGGCCTGTCGTGCCCGGCGACCGAACAGCCGGGTTCGGTCGGCACGACCGACCTGACGCCGCACACCTCGGGTCCGTACGCCTGGATGCGCTGACACACAAGGGAACTGGGCCCGGCCGCACGCGGTCGGGCCCAGTTCGTGACTACGTGCGGGGCATGACGATGAGCTTGCGCTCGAGGAACTCCTCGATCCCGTGCCGGCCGCCCTCGCGGCCCAGGCCGGACTGCTTGACCCCGCCGAACGGGGTCGCCGGGTTCGACACGATGCCCGCGTTCAGGCCGACCATGCCGACCTCCAACGCTTCCGAGACCGCGAAGGCACGGTCGAGGTCCTGGGTGAAGACGTAGCCGACCAGGCCCCACTCGGTGTCGTTGGCCCGGCGGACCGCGTCGTCGGTGTCGCGGAACGTCTGGATTGCCGCCACCGGGCCGAAGATCTCCGTCGAGCACATGTCGCTGTCGGGGTGGACGTCGATCAGGACGGTGGGGTTGAAGAAGTAGCCCGATTCACCCGCGACGGTTCCGCCGACGACGACGCGGGCGCCGCGGGCGACCGCGTCCTCCACGAGCGTGACGACCTTCTCTAGGCTCGGCGGGTCGATCAGCGGACCGACCTGGGTCGAGGCTTCGAGTCCCGACCCGACCACGAGCGCACCCATCCGCTCGGCGAGCTTGCGGGCGAAGTCCTCGGCCACCGACTCGTGGACGAAGAACCGGTTGGCCGCCGTGCACGCCTCGCCCATGTTGCGCATCTTGGCCTGCATCGCGCCGTCCACCGCTCGGTCGAGGTCCGCGTCGTCGAGCACGATGAACGGGGCGTTCCCGCCCAGCTCCAACGAGGTCCGCACCACGGCGGGCGCGGCCTGGGCGAGCAGCAGCCGGCCGACCGCGGTCGAGCCGGTGAACGACAGCTTGCGGATGCCGCCGCCGGACAGCAGCGGCTCGACGACCGCACCCGCGCGAGTCGTGGGCAGCACGTTGAGCACGCCCGCCGGCAGCCCGCAGCGGTCGAGCGTCTCCGCGAGCGCCAGGCTGGACAGCGGCGTCTGCGGTGCCGGCTTGAGCACCATCGTGCAGCCGGCAGCGATGGCCGGACCGATCTTGCGGGTGCCCATCGCCAGCGGGAAGTTCCACGGGGTGATCAGCAGGCAGGGCCCGACCGGCTGCGACAGCACCATCGCCCGCGCACCGCCGTCCGGCGTGTGGCCGAAGTGACCGTCGAGC